>JACMJL010000077.1 GCA_014380625.1 Clostridiaceae bacterium
GCTGGCAAATCAACCTTAATTAAAGTTCTCACTGGTGTTTATCAAATAGATGATGGAATAATTGAGTTAAATGGTAAGCCAATAAGGATTAATTCTACACAAGATGCTCAAAAACATGGAATAAGTACTGTTTATCAGGAAGTTAATTTATGCTCAAATTTAAGTGTAGCAGAGAATATATATATTGGTAGAGAACCAATGAAACATGGCAGCATTGATTGGAGTTCAATTAATAAAAATGCTGAAAGACTATTGGAAGAAAAACTTGATTTAAAACTTGATGTTAAGAAATTATTATCCTCTTATTCTGTTGCAATTCAGCAGATGGTGGCAATTGCTAGGGCAGTAGATATTTCTAGAGGAATATTAATACTTGATGAGCCTACTTCAAGTCTGGATAGTAATGAAGTAAAGCAATTATTTAAAGCAATGAGAAAATTCAAGGCTGAGGGGACATCAATATTGTTTGTAACCCATTTTCTAGATCAAGTTTATGAAATCTCAGATCGTATAACTATACTTAGAAATGGTAACTTTATTGGAACCTACCCCACAGAAAAACTTTCACGTATTGATTTGATTTCTAAGATGGTAGGAAAAGAGCTTGATAATATTGAACACTTTAGTAGAAAGTCTGATGAGGAAAATAAGTTGCCTTTGAAAGAAAGTTTTGTTGAAGCTCGTCAATTTGGAAAAAAAGGTACAATAGAACCTTTTGACATAGATATTAAACCCGGGGAAATTCTTGGTCTAGCAGGTCTTTTGGGTTCTGGAAGAACCGAAACTGCAAGATTGATTTTTGGAATAGATAAGAGTGACCACGGTACAATTAAGATTCGTGATAAGGAATATTCCTATATCAATCCTCTAAAGGCAATTCAGGAGGGTTTTGGTTTTTGCCCAGAAGATAGGAAGGTTGAGGGTATAGTTGGTCAATTAACTATAAGAGAAAATATCATTATGGCACTTCAATCCAGTAGAGGAATATTTAAAAATATACCAATGAAAAAACAACAAGAGATAGCACAAAAATATGTGGATCTATTAAGAATAATTACTCCTAGTATAGAGACAAGAATAGATAATTTAAGTGGAGGTAATCAACAAAAGGTTATTTTAGCCAGATGGCTTGCAACCAATCCACAACTTTTAATTTTAGATGAACCTACAAGAGGGATAGATGTGGGTGCGAAATTTGAAATAATGGAACTAATCTCGAAGTTAGCCACAGAGGGTGTAACTATAATATTTATTTCTTCTGAACTGCAGGAAATTGTTAGGTGTTGCCACAGAGTGCTGGTATTAAGAGATAGAAACATTATTGGTGAATTAGTCTGGGAGGATATACAAGAGGCTACAATTATGAAAACAATTGCTGAAGGAGGAAACAATAGTGGAGAATATTAAGGTCAATAATGTATTTAAAAAATTCTATGACATGCAAATATTCTGGCCTTTGGTTTGTTTATTTGGCATAATTTTAATTGACTTTATTCTTAAACCAGGATTTTTATCCATTGAGATGAAGGACGGTCATTTATTTGGGAGTCTAATTGATATACTAAACCGTGCAGCACCGCTTATAATTATTTCCATAGGTATGACCATAGTTATTGCGGTTCAGGGAATCGATTTATCTGTTGGTTCTGTAATTGCAATAAGTGGTTGCGTTTCAGCAAGTGTTATAGTGAGTAATGGGTCAGTTCCAGCAGCTATACTCGCAGGCTTAATTGCAGGCTTAATTTGTGGTATATGGAATGGTTTTTTAGTTGCATATATTGGTGTTCAACCAATGGTAGGTACCTTGATATTATATATTGTTGGAAGAGGTATAGCTCAATTAATAACAGATGGGCAAATATTAACCTTTACAAATAAATCCTTTATTTTCATAGGGACAGGATATTTTATAATTCCAATCGCTGTATATATTGCTATTGCCGTTATTGTAATAATGTATATATTAATGAGAAAGACAGCACTAGGATTGTTTGTAGAATCAATTGGTGTTAATCGAGAGGCAAGTAGATTTTCTGGTATTAATTCTAGAAAAGTAATTTGTTCACTTTATTGCATTTGTGGTGTCCTTGCAGGTCTTGCTGGATTAATAATATGTACAAATATAAAAAGTGCAGATGCTAATAATGCAGGTTTATATTTAGAACTAGATGCAATTCTCTCTACAGTTATTGGTGGAACCTCCATGTCTGGAGGAAGGTTTTATCTTGGTGGTACTGTAGTTGGAGCACTATTTATTCAAAGTTTGACCACAACTATTTATAGTTTGGGAGTTCCACCGGAAGTAACTCTTGTAGTAAAGGCTATAGTTGTTATATCAGTTTGTTTAATTCAGTCTTCAGAATTTAGAAAGATCATTGGTAGGACTAAAAAAACTAGCATCATAAAGGGAAAGAAGGTGGCAAGTCTATGAAACATCAGCTTATTAAAATTAAAGGATTTAAAGTAAATCAAGCTAATATTTCAATATATGCCACAATAGGTCTATTTATTATATTATTTGGACTAGGTTCTATTTTTTACGATAATTTTTTTTCACTGCAGGTGTTTTCCAATCTGTTTATTGGTAACGCTTATCTTATAGTTGTAGCCATTGGAGAAACCTTTGCAATAATTACAGGGGGTATTGACCTTTCTGTTGGAGCCATGATAGCTTTTATAAGTATGATTACCGCTGATTTATTAAGAAAAGGGGTTAATCCAATTATAGTTATTCTTTTCGTATTACTTGTTGGGGTTACTTTTGGAACTGTTCAGGGTTTACTAATTCAAAAATTTAAGCTACATCCATGGATTGTAACTTTAGCTGGAATGTTTTTAGCTAGAGGTTCAAGCTATCTTATTAGTATAAATAGTATTCCAATAGATAACAAAACCTTCGTTAAAATAGCTGCTACTAGAATACCAATTGGGTTCGACAGTTTTATTTCTATAAATGTGGTAGTGAGTTTAATAGTTGTTATTGGGGCTACGTACATTTTAAAATACACCAGATTTGGGAGAACTGTTTACGCAATTGGTGGTAGTGAAAATTCTGCTTTTTTAATGGGATTACCTGTGGCAAAAACTAAAGTATTAGTATATAGTTTTTCAGGCTTTTGTTCTGCACTTGGTGGATTACTTTTTACCATATATACTCTATCAGGTTATGGATTACATTGTAATGGGATGGAAATGGATGCAATTGCCGCCTGCGTAATTGGAGGAGTACTACTAACTGGTGGTGCTGGATCAGCTATTGGACCCTTGTTTGGAGTATTAACTGCCGGCGTTATTCAAAGTCTAATAATGTTTCAAGGAACATTGAATTCATGGTGGACAAAGATTGCAATAGGTATGTTGCTATTCTTATTTATTGTTCTACAAAGGATAATTGTCATTAGAAATGCTAAAAGAAAGACTGTTATAACCTAAACGGTAGAGGGGGTGATTTAGGGGACGGTTAACAATAATTTGTAACATTCACACAAAAGAATTTTGCAAAGGAAAAAGAATTATTGAGTAGAAAAGAAGGAGGATAATATTTTTGTTCAAAAATAAAATCTTTGCAAGTGTATCTTTGAGTGCAATCATGGGTGTGATTTTCACCCTGATATCTTCATCTACTGCTACAGCTTACACAATTAAGCAAGCTCCTATAATGACAGAGTGGGCTAGTAAGATTAACACTAGTAGCCCATTGCCAGAATACCCAAGACCCCAGATGACAAGATCCGACTGGCTCAACTTAAATGGGGTATGGCAGTTTAAAAGTGGAACTGCTAATGATTCTGTACCTATTGGACAAAATTTATCTGGAGATATCCTTGTTCCATATCCTGTAGAGTCGGCCATATCAGGGGTAATGAAGCATTACGACAGGGTCTGGTATCGACGTAGTTTTACAGTACCCTCCACCTGGAGTGGAAAAAGAATCATACTGAACTTTGGTGCAGTGGATTGGGAATCACAGGTATATATAAACGGGAAAAGCCTAGGAATTCATAAAGGTGGTTATGATCCCTTTAGTTATGATGTTACTCCATATCTTGTTGGCACTGGTGCTCAAGAAATTATTGTACGAGTATATGATCCTACAGACTCCTATGGACAACCTCGAGGAAAGCAAACAACACAGCCCGGAGGAATTATGTACACACCTTCAACCGGAATATGGCAGACTGTTTGGTTAGAACCAGTTGCAGAAACAAGTATCAACAATTTGAAAATAATACCGGATATCGATAATAGTAGGCTAAAACTCACCGTGAATACAACAGGTTTAACCTCAGGAATTACTGTTACAGCTACAGCAAAAGATGGAACAACTATAGTTAAAGCGGTAGATGGAACTCCAAATACTGAAATGTATATTCCAATTTCAAATCCAAAGTTATGGTCGCCTAATAATCCCTTTCTTTATGATCTTAATGTTGTTATAAAGAACGGAACTACCACTATTGATACAGTAAACAGTTACTTTGGAATGAGAAAAATATCTGTTGCTAATGTGAGCGGTGTTCAGAAATTAATGCTGAACAACCAGTTTTTATTTGAAATGGGCCCTCTTGATCAAGGATTCTGGCCTGATGGGCTTTATACCGCTCCAACTGATGCTGCTCTTAAATTTGACATTGAGCAGGAAAAAGCTATGGGCTTCAACATGGTCAGAAAACATATTAAGGTTGAGCCACAAAGATGGTATTACTGGGCAGACAAACTGGGTATTATGGTTTGGCAAGATATGCCCTCAGCAAACTCTTATATTCCTGGAGGAGTTACTCCTCCACCTATAGATAAAGCACAGTATGAATTGGAATTGAGAAGAATGATTGCAAACCTTTACAATAGCCCTTCAATAATTATGTGGGTTATTTTTAACGAAAGTCAAGGCCAATTTGATACAGAGCGACTAGTAGGATTAGCTAAGAGTCTTGATCCGTCTCGTTTGACCAATCAAGCAAGTGGTGGTTCCCATTATAATGTAGGGGATGTCCTTGATATCCACGCCTATCCAGATCCTGGCGTACCAAGTGGCAGTTCAACTCAAGCGTTAGCCAACGGGGAATTCGGTGGTATTGGATATAAGGTTCCTGGACATATGTGGGATCCTAATTCCTGGGGATACACAATGGTAAGTAGCCCTGATGAATTCGCTAATTTATACGATTATTATGCAACTTCTCTTACAGGTTTTAAGACAAATAATGGATTAAGTGCTGCGGTTTATACTGAAACCACTGACGTTGAAGTAGAGATTAATGGATTCTTGACCTACGATCGTCGAGCAACTAAAGTGGATATAAATAGGATAAAGGCATCAAATGAGAAAATTATAAATCAATCCCTTACTATAGGTGCAGAGGTATTACCAACCTCTAAGACAACAGGTCGTACATGGAAATATACTACAGGTACACCAGCAGCAAACTGGAATACCAATGGGTTCAGCGATGCTGCATGGAACTCTGGTCAAGCAGGCTTTGGTACCCCTGTCCCAGGCGGTATTGTCCGCACCACATGGAATACACCGGATATTTGGATGAGACAGACCTTCAACCCTGGAACACTCACAGCTAATGATATAAACAATCTGTCTTTTATCGCTCATCACGACGATAATTCTGAAATTTATATCAATGGAGTATTGGCTACTACCTTATCTGGTTATACAACAGCCTATTCTATAGCTCCATTGAGCCAAGCATCTAAAAATGCCATAATTTCCAACGGAAACAACGTTATTGCAGTACACTGCAAACAACAAGCCGGAGGACAATACATGGATGTTGGTATTTCTAAGGTTACCTACTCTTATACACAACCAAGTTCAGCAGGTTCTGCTTTAATTGACAATTTTGAGGATGGAAATGCAAATGGATTTACAAACTACGGCGGCACTTGGAGCGTAACAAATGGACAGTATAATGTGGGAGCAAATGCTGGAGCTAAATCAATTGCAAATGGCATGTATTTCTCTAATTTCACCTACGATGCAGACGTATCAGTAAATGGTGGAGATGCAGGATTATTATTCAGAGTTACCAAGCCAACTTCAGGAGTGGATTCCTATACAGGCTACTATGTAGGGATTAATGCAAACCAGGTTGTACTTGGCAAGGCTAATAATAACTGGACTCAGATAGCAACCTCACCTATGACGACAACTGCAAATACAATGTACCATATTAGGGTAGTTACTAATGATTCTAATATTAAGGTATACGTAAGTGATATGAATACACCTAAGATTAATATTACAGACACTTCCTACGCATTTGGCACCATAGGCCTAAGGACATATAACTCAGTAGCTAAGTTCGACAACATACTTGTAAAACAGAATCAAGGTCGTTTTGAAGCCAAAAATATGGTAGGGAATTTCATACGCCATCAGAATTCCAGAGGATATATATCAGGAACTGTATCTCCAATTGAAGACTGCGGGTGGAAGGTGGTACCTGGGCTTGCGGATCCAAGTTGTGTTTCCCTTGAATCAGTTAACTACCCCGGAATGTTCTTAAGACATAGAAGTGGTGAAATATGGCTGGATACCAATGATAATTCTGCGGTATTCAAAGCAGATGCCACCTGGAGGATAAAACCTGGCTTGGCTGACAGTAGCATGTTCTCCTTCGAATCATACAATTTCCCAGGAGAATATATTAGACATAATAATAGTATGTTATACAGAACCTCTATAGTTACAGATTTAGACAAAAATGATGCAACCTTTAGAGAAGTTTATTAGATAAAATTATAGGAAGGACTATCTCAAAAGTGATTAATTATTTTGAGATAGTCCTTTTCCTTAGCTTATTTGTTTATTGTAAAAATTACATTTATTAGGTATTATTATGTATATAAGTATATCAAGAGGGGAGAGGTGGAAATGAACAAATCTACACCGATATTTTTCAATAAGAGTATTGGAGGTAAATTGGCCTTTTACTTCTTCTTAGTGATTTTACTGCCAATTATAACAATTTCAATTTTAGGGAATTTATTATATAAAAATTCAATTACTAATCAACAAGATGAAAATGTAAAGCAGATGGCAAGACAGATCAGTAACAATATTGATTTTTATATTAAGGATACTGAAAATATAATTAACTATTTATCCCAAGATCCAAGAATTTTAAAGTTTTTAGAGATCAATACTCTTGACAATGACGTAACTTCAAAGGATATTAAAGCAGGTGTATCTAAAGCCATATATAGCTTTACTACCATGCATCCTGAGATAGCTGGAATAATGATAGTAAATAAAAATGATATATTTGTAAGTGATATTATGAGTAGAATTTCAAGGGACCCACTAACAAATGAAAGGTGGTATTTACAAGCTTCAGCAAATCCTAATACCATGCATCTTTTTAGTAAACCTGTGGGTAGAAACATTAATAATATTTTTCAGTTTAGCGCGGATGAGGTAGTGTCAATGTCCAAAAGCATAATTAATAAAGAGACTGGAGAATGTTCGGGTGTAATTCTCATTGATATGAAACTGGATATTATTAAAAGCTTAATAGAATATGTTAAACCTGCAAAGACCGGGTTTATTTATGTTGTAGATTCTAATGGAGAAATAGTTTATTCTCCTGTTAATGAAATAGTTTATAGAATAAAAGATTCTTGGATTGAGAACCCAAGTGATAAAATTTTAATTAAAAGAATTAAAGATACTGATTATGAAATAATTCATAAAAATTCAACTTATACTGGTTGGAGAACAGTAGAGGTATTTCCTTTAAATGAAAGCTTAAAGGTTATGAATTCCTTGGCATATTATTCTATACTTATTGCTATTATAACTTTATTAATAGCGGAGATATTAGCAATATTTTTTACTAGATCCATAGTAAAGCCCATTGCAAAACTAAAAAGGCTTATGAAAAAAACTGAAGAAGGAAATTTTGATGTAGTTTTTAATAGTAAATATAATGATGAGATTGGTGAACTTGGAAATGCATTTAATAATATGGTTAGAGAGATTAAAAATCTAATTAACTTAGTGCAAATAGAAGGGAAAAAGAAAAGAAAGGCAGAAATAAGTATACTACATGCTCAAATAAAACCTCACTTTATATATAATACCTTGGATACAATACAATGGATGGCTCAAGAACATGAGGCACAGGATATTGTTGATTTAGTTGGAAATTTAACTAATCTTCTTAGAATAGGGTTGAGTGCTGGAGCAGAAATTATAAAAATACCCCAGGAAATTAAACACGTGGAAAGTTATTTAATGATCCAGAAGATTAGATATGAAGATAAGCTTAATTATGAAATTAATATAAAAGCGGAAATATTAGGATTTAGTGTAATAAAATTAATTCTACAACCCCTGATAGAAAATGCAATTTATCACGGCATTAAGGAAAAAAGAGGAAGTGGGTATATTAAAATAAGTGGTGAAATTAAAGATGAAAAAGTTTATTTTAATATTGAGGATAATGGTATAGGTATAAAGGAAGAAAAATTAAAAGAAATCAATGAAATGCTAAAGGGTAAGACTAGCAATAATGCTGTAGTTGGATATGGTATTTTTAATGTAAATGAAAAGATAAAATTGACTTATGGAGAGGAATTCGGCCTAGAGTATTATAGTATTTATGGACAAGGCACCACTGTAACCGTAGCGCATCCAATTATTAAGGGTTAATAATTCTCAGGAGGCTACCTTATTTTAAAATAGTTGTAATAATGGTAGACAATCCTAAAAAAGCTATCAAATAAATAGTAAGTTTTCTAAAAAAGATTTCATTAACTTTAGTGGAAATTCTTATTCCAACAAATACTCCAATTAAAAGTGCTGGAAGATAAAATATTGTGAAATGTAAAACAGAAATGTTAATAATGCCTTCTACAAGAAAAAGGATAATGGTAAAAATATTAGTTGCAATACCATAAAACGTAAGATTTGCCCTGAATACATCTTTATTCATATGCTGATTTGTTAGGAATAGGACAACCGGTGGACCGCTAAGGCCTGTACTTCCATTTAACAATCCACTTAAAAGGCCAACAATGCCATAGGATATTTTTTCGTTTTTAATATTGATTTTAAAGTTTTTAAGCATTGCAAGAGAAGTAATTGTTGTAACTAAACCTATAGCTATCTTTAAGGTTTTCACTTTAACATATAAGAGCAGAAAAGTACCAATAGGTATTGCTATTATTCCGAAGATAACCAAAGGAAGGACTTTTTTATAATCTATATAACCTCTTGATTTATATACAATAATTATATTTGTTAGAAAGCTATAAATAACAATAATAGGGGTAATATTTCTAATTTCAGGTATGAATAAAGATAGTAAAGGAACAGCAACAAGTGCAAACCCAAAACCAGTAACACCTTGCGTAAAAGAAGCAAGTAGAATAGAAATGAATCCCATCATAAAAACACCATTCCTTTAAAATAGATATAGAAAACCTTTTCTATATCTATTTTATTATATTGCAATAAGTATGTCAATATGTAAATTAAAGTATGCAATCCAGTCCGTTTTTAAGGAATATATCTTTATATTCCTGCAAATCCTCCACCTGTAGCTGAGGAACATCTAGAAATTTATACTCTTTATTTAATGAAGAGTATTTTTTTTGCCCAAATTGATGAAAGGGTAGTAAATTGACTTTTGTTGCCCCTACTTCTTTTAGTAACTTACAGAAACCTTCTGCATCTTCTAGACTGTTATTTATACCAGGGATAACGGGTATTCTAATAATAACTTCTTTCCCTTGATTAATAGCAACTTTTAAGTTATCAATAATTTTTTCGTTATAAACATTACTAATCTCATAGTGTTTTTGACTACTATAATGCTTCAGGTCAAATAAAATTAAATCAACATTTTCTATAAAGGCTTGAAAAATCTTTAGAGAGGTATATCCTGTAGTTTCACAGGCGGCATGGATACCTTGATCTTTTAGCTGTTTTAGTAAGGCAATAGCAAATTCATGTTGTAACAATACTTCACCGCCAGACAAAGTAACGCCACCCTTAGATTCTTCATAGAAATCTTTATCCTTCATAACCTCTTTCATTATATAATCTAGATTTCTGTATTCCCCAAGCACGGTAGGTGGTTTGCCTTCTTCAAAGATGAGTTGGGGGCTACCATATTGTGATTCTGGATTACTGCACCAATGACATTGTAAAGGACAACCTTTAAAAAATACAACAGTTCGGATTCCTGGTCCATCATGAAGACTATACTTTTGAATATTAAAAATACATGCAGTTAAATTATCCATTTGAAAACTCCTTTTAATTACTAATTTTCTACTAAGTTTATAGTAGCATAGAGATTTTTCAAAGTAAAGAAGAGGCTTCATTTAAAATAAATATACTTTCGAATGAAACTTTTTATTGACTAAAATGCAATGTTTGTTATAATGAAGTTGTGAATGTAAGGTTATTTATTTCATTCGAAACTAATTTCTTTCTTTTTAACCTCTGTCATGTTATAATTTTGATAATAATAAAGAAAGAAAGGAAGATTTTCAATGATTAATAGACATATAAAATTACTAGAACTAGTAAATACAAGTGGTCGTATTGAGGTTGCCTTACTTTCTGAAAAGCTAGAAGTGTCACAAGTTACTATTCGTAAGGATTTAGTACTACTTGAAGAAAAAGGTCTTTTGAGGAGAGAACATGGGGTGGCAGTAATGGTTAGTAGTGATGATATTAGTAACCGACTAGCCTTTAACAATGAATTAAAACGTAAGATCGCAGTCTTGGCAGCAAATTTAGTTAAAAATGGTGAAACAGTTATGATTGAATCTGGCTCTTGTTGTGCACTACTGGCTGAGGAACTTGCAAACAATAAACGTGATGTTACTATCATAACTAATTCTGCATTTATAGCCTCCTACATTAGAAAATGCCCTAATGTAAAAATAACTTTACTTGGGGGAGACTACCAGACAGAAAGTCAAGTAGTTGTTGGTCCTGTCACTCGTAAATGTATTGAGAGTTTTTATGTAGACAAGTTGTTTGTGGGCACCGATGGTTTTACTGAAAAAGCTGGTTTTACCGGTAAAAATCATATGAGAACAGAAACCGTATGGGCAATGTCTGAAAATGCAAATAAAGTTATTATTTTAACTGAGTCAATAAAATTTTCAAAACAAGGTGTAGTAGCTCAGTTTAGGGCTAATGAAGTTTCAACCCTCATAACTGATAACAGAATACCTGAAGAAATTAAAAATATATTACTGAAAAATAAGGTGGATGTACAAACGGTGTGTATGGACTAAAGCTTAATTACCTTGTTTAGGCATCTGTTTTAGGAAATTTGAGAAAAGGGGTTATTAAATGAAACAGTACGTAATTGGTATTGATGTAGGTGGTACAAAAATTGCTTATGGGTTATTTGATGTTCATAGGAAATTGGTGGATAAACACAAAACCTTATCAAATGCTACTCTCAGTGCAGAAGAGTTTTTTTATAAAATAATAAATGATATATATGAACTCCTTGGTACCAACAATTTAACACTAGAGGATATAAAGGGTATTGGCATAGGTATGCCAAGTTATGTTTTGTTTGAAGAGGGTAAAATTTTAATGACCTCAAACCTCACCAATATTGCTAATTTCCCTGCAAAGGCATATTTAATGAAAAAGCTAGGGGAAAACGTGAAGATTATTATAGACAATGATGGGCATACAGGTGCTTTAGCTGAACATAGGCACGGTGCTGGACGGGGTTTTCATCATATATTATATTGCCCAGTAAGCACAGGCATATCCTCAGGCATTATTATTAATGATGAATTATTTCGTGGTAGTTATGGCTGGAGTGGTGAGAGTGGGCACATGATTGTTAATCCAGATGAGGGTATAATGTGTGGCTGTAAGAACAAAGGTTGCTTAATGAGTTATTGCTCTGGGTCTATGATAGTAAAACATATTTTAAATAAAATTGAACTTGGTGAGCAGACTATTATGGTGGAACTTGCAGGTGGCAAGGAAAATATTAGTGCTGAGCATATATTAAAGGCACACATTATGAAGGATGACATGGCAATTTGGGCAGTTGAGCAAATGGCAAAATATATAGGTATTTGGTGTTATAACCTATACTCTACTTTAAATATTAATTGCTTTATATTTGGGGGAGGCCTAGTTAAATTCGGCGAGATGTTATTTGAACCTGTACGCAAAGTTTTTAATAGCTACAATCACAATGAGTTCCCGGTTTATTTTAAATTTGCAGAACTTGGCGATGATTTTGGCATTATTGGAGCTATTGAATTACTGTTTTAATTATAAAAGGAGGAATAATAATGAGTCATTTTGGTGAACTAACTACAAGAATGAAAGACTTTCGTGAGGATTTACTAAGTGCAAAGCCAATGGTATGTGTAGAGCGTGCCAAGCTTACAACGGAGAGCTACAAGTTACACGCTGACAAACCAATGGTTTTGCGCAGAGCCTTAATGCTTGAAAATATATTAAAAAATATGAGTATATACATTGAGCCACAGACTTTAATTGCTGGTAATCAAGCCTCTGCTAATCGATCTACTCCGATTTTTCCAGAATATGCAATGGATTGGGTAGTTGCAGAACTTGAGGAGTTTGATAAGCGTGACGGAGACCGTTTCTATATTACTGAGGAAAACAAGCAGCTTTTAAGAAATATTGCTCCTTACTGGGAGCATAACACCTTAAAAGATCGCGGACTTGCAGCTATGCCTTCTGAGAGTAAGGTATTTTACGATTTAGGAATTATTAAAGCAGAGGGTAACATTACTTCTGGGGATGCTCACTTAGCTGTTAATTATGATAGAATTTTAAAGTATGGCTTGGCAGAGTACAAGGAACGTACTTTAAAGAGGCTTGCTAACTTAGATTTAACCGACTATAAAAACCTAAATAAGTCGTATTTTTATCGTAGTATTATCATTGTACTAGATGCAGTAGCTGATTTTGCTAAACGTTATGCGGACCTTGCTTTCGAGAAAGCACAATCTGAAGAAAATCACCAACGCAAAGGTGAACTCTTAGAAATGAATCGTATTTTAAATAAAGTTCCTTTAACTGCAGCAGATACCTTACAAGAAGCTATCCAATCCATGTGGATAGTGCATTTATGCTTACAAGTGGAGTCCAACGGACACTCCCTTTCTTATGGAAGAATGGATCAATACCTGTATCCCTTCTATGAGAAAGACATTGCAACTGGAACTGTAACTAAGGATTCTGCCTGTGAACTTCTAACCAATCTATGGTTAAAAACTTATACCATTAATAAAATACGTTCTTGGAGTCATACTCGCTTTAGTGCAGGTAGCCCATTATATCAAAACGTTACAGTTGGAGGTCAAACAAAGGATAAAAAAGATGCCGTTAACCCACTATCTTATCTAATATTGCGTAGTGTAGCCCAAACAAAGCTACCACAACCAAACTTAACAGTTCGCTACCACCGTGGACTAGATGACACTTTTATGAAAGAGTGTATAGAAGTTGTTCGATTAGGGACAGGTATGCCTGCTTTTAATAATGATGAAATTATTATCCCTAGTTTTATTGAAAAAGGTGTTAAGGAAGAAGATGCTTGCAATTATAGTGCTATCGGTTGCGTTGAGGTTGCCATTCCTGGTAAATGGGGTTATCGTTGCACTGGCATGAGTTTCCTAAACTTTGTTAAGAGCTTTATGATTGCTTTAAATGATGGTGTTGATATGGAGAGCGGAATTAAGGTATGTCAGGGTGTTGGACACTTCAGAGATATGGAAAGTTTTGATCAAGTGCTTAATGCTTGGGATAAAATTATTCGTGAGTTTACTCGTCACAGCGTTATTATTGACAGTTGTGCAGACATTGTATTAGAACAAGATGCAGCAGATATCTTATGTTCAGCTTTAGTGGATGATTGTATTGACCGAGGCTTAACTCTAAAAGAGGGCGGTGCAGTTTACGATTTTATTAGCGGACTTCAGGTTGGTATCGCAAACCTTGGGGATTCACTTGCGGCAATAAAAAAATGTGTGTTTGAAGATAAGTTATTTACCCCTACACAATTATGGGAAGCCTTGAGTAATGATTTTCAAGGTGCAGAGGGTAAAATTATTCAAGAAACATTAATTAACGGAGCACCTAAGTATGGCAATGATGATGACTATATTGACCTGTTACTTAAGGATGCTTACGAAGTATATATTGATGAGATTAGTAAATACCACAACACTCGATATGGACGTGGTCCTATTGGGGGAGTATACTATGCTGGTACTTCTTCAATCTCTGCAAATGTGCCACAGGGTGCATCTACCCCAGCTACACCAGATGGACGAAAGGCACACACTCCACTTGCTGAGGGATGTTCTCCAAGTCATGCAATGGATAAAGGTGGTCCCACAGCTGTATTTAAATCAGTAGCTAAATTACCTACTGATAAAATCACAGGTGGCGTTCTACTAAACCAAAAAGTTAATCCACAAATGCTTACGAAAGAGGAAGATAGGATGAAACTTGTTATGCTCCTACGTACCTTTTTTAATCGTCTTAATGGTTTCCATGTTCAATATAACGTTGTATCTAGAGAAATGTTATTGGATGCACAGAAACACCCAGAAGACCATGGTGATTTAATTGTGCGTGTGGCAGGTTATAGTGCCTTCTTTAACGTACTATCAAAACAAACTCAAGATGATATAATTGAACGTACTGAACACATAATATAATATAGTTAGGAGATTTTTAAAATGGAATATATGTTTGACACAGTTAATATAGAGGATATTAAACACTATAGCGAGTTCTTTCCAATTACAGGTATTACCAGTAACCCTAGCATAATTAAACTAGAGGGTAAAATTGACTTCTTTAAACACTTTAAAGAAATTCGTAAGGTTATCGGTATGGATAAATCTCTTCATATTCAAGTGCTAGCTGAGGACTATGCTGGTATTATGGCAGAGGCAGATGCAATTTTAAAAAATGTTGATGATAAGGTGTTTATTAAGATACCTGTAACGGAACAAGGCTTAAAAGCAATTCGTGCCTTAAAAGCAAAGGGTATCGGCGTTACTGCCACTGCTATTTATACAAAGGTACAAGGGCTATTAGCTATGGAGGCGGGGGCAGACTTTATTGCACCTTATTTCAACCGTATGGAAAACATGGATATCGACCCTCGCCAGGTTATTACTACCTTTGCCCAGATGATTAAAGAGTACAAATACCCAACCAAAATACTTGCAGCAAGCTTTAAGAATATGGGTCAGGTAAATACTGCTTTTGAATGTGGTGCACAAACCGCTACCCTTCAACCAGCTTTACTTCATGATGCTTTCAAAATGCCTGCAATTAAAAAGGCAGTGGAGGATTTTGCTACTGACTTTGAAACTGTATTTGGTAAAGGTGTATCTATTGTAGATCTATAGGAAAAAAGTATGCTAAGTAATTTTAGCATACTTTTTTTTTTCGTTATCTAATCCAGATTCTTTGTAGTGGCTAAATAAGCCACCAGTGCTTTTTTTGAAGTCATAAAAAGGCTCGAAAGTACTCTCGAGTAATTTATCAAGCTTAAATGATGGAGCAATAGCATTATTACTTCCCAAATCGCTCCAAGTAAACTAGAATGATAATATTGAATACATATGAAGGAGCTGATTTTATAATGGATTTTGAAGAAGATGCTATTGAAATATTAAAAACAGTTATAGATAATGCTTATGATGGTATTATAATTATAGATAAAAATGCATTTATAACTATGATTAGCAAATCATACTGTGATTTTTTAGGAATTTCACAGGAAAATGCTATAGGAAAACTTGTTACTGAGGTTATAGAGAATACAAGGATGCACATAGTTGCGCAAACAGGAGTAACAGAAACTGCGCAACTGCAAAAAATAAAAGGAAGTTATATGATTGCTAGTAGAATCCCAATAATTAAAAATGGAGAAGTAATTGGTGCAATAGGTAAGGTATTATTTAGAAATGTGAAAGCGTTAAACACTCTTTATAGTAAAATTAAGAACATGGAAAAGGAACTTGAAACCTATAAAACTCGTTTGAAGCAATTAAACACTGCAACTTATTCCTTTGAGGACATAATAGGTTCAAGCGAAAAAATCAATACGGCTAAAGCTATTGCACGTAAAGCAGCCAAGACACATTCTAATGTGCTTATACTAGGTGAAAGTGGCACTGGAAAAGAATTATTTGCTCATGCAATACACCTGGCTAGTGATCGAAGGCATGCAGCTTTTGTAAAAATAAATTGTGGAGCTATTCCTACGGACTTATTAGAATCAGAACTTTTTGGGTACGAAGGGGGTGCCTTTACTGGCGCAAAAAAGGAAGGTAAAATGGGGAAATTTGAATTAGCAGATGGGGGGACCATATTCCTAGATGAAATTGGCGATATGCCCATTCACATGCAAGTAAAATTATTAAGAGCAATCCAAGAAAAAGAAGTTGAGAAAATTGGGTCCATAGGAAGTAAAAAAATTGATATTCGCATAATAGCTGCAACAAATAGGAATCTTGAAAAGTCTGTACATGAAGGTAATTTTAGGCAAGATCTTTATTATAGATTAAATGTTGTTACTATTCATATTCCTGCTCTTCGCGAGCGTAAAGATGATATCTTACTTATTGCAGATCATCTTATTAAAAAGATTTCAAAGGATTTAAATAAAGAAGTTATGGGGATTTCTAAGGATTCTGAATATTATATGAAGAATTATGCCTTTGAAGGAAATATTCGAGAACTTGAAAATATATTAGAAAGAGCTATTAACGTAATAGAAGATAGTAATATAATTTCTCCAATAGATTTACCTGAAGAAATTACAGGGAGAAAAGAAACTAAAGTTATTAAGAGTCTTGAAGAAACTATGATGGCAACAGAAAAACAAGCTATTATAGAGGCACTTAAGGCTACAGATGGAAATAAAACTAGAACTGCAAAAATTCTTGAAATTGGAAGAACAAGCTTATATCAAAAAATTGAAAAGTATAAAATACCACTTTAAGTGTTTCTTTTTATGAACAGTATTCTTTAAATTGAAGAATACTGTTCGTTTTTTCAAACAAAATGTAAATGTTTACAGCCATTATGTTTATAATATCGTACACATAAACATAAGATAGAGACTAAGTTTCATATTAAAGCGCCAAAATCCCACAGATAATCTGTTTTTTACAACTTTTTTGTTGGCATGATAGTTGCTATATATATTAGTATAAAGCTTTACTAATATAATGCAGGAGGTAAAGAAAATGAAAAAGATTATGTCAAGTAGCGAAGCAATTGCTTTAATTAAAAATGGAGATACCGTTGCAGTAGGAGGATTTATAGGCTGCGGTCATCCTGAAGAATTAACTATAAAAATTCGTGAGTGCTTTCTTGAAAAAGGAATTCCTAATAATTTATCTTTGGTATATGCAGCTGGGCAAGGAGATTCAAAAGAAAAAGGTTTAAATCATCTTGGTGAAGAGGGATTAGTTTCAAAGGTAATAGGTGGTCACTGGGGACTTGCGCCAAGGCTTGCAAAACTAGCTAATGAAAATAAAATTAAGGCATATAATCTTCCTCAAGGTGTGATTTCTCACCTTTATAGAGATATTGCAGCAGGAAAACCTGGAACAATAACTCATGTTGGTTTAAAGACTTTTGTAGATCCTAGAATTGACGGCGGTAAGTTAAACGATTTCACAAAAGAAGATATAGTTGAAGTCATTGAAATTCATAATAAAGAATATTTGTTTTATAAAGCTTTTCCTATAAATGTAGTACTTCTTAGAGCCACTTATGCTGATGAGAATGGGAATGCTACCTTAGAAAAAGAAGCTGTAACCCTGGATGGTCTATCAATGGCTCAAGCAGCCAAAAACTCTGGAGGAATTGTAATACTTCAAGTTGAAAGAGTTGTAGCTAATGGAACTCTTGATCCAAGAAAGGTTAAGATTCCAGGAATATTAGTAGATGCTATTGTAGTTTCAAAACCTGAAAATCATATGCAAACTTTTGCTGAACAATATAATCCCTCCTATAATGGGGAAATAAAAATGGCTGTTGATAATATTAAAAATTTAAAACTAGATGAAAGAAAAATAATATCTAGAAGAGCGGCTATGGAGCTTATTCCCAATGCTATTACTAACCTTGGAATTGGAATGCCTGAAGGGATATCTATGGTGGCAAATGAAGAAGGCATTAGCAATGAAATGAAGCTTACTTTAGAATCAGGTCCAATAGGTGGAATTCCTGCAGGTGGTTTAAGCTTTGGGGCTGCTATAAATCCTGAAAGTATAATAGATCAAAGTAATCAATTCGATTTCTATGACGGAGGGGGTCTTGATGTAGCCTTCTTAGGTCTTGCTCAATGTGATGAAAAAGGAAATATTAATGTAAGTAAATTTGGACCTAAAATTGCAGGCTGTGGTGGATTTATCAATATAACTCAAAATTCTAAAAAGGTTGTTTTCTGTGGTACTTTTACAGCAGGTGGTTTAAATATTCAAATACATCAGGGACATTTAAATATTATACAAGAAGGTAAGGCTATTAAATTTATTAAGGCTGTTGAGCAGATTACCTTTAGTGGTGAGTATGCTGTAGATGTAGCCCAATCAGTACTATACATTACTGAGAGAGCAGTTTTTAGACTAACGAAAGAAGGGGTTACTTTAGAAGAAATTGCTCCTGGTATTGATTTGAAAAAGGATATTTTAGATAAAATGGAGTTTACTCCAATTATATCTGAAAATCTAAAATTCATGGATGAAAAAATATTTTTTGAAGAACTAATGAATCTTAATTTGAAAGGGGAATTATTATGATTGGTGTTATTGGAATAATTTTATCTTTAGCCTTATTAATGTATCTTGCTTATAGAGGAGTCACAGTTTTAATTCTTGCTCCAGCACTGGCTTTACTAGCTGCATTTATGGGTGGGGGATATGCATTACTCCCAACATATACTGAACTTTTTATGAGAGAATTCGCAAATTATGCAAAGACTTATTTTCCACTATTCTTGCTTGGAGCTATATTTGGAAAAGTTATGGAGGATTCAGGAAGCGCAAAAGCTATTGCTCTCTATATTTCTAATAAAATCGGAAAGAATAAAGCAATTCTTGCTATAGTTTTTTCAGGAGCGATTTTAACTTATGGTGGTGTTTCACTTTTCGTAGTTGCCTTTGCACTATATCCTATTGCAGCAGCATTGTTTAGAGAAGCTGGTATACCAAAAAGATTATTGCCAGCCACTATAGCCCTCTCAGCTTTCACTTTTACAATGACTGCATTACCTGGTACCGCTCAAATTCAGAATGCGATTCCAATGCCTTTTTATGGTACAAACACCTTTTCAGGACCTATACTTGGAATAATTGCTGCACTAGTAATGTTTTCTTTTGGAATGTGGTGGCTAACTAGTCGTAGTAAAAAAGCTCAAGGAAAAGGCGAAGGTTATGGTAGTCATAATAATGAAAACATCGAGGTTTTTGATGTGTCTAAATTGCCTCCTTTTTACTTAGCATTAATACCAATTTTGATAGTTTTAGTTTTAAACTTTATTTTAACAAAAATGTATTTTCCAAATATGAATGGGGAATATCTAAAGGTTGCTCCATTTAATACAAGTTTATCAAAGGTTACTGGGCTTTGGAGCTTAATAATCTCTCTTATATCGGCAATATTATTTACACTTGTTATAAATAGAAAAAGATTTGGTGATGTGAAAAAAACAGTTAATGGAGGAGCCATTGGCTCATTACTAGCAATTGCAAATACTGCTTCAGAAGTAGGATATGGAAATGTAGTAGCATCTCTTGCTTCCTTTGCAATAGTTAAAACTGCATTAATAGGAATATCTTCAAATCCACTTATTTCTACAGCGATTTCAGTTAACGTATTAGCTGGTTTAACTGGTTCTGCATCTGGAGGAATGAGTATCGCTCTTGGTGCGCTTGGGACCACTTATTTACAGCTAGCAAATCAAATGGGAATAGAGCCAGGTGCTCTTCATAGAATTACTGTAATTGCGTGTAGTGGATTAGACACACTTCCTCATAATGGAGCGGTTATAACCTTATTAGGTATCTGTGGATTAACTCATAAGGATTCATACCTAGACATATTTATGATTTGTACAGTTGGTACCCTGCTGGCATGTGTAGTAGCCGTTGGTGCTGCAATGCTTGGAATAGTATAAAAAAGGAGGAATCATTAATGAAAGGTTTAACAATAAAAGAACTAAAGGTTGGAGATAAAGAGGATTTTGAAAAAACTATAAGTGAATCTGATGTTTATCTTTATGCAGGAATAACGGGTGATTTAAATCCGGCCCATATAAACCAAAGAGAAGCTGAAAGTTCAATATTTAAAGGTAGAATTGCCCACGGTATGCTAACCGCAGGATTGATTTCTGCAGTGCTTGGTATGAAGTTACCAGGACCAGGAACAATTTATTTAAGTCAAGAATTGAAATTTCTAGCTCCGGTTAGAATTGGAGATACTATAAAAGCTGAGGTAGAGGTTATTGAAAAAATAGAAGAAAAAAATAGAATTGTATTAAATACAATCTGTACAAATCAAAATGGAGAACTTGTTTTAAAGGGTAAAGCAGTTGTGATGCCGCCTAAATAATAATTAAGCCTGTCATCTTACTTTAAGTAGTATTATGACAGGCTTTTTTCTTTAGATCAGACTTTGGCTGACTTTTAATAGAAAGTTATATTGGCTCTATTTAAATCAATTGAATACTGAATTCATCTAGAACTGAGTTAATTTCAGCTTTAGGAATTTCATCTGTTATAATACAATCTATATCATCTATAGTTGCAAACTTGTAATTACCATCGAAATAGAATTTTTTGCTTTCCATAACAATATAGTTTTTTTTCCCAGACTCAATAATTGCTTTTTTTGTAATACCATCGTCAATTTCAAAAGTTGTTATACTCCTATCAAAAACATCAATTCCACAGCTGCCAATAAAGGTTCTATCAAATTTATATTTTGAGATAAAATCTATTGTACAGATTCCCGTAAACCCATCAAGTTCCTTGTTAAGTACTCCACCGGGCGATATTACAGTAATATTATTCTCCTTGGAAAGTATATTTAATATTTCTAACATATTTGTAACTACAGTCAACTTTTTATCACTTTTAGCAAGAAGTTTTGAAAGTAATATGTTTGTAGTAGATATATCCAGGAAAATAGTTTCTCTATCTTTAATAACATTAAAAGCTTTAATTGCAATAATATTTTTTGTTGAAATATCAACATCTTTTCTCTGAAAAATATCATGAACCTGCGCGGATTCTCTCAACTGAACGGCGCCACCATAGGTTCTTTTCAACTGACCTTGATTCTCAAGAGACTTTAAATCCTTTCTTATACAGTCTTCTGTGACATCAAATTTTGTACTAAGATCTTTAACTTTTAACTTACCTTCTACTTTAAGTGTTTTTAAGATTTCTTGTAACCTTTCTTCAGCAAACATGATTAAACCAACTCCTTCTAGGATTCTAAATATTCTCGTATTGTTTCTACAACAAGATTATGATCTTCTTCCTGACTTAATCCAGATACTGTTATAGTACCGATTACGCCAGTGTCTTTAATTATAATAGGAAATGAGCCTCCATAGGGAGCATATTCATTTGGAGAAAGAAAATATTTTTCTTCTATAGACTTGTTTAAAAGTTTTAATTTAAGTCCTATATTAAAGGAGCTTTTATAAAATCTGGTAACAACATTGTTTTTTCTTTTTATCCATTCATCGTTATCTGGGGAGGTGCCTTCAAAGGAATAATGAAAAAGGTGATGACCGTTTTTCATTATATCTATAGTAATTCCTTTGCTCAAGTTTTTACCTTTTTCAATGAGTCTTAGTCCTATATTTAATGCTTCCGAACAATCAAATCTTGTAAAAACTAGATTTTTTTCTTGATCTTCAATTTCTTCTAATTGTAACTTTAGATTTTCCATAAATACCTCCAAATAATCATATTGATAAGTCGATAAATATATTATATAATGATTCTAAACAATACACAACAATAAGAAACAATACAAAACAATTAAAATGTATTAAGTTCTAATTGAAAGAGAGGTATCCTATGAAAATAATAAATTTTGCCATAGTTGGCTTTGGATCAATTGCTAAAACACATGCCTTAGCTTCCTTTGATGCAAACTTGAGATTCAATTTTCCTTTTGCTTTAAATCTTAAGTATGTAGTTACAAGAAAACCACAGGAAATTAGATTGATAAATACTAAAGTAAGTATGGATTTAGAAGAGGTATTGAGAGACGAAAGTGTTGATTTTATAAGTATATGTTCACCAAATGATTCTCATTTGGAGCTGGTAGAAAGAGCAGTAAAGTATAAAAAAGCTATTTATTGCGAGAAGCCCCTATCCTCTAATTATGAGGATGCTGAAAGGATGGCAAAGCTTATAAAGGATAATAATATCAAAGCAGCAGTTGCTTTGATGTATCGATTCCTTCCTGCAGTAAGATTGTTAAAAAAAGAACTTGAGAGGGAAACCATAGGCGAAATTATTGATTTTAAAATAAAGACTTATCACAAAAGTTACTTAAGTGAAAAGAAGGCAGGAAGCTGGAGGACGCTTCAAGGTTCTGGAGGAGGAGCGCTACTGGATCTCGGAGTGCATCTTATAGATTTGATACACTTTACCTTGGGAGCTATAGAAAAGGTAAAAGCAAATACAAGAATATTTTTTAAAGAAAGAGACTTTGTTGATGAAATTGCCTTTTGTGAATTTCAACTTGCAAATGGAGTTATGGGTAGCCTTGAAGTTTCAAGGATTTTTGCTGAAAGTGATGAAAGGGATTCCTTTGAAATTTTTGGAACAAAGGGTAGTTTTAAAATTAACGTTAAAAAGCCTCATGAGCTGGAATTCTATGATTGTAATACTAATAACACATTACTTATTAACCCAGGGGATAATAGTGAAGAATTACTTTATTACCCTGACGACAGAAATCTATTAGGCTTTTTTCAGAGCGCACATACTGCTTCACTGATGAACTTCGCAAATTCAGTTTATGAGGGAAAAGATACAGGAATTGCAGCTAACTTCGAAGATGCTTTAAAGTGCCAAAGAGTCATTGAGATGGCTTACAGTAGGTAAAAGTTTAATAGGGGGGTAATTTGTATGCTTAGTAATAGAATTCAAAGCTTAAAGGATGAGCTTTTTACTGAAAAGAGGAGAATTTCTCTTGAAAGGGCAAAATTATATACAGAAAGCTGGAAGAACACCCAGGGAGAACCTGTAATAATAAGAAGGGCTAAGGCCTTGGTAAATATATTAAGTAAGTCAGAAATTGTAATAAGTCCAGGTGAACTTATTATAGGTGGAAGGACAGTAAACCCAAGAGCAGGAGTTGTATCTCCAGAAATGTCTCCTTACTGGATACTTGATGAGTTAGATGAATTTCCAACAAGGCAGCAGGATAAGTTTGAAATAAGCCATGAAGATAAGGAATATTATAAAAAGGAACTTTTTCCTTACTGGAAAGGAAAGTCTTTAAAGGATTATTGTGATGAAAACATTCCAGAGTACATTAAAAAAACCACAAAAACAAAAATAGTGGCACTAAACCAGACAGATAAAGGACAAGGGCATATAATTCCTGATTATGAGATTGTTTTTGAAAAGGGTTTGGGTGCTTTGATTGAGGATGTAAAAGCAAAGATATTTGAACAAGGATCTAATGACTTTTATCATGCATCACTTATCACACTTGAAGCCTCTAGGGATTATATATTAAAACACGCCAAAGTTATCCAAAACATGGTAGAAAAAGAAAATGATATTTTGAGAAAAGCAGAATTACAAGAAATTTTAAGAATTTCAAATAAGATAGCTTTGGGCAAACCGGAGAGTTTTTATGAAGCTCTTCAGTTATTCTGGTATGTAAGTGTCGTGTTTCAACATGAATCCAATGCAAGCTCCATATCTCCAGGGCGTTTTGACCAGTATATGTACCCATACTTCAGGAAATCTCTGGATGATGGAGTTAATGAAGAGTTTATAAATGAACTTCTAAGAGCATTATACATTAAATTTAATACAATAGTGGCATTAAGAAGTACTGAAAGTGCTAAATATTTTGCTGGGTTTCCTATTGGGTATACAATTATACTAGGTGGTTTGGATGGAGATGGTAAGGATGTTACCAATAAGTTGTCCTACCTTATGCTTGATATATTAGCAGATATAAAACTACCTCAACCCAATCTCAGTGTACGTGTAGGAGAAAAGTCACCTAGAGATTTTCTCATGAAAGTTGCAGAAACAATAAGAATGGGAACCGGTATGCCTCAGGTATTTAATGATGAGACTAATATTCTTGCCTATGTGAACAGAGGTGTAACTTTAAAAGATGCAAGAGATTATGCTGTAGTAGGTTGTGTTGAACTTTCAATTCCTGGTAAAACCTATGGACTCCACGATATTGCAATGTTCAATTTACTTAAGGTTATGGAAATAACCTTAAAAGAAAACTCAGCTGATTTTACTTGCTTTAATGATCTTTTAGAACGAATAAAGAAAAATATATCTATTTATGTAAAGGATATGGTGGATGGCTCCAATATCGTAGATAAGGCTCACCGAGAGTGTGCACCTACACCCTTCTTATCAAACTTTGTTCATGGCTGTACAGAGAGGGGAAAAGATCTTACAGCGGGAGGGGCTTTATATAATTTCTCAGGGGTTCAGGGTATAGGAGGACCAAATTTAAGTGACTCATTGTATGTAATAAAAAAACTTGTATTTGATGATGAGGAAATCACCTTACAAAAACTTGTGAAAGTAATGGATGAAAATTGGGACAAAAATGAAATGCTACGACAAAGACTTATAAATAAAAAACATAAGTATGGCAATGATATAGATGAAGTAGATTATCTGGGTGCAGAAATATTGTCGTACTTTTGTAGAGATGTTGAAAAGTATAAGAACATTAGAGGCGGCATATTTCAACCAGGTTCCTATACAGTTTCAGCTCATATTCCTTTAGGTGAAGCAGTGGGAGCAACACCGGATGGAAGAATGAAAGGGGAACAACTTGCAGATGGAGGGCTATCACCAATGGTAGGTAGGGATAGAAAAGGTCCTACTGCAAGCCTGAAGAGTGTAAGTAAGTTAGATAACTATCTAACTTCTAATGGAAGTCTCCTAAATGTAAAGTTATCACCATCAACCTTAGAGGGAATAGATGGTTTGAAGAAACTTGTTGGATACATACAAGCTTTTGTTAGGCTGAAAATCCAGCATATTCAATTTAATGTAATTTCAGTTGAAACATTGAGGGAAGCACAGAAATATCCAGAAAAATATCAGGATCTTGTAATTAGAGTTGCCGGATACAGTGCAATGTTTGTAGAGCTAAGCACAGCAATTCAAAATGACATAATAAACAGAACAGAACATGTTTTATAGGAAGTGATGGAATGGAAAAGGCTATAATTTTCAATATTCAAAGGTACAGTCTTCATGATGGTGGGGGAATAAGAACAGTTGTGTTTTTTAAAGGATGTCCCCTTAGATGTCCCTGGTGTTCAAACCCAGAATCTCAAAGTTTTACTGCCGAGATGATAAGAAAAGAAAGATTATGTACAAAATGCAGTAGTAGCAGTGTTTATGAATGCAGAGTAGATCCAGAGTACTGTCCTACTGGAGCCTTAGAGATCCTTGGTAAAGAATATACAGTTAAAGAAGTTCTTGAAGAAGTTAAGAAAGATATAGTGTTTTATGAAACTACAGGCGGAGGGGTTACACTTTCTGGCGGTGAACCACTTTCTCAAGGAATATTCGTCATTGAATTACTGAAAGAATTAAAGAAATTAGGTATAAATACTGCAGTTGAAACTACGGGTATGGGCAGTTTTGATATTATTAATCAAGTTGCAGATAATGTAGATACTTTTTTGTGGGATTTTAAAATAATGGATAAAATTAGGTCCTTAGAAATAGTTCATGCGGATGTAGAATTGATGAAAAGTAACTTTGAGAAGTTGATGAAAAAATCTTCGACTGTAAAGGTAATACCAAGATTGCCATTAATACCCGGATATACATCAGACAAGTCAAACATAAAGGACATTATAGATTTTATAGTGCCTTTCGGAATAAAAGAAGTTCATCTTTTACCCTTTCACCAGTATGGAAGTTCAAAATATAAGGCTCTAGGCCAAGATTATATACTTAAGGATACTAAACCTCTTATAAAAGATGAAATTGAGGTCGTACAAAATTATATACAGAGTCGAGGAATCACCGCTGTAATTGGCGGAAATTAATGTATTTGTTAAAAGTGCCACAATAATGTGGAAGCATATATGACCTTTATTTTCTTGGTTTTTAGCACATAAAGATATATTATTAAAGTGTAGAAATTAAGAAAATAAGTCATTTAGTAAAGAGGTGCACCAATGAACCAATACTTAAATGAACGTTGCAGTAAAATATTAAAAATTTTATTGGAACATAAAGAACCTATAACTACAACGAGGATTTCAGAGGAAATGAATGTGTCGAACAGAACCATACGATATGATCTTGAGGAACTTGATGGCTTTTTAGCCCAATATGAGGGCGTAAAAATTGAAAAGAAAGCAAGAGTAGGTATATGGCTTCAGTGTAGTGAAGGCAAACTGAGTAATCTTAAAGAACTTGCATATAGTAATAAAACTTACATCAAACCTTTGTCAACGGAGGAAAGAAAGTATTACATTATTAGGCAGCTGATTCAGGCAGAGGACATTATAAAGATGCAAAATCTGGCTAACGATTTATATGTAAGTAGAATTACAATCCATAATGATCTGAATGAAGTTGAAGTATGGCTTAGTAAATTTAACCTAAAGCTAATAAGAAAACAGAATTTTGGTTTGCAGATTTTTGGGGATGAAAAAAATTGGAGAAAAGCAGCCTCATCATTGTTAGCTGTTCTCAAAAGTAGTGAAGAACTGAAGTCTATGATTATTGAAGCAGAAGAACTTCAGTATGAAAGCCGCTTAAATCATAAAAGCTTCATTAAAATTAAGGAACTTATTCCAGAAATTGATCTTAGGGTTATCGAGATTATCTTGAATGAGTCTGAGAAGATATTTAAACTGTCTTTAACGGATGAGGCTTTTGAAGGTCTACTTGTGCATATTGCCATAAGTATAAGAAGATTAAACAGTAAGAATGGTGTGGAATTAAAACAGGATCAACTGATTTCTATAAAAGAAGTTAAAGAATATGAAGTGGGGCAATGGATAGCAGAAAGATTTAAAAATGAATTTCACATTGAATTTTCAGAAAGTGAAATAGCTTATCTCACTCTTCATATTTTAGGCTCGAAAATTCACGAGAATGTACAGCTCAGCAGACAGGATAAAATTGTAGACAATGTTGACGATAAGCTGAAGTTATTTATAAAAGAGATTATGAATCTGGTTGGTAATATTCTTGGGTATAAGCTGAATAATGATGAAAGATTATATAACGGTTTGATTGTTCACCTAAGGCCAGCTATAAATAGAATGACTTATGGGATGAATTTGAGAAATCCGATAATTGAAGAAATAAAAAGTAAATATCCCGCTATATTTGGTGCCACCTGGGCGACTAGCACTTTGTTTGAAAAATATTACCAGGTAAAGGTTTCAGAAGAGGAAATAGGATATATTGCTCTGCATGTAGGGGCGGCATTAGAACGGTTAGATACCAGTATTAAAGGCATTGTAGTTTGCGGAAGTGGCATAGGCACCTGTGAACTAGTTGCGGCAAGGTTATTAAAGCAGGTTTCAAATCTCACAATTGTGGGTACATTCTCTTTATATGATATAAAAGCATTGGACAGGGACGGTTATGATTTAATAATAACAACTGTACCAATTGAACAGGCAGCACTGTACAACAAGCCTATTGTAAATATCTCGCCACTAACTTCAGATGAAGATATTATAAAAATTAAAAAGGTTGCTCAAAATATTGAGTTTTCAAAAAATGCTTTGGGCTTCAGAAAAGAATACTTATTAAATTCAAATTATGATTTATTTATTGAAGAGCTTAATATTCTAAAGGTGGAATCGCAAAGCAAAATTGAGATAATGACAAAACTGTCTGAAATATTGCTAGATAAAGGTTTTGTAGACAAGGGCTTTACAACTTCAGTTATTGAGAGAGAGAACCTTACAGCAACAGCTGTAGGAAGAGGGGTTGCAATACCTCATGGTGCAGAAAAACTTGTAAAAAGGTCCTGTATCAGCATTGCTGTACTTAAGGAACCCATTGAGTGGGGTGGAGAAATGGTAGATATAATATTTCTTCTAGCCTTGAGGCTGGAAGATAAAAGTTATATAAAGAAGTTTTTTTCATATTTCTACTCTATTTTGGATGATGATAACACACTTAACAAGATAAGAAAGAGTAAAAGCTCAAAAGAAATCATAGAGATATTATCTAATTTTAACCAATAAACTATTAAAACGACGGAGGTACAAAATGTCAAACTTAACAAACGAAAATTTTATTAATTTAAATCTTAGTTCAAATTCAAGGGATGAGGCTATAATTGAATTGGCCAAGCTAATCAATGCAGATGGTAGGCTTAAATCCTATGATGATTATATTGCTGAAGTTTTTATTAGAGAATCAAGTTCAAGCACCGGTATAGGGTTTGGAATAGCCATCCCTCATGGAAAATGTGATACTGTAACTACTGCAACTTTAGCATTTGGTAGAAATGATAAAGGAATTGAATGGGATTCATTAGATGGAGAACCTGTAAGGATTGTATTTCTATTGGCTGTACCTCGCTCAGGAGAAGGAAGTAATGAGCATCTTAGATTAATAGCAGCAATTGCAAGGAAACTTATGGATGAGGAATTTACAAATAAGTTGCATAATTCAAACTCTCCAAAAGAGATCCTTAGTTTATTATTATCAGTAATATAATTTAAAAATCAAGGAGGAATAGAAATGCAACTAATATTGGATACAGGAAACGTTGAAGAAATAAGAGAACTTCACTCTAAATTAGTCATAGATGGTGTAACTACAAATCCATCAATAGTAGCAGGAGAAAAGAAAAACTTCCTTAAACTTATAATGGAAATTGATGAAATAGTAGGTGAAGCTACTGCAATACATGCTCAGGTATTAAGTACTAAATATGAAGATATTATTGATGAGGCATTATTTATAAGTAAATTACGCAAAAACATGTACGTAAAAATACCTGTTACAGGGGATGGTTTTAGAGCCATCAAGGATTTAAAAAAGCAGGGTATAAAAATCACAGCCACTGCTATATTCACAGCACATCAGGGTTTTTTGGCTGCTAAGGCTGGCGCTGATTACGTTGCTCCATACGTTAATAGGTTAGATAACATTTCTGCTGATGGGGTTGGTACAGTAAGAGATCTTGTTAATATAATCAATACCTATCATATGGATACCAAGGTTCTTGCTGCCAGTTTTAAAAATGCACAGCAGGTTCTAGAACTTATGAAAATCGGAGTCCACAGCATTACAGCTCCTGCTGATATTATAAAAGCTATGATGGGTCACCCTCTCACTGACTGGAGTGTAGCAAAGTTTATCGAAGATTGGGAAAATGAATTTGGTAAAGGTACAAAAACCAATAGATAATTTATTAACTTAGGAAAGTAAAAATTACCACATTAATGTGGTAATAAGATGTACAATTAAACAATTGCTATATGGTTGGTTGGTTGGTAAGATTATATCAGAAATAAAAAGTGATGATTTGAAAACAGGCCTGTGAATAAAATCATTAAAATACTTATTTTTCCAAGCAAATGTAAACGATATACTAGTTATTATTTATTTATACAAATATCGAGGAGGAATTAATTATGTTAAAAAACTTAAAAAACATAAGACAACATTTAATGACCGGCGTTTCATACATGATACCTTTTGTAGTTGCAGGTGGAGTATTACTAGCACTATCGGTACTACTTTATGGATCAGCAGGTGTACCACCTAAAGAAACACATAAAATGCTTAATGACCTGTTTAATATAGGTGCAGCTGGTTTGGGCTTAATGGTTCCAATACTTGCAGGCTTTATAGCATTTTCAATTGCAGATAGACCTGGTATTGCTCCTGGAGCAATCGGAGGTGCCCTTGCAAATACCATCGGAGCAGGTTTTCTTGGCGGTATCGTTGCAGGTATATTAGCAGGTGTAGTTGTTTATTATTTAAAACAAATAAAAGTTCCTTCAGTTATGCGTTCTGTAATGCCGATATTTGTAATTCCGTTAGTAGGTACAATAGTTGTTGGCGGATTGATGATGTGGGTTATTGGAGCTCCAGTTGCTAATTTAATGACTGGAATGAAAGCTTGGTTAGAAGGTCTAGGAACTGGTAACCTTGCATTTTTAGGTGTTATTTTAGGTCTTATGATAGCATTTGATATGGGTGGACCAATAAATAAAGTTGCATACGGGTTTGGAGCAGCTTTAGTAGGAACCATAGATCCAGCTACTGGTATGGCATCTCCTATAGCTCTTAAGGTTATGGCAGCAATTGGTGTAGCAATATGTATTCCTCCAATAGGAATGGGCTTGGCTTCATTCTTAGCGCCTAAGAAGTATTCAACAGAAGAAAAAGAGGCAGGAAAAGCTGCTGTATTAATGGGGATGATAGGAATAACAGAAGGTGCGATACCTTTTGCAGCAGCAGATCCATTAAGAGTTATACCTTCAATAATGGTTGGATCAGCAGCGGGTTCTGTTGTTTCAATGATACTTGGAGCTGGAAATCCTGCACCCTGGGGTGGATGGATAGTATTGCCTGTATCAACTAATGCATTTGCATACATTATTGCGACTTTAGTTGGTGTGGCTGTTACGGCAGTTATGGTTAATATTTTAAAGAAACCTTATGTAGAAAAAGCTAAAGAACAGTATAGTACTAGTAAAGAGGATGAAATTGAAATTACATTTGAATAAAACAAATTAGTGAGAGATAATATAAATAAAGGAGGTGTATGTAAATGAAGATTTTAGCAGTGACAGCTTGCCCTTCAGGTGTTGCTCATACTTATATGGCTGCAGAAGCATTGGAGAGAGCTGCTAAGGCAAAAGGTATAGAAATAAAAGTAGAGACTCAAGGATCTATTGGAATTGAAAATAGAATCACTATGGAGGATGTTAAAGACGCATCAGCGGTAATTCTTACAAAAGATATAGGTATTAAAGATAAGGAAAGATTTGCTGGAAAACCAACAGTAAATGTTGGAGTTAGTGATGTAATTAAAAAAGCTGATCAGATAATAGATAAAATTATAGCTCATATAAACAGTCTTAAATAATACACAATTTCAAATACAAATAGACCTTGGCATTTAGATGTGCCAGGGTCTATTTGTATTTGAATAATAGTATAAGGGGAGAGGTGTAATGATTGATATTATTGATATATAAGTAAAATTATGTTATTATTTAAATAAATTAATAATTCTAGGGGGGAACTTATGAATTATAACAATAATCAATTAGTAGAATTGATAAATAAAGCCCAAATATACAGACAATTTAATCATATTAATAAAAGAGTATCCCAGGAACTTTTATTTGAATTTTTATCTGGTATATATAGTTTGTTTGAGGTTGTAAAGGATGTTAGGGCAATTGATGGATATTCAAAGGATGTAGTTGATTATGTATGGTATTTTCAGAATCTTCCAGTAGTTGTAGCTAAGGTAATTGATATGAATAATGAGTCGGATAAAGATGTAAAGGTTTACAAAAATATATTTAGATTAAATAGAACTGTAAAATACATAATACTTTCGGATGGATTTAGCTATATAATATATCACAATAATGCAGGTAATATTATGTTATATAAAATAATTGACCTGGCAAAGCTAACGAAGAACGACAAGATTAAGTATTCAAGTATGAATGATATGGAAATAATTCATGAAATTGAAAAATGAAGGGGACGGTTAATCATTAATAGCATAATGATTAACCGTCCCCTATCTACATATTTATTTTTCTATTTCCTTAACTAGTATAGTATCTACTGGTGTAGTTGTTTCTGAATTCTTAGCGGTAGCCATATTAGCCAGAACCATACTCATTATACCTTCCATAGCATTAGGTGTTTTTCCATCAGTACCACCCATAAATACTGTTTGTGGAACTAGTGGGGATTTGCTTATCTTTAATGCTTCTGCGAAGGCTATCATAACACTTTGTTGTACTTGTAATTCTGGTCCGCCGTAAGCATCTACCAAAGCTTTAGCAGCAGTACCTTTTGCAATACCAACTTTTGTTTCTTGTTCTGCAGTAGCATCTGCCACAGCTTTAATGTTTAAGGCCTGTGCTTTACCAACTGTTTCAAGCTTGAAGGCTTCTGCACTAGCTTGTAGTTCTACTTGTTTTGCATTTGCTCCAGCATTAAGTTCAGTAGCCTTTGCATTAGCAGCAGCTTCAGCTTCTTTAGTATACCTTGAAGCATCTGCTTCTTGTGTTCTCTTATACTTGTCAGCTTCAGCAAGCTTCTGTGTTTTCAGCGCTAACTGTTCAGCTAATCTTAACTCTGATTTACCTTTATTATCTGCAACTTCTATGTCAATGCTTGATTGTGTAAGAGCTGTTTGAGCTGCACTTTTTGCAATTGCTTCATTAAGTTCTCTTTGTTTTTCAGCAGATTTTTGTTTAGCTTCATTAGTTTTTATTTCTTCTAATGCAACCTGCCTGTCTCTTAATTGTGCTAGTATAAGTTCAATTCTCTTATCTGTTAGTGAAGCAGCAGGTGTACCAATTAGTACTTCTTGTAACTCAAGATCATACAACTTAAACTTCTCCTTCATTTCTGCTGAAGCTTGATCTTGAATAGTGCTTCTATCTTGAACTAATTCAATAAGTGTTTTAGTCTGACCAATATTTTTAAAATAACCTGCTATCATAGGATCAAGTGATTGTTCAATAAGCATTTTAATATCGCCAAATCTTTGTATAACAGAAGAAGCTTTTCTATAATCAATATTAAATACTACTGTAAGTGGTAAATTTGGTTCAAAGGCATCTTTTGTTATAAGACTTATTTCTTTTAGGTTATCATCAAGTTTGTGAACTCCAGTCTGACCACTAATCCATTTTAATATAACGTTAGTAGTTGGAACTGGAACAACCTTACCTGCATAGGTATTAAAGGCATATTTACCAGGCATCATAGACTCTTTCCAAATACCTTTTTTACCTTGCTCAACAAGTTCACCATGGGAATAACTTGCGCCAGATACATCTTCACCTTTATCACCAAAATAACTTACAACTACACCAACATAACCAATATCTATTATACTTTTTGGTACTATATCAACGTTTGCAAACATTCTATTTATAAAATAAACTCCATCCGTTAATACTTGCATCTGTTTACCTTTTCTACCATTAGCAGCAAGGAACTTTTCTGGTTCCTGGAAGTTATTATGATAAAATTCATTAGTTATACCATCACCAACTATAGGAGCAATAATAGCTCCATTATCAGGAGTAGGACCTTCATTAATAGTAACAATACCTATAGTATCTTTACTTCTAAGTGCATTACCCGATTCATCTTGTTCAACTGTTTTTGTACTTGCTATAACCACAGGATTAAAACCACCAACTTTAGCTAAATCACTTCTCATGGTTTCTATCTGTGCTGATTCATCTTTTGAAGTAAATATTGAATGTACCTTATCTTTTGTTATTATAATAAATTGTGCTAAATTAAATGCATAAGTACCTTCACGAAGAATTTGTCTTTGTGGACCTTTTTGTCCTCCACTAGCTAAAAAAGCAGCTACATCTTGAAAAGATTTACTGTTTGATACAACTTTTCCTAAAGTTTGACCATCACCAAGGCTTTCTCCAGATCTTGAAAATACATAAGCTATTTGACCTTGTGGTATGGTTACTAATCTTACCTTTTTTACTTTATACTTAAAAGGTGTCTTAAAATGAACACCTGCTCTAAGTACCTGTGGTTGATAACCAGCTTCACCCTTAAGTGCGATAAGACCATCTGAAGGCACTGAACCACTCATACTCCACCACTTTTCAACAATGCCTACTTCATCTGTTCCAATGCTTGTAAATCCTATCCCATAGAGTAACAAAAATAATGCTACTAAAACTACTCCTGCGATAATTAAACCTGTTGTTAAATCCATAATTTTACCCCCTTAATTTAGTTTTATTCTATACTATTAACAGCTTGCATATTTTATGTGTATAGCCCCCCATAGTAATAAAACTTTACCTTTCTTATATTCTACAAAATTAGCTATTTTCCTTTTATATTTATATTTATATTTATTTTTATAGCTACAGTTCCAATCGTAAATATTTAATTTGAAATAGTAATAAGTTTTATGGTGAGAAATATATATATAAGGAACTTATTATTGGAAGAAGGGTGGAATCTAATATTGGCTAAAAGAGTTAAAATAAAAAATATTATGATACTAGCACTTCTTTGTGTGGGTATTGGTTTCTATATTGCTTACCACTTTTTTATTTCACCTACAAAAATTTCAATGCCGGGAGAAATCATAATTCCTAGCGATATTTCTAATAAGGTTATTTTAAAGGATGTAATTATTAATAAAATAAGAGAAAAACATGAGCTTATTACAATGGAAGTTGATATGTCTCAAAAAATTACATTAGATAATAGTTGGGGGTCATTAGGCTTTTTCAAAAAAATTAGTAGCATAAATTATTTTGGTACAGGCACCTATACAATAGATTTTCTTAATATAAAACCAGAAAATATAGAAATAGAGGACAAGGCAATAACTCTGAAGATACCTAAACCACAGATAAAATACATTAATATTAATGAGGATAAAACTACATGTCAATCCACTGAAAATGGTATTTTACGTTTTGGTGAGATTAAAATGACACCTGCAGAAAATCAACAGTTACACCAAAAGGTTTCAGAAAAAATGTCCATTAAAATGAAGACACCAGAATTATATGATAAGGCCATGGAAACCTCTAAGGAAACAACTAAAACAATTATTAGTAAGATTTTAACTTTTAATGAAACTCCTCAATACCAGGTTAATATAATATTCGAAAATTAATGGGGACGGTTCTCAAAAAGTAATTTTGAGAACCGTCCCTAACTTGTCCTTTCATTCTTATTAACTATTGGGTTATAATTAGATAAAAATATCAAATGATAAAGGGAGTTAAAAAAATGAATAATGTATTATTAATTCTGGATATGTCCTCCCTATTAGTCTCAAGTTTTTATGGGAATCTTCCTAAAGAATATAGGTTTGCAAAAACTGATGAGGAAAAGGACATGTATCTTCATAAACTATTAAAGACTTCAGATGGACAGTACACAAATGGAGTATTTACAATGCTTACAACAATGCTTAATATAGTAAAAAAACAGCGGCCTAAATATATAGTTGGTGCTTGGGATTTAACTAGGGAAACTTTTAGAAAAAGATTATACGAACCCTATAAAGGTACTAGGAAGCAAATTAGAGAAGAATTAAGCTCACAATTTGCGCTGTCTCATAAGGTGCTTAAAGAGCTAGGAGTTGCTCAATTTGCTTTTATGGAATACGAAGCTGATGATATTTTAGGAACTTTGGCTAGAAAATTTTCACCAGAAGTAGCTGTTAACATAATGACAAAGGATCAAGATGCACTTCAATTAGTGGATGAAAACACAAGAGTGTGGCTTATAACCTCAAAAGCAGGTGATATGTATGCTGAAGTCGGAGTAAACCCAAAGGAATTGAATATCCCTGGAGGGGTTTTTGAATTTACACCTGATTATATGGAAACTTTTTATGGATTAAAACCAATACAAATTATCGATAAGAAGGCTATAGAAGGAGATGCATCTGATAACATTCCTGGTGTAAAAGGGGTGGGGGAGAAAGCAGTAGTTCCCTTACTTCAAGAATTTGATACTGTTGAGGGGATCTATGATTTTATTGAAAATAGTTCTGAGCAAGAAATAAAGGATATGTTTAAACTATTAGGGATTAAACGTTCACCTTTATCATATCTTACTAAGGAATCAGAAACAGAACTTGTAGGAAAGAAAAGTGCTATGCTAAGCAAAACTCTTGCCACAATAAAATGTGATATACCAGAACTTCAAGAGGTAAATTTAAGTTCTCTTGAATTAAAAATCAATGAAGAAGCGATGAGAGATGTTTTTACTCGGTTAGAGTTTACTAGCCTTCTAAAATAGATACCTTTATCTACCATTTGTATAAGGAGTGCGGATTTATGAGAATAAACAGGAAGTATCTATTTAGTTTTTTTATTTTATTAATGATAGAGATAATTATTGCACTTTTTGTACATGATACCTTTATTCGACCATATATTGGAGATGTTTTGGTAGTTATTTTACTGTATACCTTAATAAGAGGACTTATACAAAAGACAATAAAATTTTTACCAGTATATTTATTTATTTTTGCATCAACTGTGGAATTTGCTCAATATTATCACATTGTAAAGAGTTTGAACTTAGAAAATAACAAAGTAATTTCAACAATTATTGGAACTTCCTATGACATTAAGGATATTATAAATTATCTGATTGCAACAGTGATTTTGATAATGTGGGAGAAAATTGTAAAAAATGTTACCAGAACAAAGTAGATAAGAAAGAAAAAAGGTTCCAATACTAGTTTCTATGTAAACATAGATAAGCTAGTATTGGAACCTTTAGTGCATAATTTAAGCAATAATAGATTTAGGAATTAATTTTATGGTTATTTTCAAACTCCAATATCTTATCCTCATGTAGGAGGGTTAGTCCAATATCATCAAGTCCTTTGAGAAGTTTATTTCTATAAAACTCGTCAAGTTCAAAGCTGAATTCTAAACCATCCTTATCAAAAACTTTTTTTTCTACAAGATCCACAACCAATTGATATCCCTCGATAGTCTCTGTTTTTACGAAAAACTGGCTAACAGCCTCGTCAGATAATCTAATTGGTAGGATACCATTATTCAGACAATTGTTATAAAAAATATCTGCAAAACTTGGAGCTATAATTGCCTTAAACCCAAAATCTGAAAGGGCCCAAGGTGCATGTTCTCTTGAGGAACCACATCCAAAGTTAGCTCTTGATAATAAAATAGATGCGTTTTTATAACGTGGTTGATTTAAAGCGAAATCTTTAATTGGTTCACCAGCTTCATCAAATCTAAATTCAAAGAATAAAAACTGACCAAAACCTGTTTTTTCGATTCTTTTCAAGAACTGTTTAGGTATTATAGCATCAGTGTCTATATTAGTCCTATCTAAAGGGGCAACTACCCCAGTAAGTTTAACAAAAGGTTCCATTTAATATCACTCCTCTTA
>JACMJL010000078.1 GCA_014380625.1 Clostridiaceae bacterium
TATTTGAAACTATAATATATATTCCATTTATTATTATATGTGCGCAAAAAAACAATTTTATGTCAATGCAAAAAAAGAAATCACTATTTATTTTAAATTATAAATAGTGATTTCATATTTTTTTATTTGAATATTAGTGTATAAATATTTATTTTAGAACTTAACTACACCCTGTAGTTGATCCACAATCCATACAAACCATGCAAGTTCCATTTCTAACCATACGGGTACTGGAACAATGAGAGCAGGTTGAACCATAAATTCTTTCACCCTTTTCATTGTTCTCAAGGATGTCGCTACTATGCTTTTTAGTAGAAATTTGGTGAACTAATTTTTTAGTACCTGGTTTCACCTGACATCTAGAATAATCCCCTAATTCAATATCAATAATTTTACTTATTAAATCCGAGATTGAGGATACAGATTTAATGTAAGGATGTTTCTGTACGAAACCATAAGGTTCATATTTTTGTCCACGTAACATTCGTGAAATATCAGCAGGGGCCACATGATATTGTAACATTACTGAGATTGATTTAGATAAGGAATTTAAAAGCCCAGTAATAATTGTACCCTCACGGTCTGTGGTAATATAAATTTCTGTAATTTCTCCATCTTCTCTTCTATTAATTGTGGCATAGATTTTTACATCGTCAATCTGTGCTGGATGAGTAGTGCCTTGTCTTATACCAAAAGGCTTTACGCGAGTACTATAATGAGTTTTTTCTTCTAATTTTTTTATTTTATCAATTAATTGAGCATAAGTTGCATTTTCAAGATCCTCTAAAGTGTTTAAAGAAGTATTCAATGGCTGGCTAGCCTTTGAGGAATCCCTGTAAAGTGTAATTCCTTTAATTCCAAGCTTCCAAGAGGACAAAATTACTTCTTTAAAGTCATCTATGGATGACCATTTAGGAAGATTAACAGTCTTTGAAATTGCTCCAGAAATAAGCGGAGTTAAAGAGGCAACCATTAAAACATGGCCCAATGGAGCTATAAATCTAGTTCCAGTTCCACAAGCATTAGCAGTATCAAATATTGCTAAATGTTCTTGTTTTAAGTGAGGAGCTCCTTCAATTTTACCATCAATAATTTTTTCATATTCATACCCATTTTCTATAACCTTTTCTTTTTTTAGAATATAATCTAAAATATCATTAACTTCTTCAGGATTATATCCTAAGTTTTTTAGCGATAATTCTATAAGTGGATTTGTTAAGGTCATATAACCTCCACCCACTAACTTTTTATAAATTATATGGCTGAAAAAAGGTTCTATAGAGGTGGATGCACAATCCATGGCAAAGGAAATAGTACCAGTAGGTGCCATTACAGTGACTTGTGCATTTCTATATCCAAATTCCTCACCACTTTTTAAAGCTGCTTTAAAACTTTTCTTAAGCTCTTCTCCAATGTAGGATAGATTTTCTTTTTCTAAGGTTAAATGAGAGACTTCCAATGGATTATAATTTAAATTTTCATAATCTCCCGCTAAAGCACCCGCTACTCTACAATGATTTCTAATTACCTTAAGCATAGAGGTTTTATTTGTCTCGAATTTTTCAAAAGCACCTATCTTTTTAGCCATCAAAGATGAGGTGTAATAAGAGTGTGAGGTCAATATGCCAATCAAGCCTGATGCAAGTGCTCTACCTTCCTCTGAGTTATAAGGATACCCGTTAACCATCAATAAAGAGGCTAAGTTGGCGATGCCAAGACCCGTGGTTCTAAATAATTGAGTTTTTCTAGCTATATCTTCGGTTGGAAATTGTCCAAAGTGGATAGAAGCCTCTAAAATAAGCTGAACTAATCCAATTACGTGTTTATATCCTGATATGTCAAATAGCTTTGATTCATTATTATAAAACTTGTAGACATTAATAGATGCTAGATTACAGGCAGTATCATCTAGAAATGCATATTCCCCACAAGGGTTAGTAGAATTTATTTGATTATATTTTGCACCCAGCATACCATCTTCTCCAGATGGACAAGTATGCCAAGCGTTAAATCTATCTGAAAACATAGGTGCTGGATCAGCACATTTCCATGCCGCTTCATTGAATTCTTCCCAAAGATCTTTTACCTTAATGCTTCTGTTAACCTTTTGATCTACTCTACCCTTTAATTCAAGAGTTTCTTCTAAAGAAGCATCCATAGTAATTCTTTCGACCTTCTCCATAAACTCATCTGAAAATCTTACAGAATTGTTACCATTTTGACCAGAAACTGTTTCGTAAGCTTCACCATTCATATCTATATCATAACCCATTTTACCTAGTGCTCTAACTTTATCTTCTTCTTTTGCCTTCCAATTAATAAACTCCTCAATTTCTGGATGATCTACATCTAAGCAAAGCATTTTAGCGGCTCTTCTTGTAGTACCACCAGATTTTATTGCTCCTGCATTTCTATCTAAACCTTTTAAGAAACTCATAAGACCTGAGGAAAAGCCTCCGCCTGAAAGTCCTTCATTCTTTGCCCTAATATTAGAAAAATTAGTACCCGTACCAGAGCCACCTTTAAATAGCTTCGTTTCTGTTACATATTGTTCTGAAATTGAATGCTCGCCTAATAGTTTATCCTCAATGGACAAAATAAAACAAGCAGAAGCCTGAGTTCTTGAATATGCATCTTCACTTAGAACCACTTTACCTAACTCATCATTAAAATAATAAGTTTCATTTTTATTTCCTTTAATACCGTAACTTTGAGAGAGCCCTGTATTAAACCACTGTGGTGAATTAGGTGCATACATTTGATTTAAAAAAGTATAAACCATTTCGTCATAAAAAATTTGTGCCTGTGTCTCTGTTTCTATAATCTTTTCATCCCTTAGTGCTTCACACCAAAAGCTTACTAATCGATGAGCCACCATTTTCATGCTGTTTTCATAACCTAATTCATTATTGACTCCAGTTTTTCTGAAATATTTGGAAGCAATGATATCACAAGCATTTTGCGAATAACTTTCAGGAAACTCTAAATTTTCCATATGTACAATTGTTTTTCCTGTTTTATAGTCCTTCATTATGACGTCAACATTCTTCCAGTGAAATAAGTCATACACTGTGGTTTCATCTGTCACTTCTGTTGTGTAATACCTAACAAATAAATTTTGAACCTCTGACATAGGGCACCTCCGTAATATTTTAACTATATGTGGTGTGACTTTTTTCGACAAACCACAATATGTAGTATATTAATTATAAGATAAAATTACAAATTGTTCAATAGTAATTATTGTTTAAATTCATAAAATCAACAAAATAATTTAAATTATATGATATAATTAGCTAATATAAATACAAATGTAGGTTTGAGGTGAATAGTATGGAAATGGTTTCAAGAGACCCCTATTATATAAAAAATATAAATAATCCATCAGAAGAAATCCAATTAGTTGCAGTTAATAAAAATGGAATCCTATTAAAATTTATAAAAATGCCTACCGCTAAAGTTCAATGGGCGGCACTTAGAAATAATGTATGGGCAATTGAATATATAGAAAATCCCTCGGAAGAAATGAGCACTTTTGCAGTAGAAACTGCTTGGAATACTTTGAAGTTTATAAATAATCCAGCCCAAAAGGTCTTAGAGAAGGCTGTAAGTGTAAAAGGATGGGCTATACAATTTATTGAAAATCCTTCTTTAGCACTACAGAAGATAGCAGTAAAGAAAGATTGGGATTCAATAAGGTATGTTATTGACCCTATAGAAGAAGTTCAATTATTAGCTGTAAATTCTTATTATGGAGCTTTAAAATATATTAAAGAACCTACCTTAAAGGTGAAAAGAAAGGCAATTAGCCTAAATGCTGAGGCTATAAACTTTTTGGATTATATAAATGAGGAGGAAATGAGATTATATTTAGAGGATAATATTGATATTATTAAATATGTTGCTAGTATAGTGGATATTGAGATGGTAAAAATAGTTCTTAGAGAAAAGCTAGCTAGTGAAGAAATTGAAGCAGGTTACGTTATTAAATTTGTTGATTGTGAAGCATTGATTATAGATAAAGCAGATTTTATTCACAACTATGGAAGTAAATCTGCAAAAAGAATTTTTGTGGATTATAAATTGTCATATTAAGGAGAAGTATAATGAAGTTTAATGAGGCTTTGATGTGTGTAGAATTAATTATAGAAAGTGATGCTGTTCCTCTTTTAATTGGCGAAAGTGGCATAGGGAAAACTGCACTTATAAAAAAATTGGGAGAAAAGAATGATTTTTATATTATAAATATAGATGGAAATATGCTTAAAGAGGGGGAAATCGGAGGGTTACCAACTGTGGAGGACTATTTTCTAAATATAGATGGAGAAGAAGTTAGGTTAAAGAGAACAGTGTATGCCGTGCATACTAAACTACAAGAAATACAAAAGGTGCTAAGTAAAACACCTGAAAAGACTATCTTATTGTTTATAGATGAAATAAATAGATGTGAACATAGTGTTCAACAGGAGTTAATGAACATAATACTTAATAGAGAAATAAATGGGTTTAAGATTCTAAAGCAGGTTAAAGTTGTTGCAGCTATGAATCCATCAAGTAAGTATGATGCTTTTAGTCATACAGACTATCAAGTAATAGATATGGATCCAGCTCAAGAGGATAGATTTGTATGGATTGAGTTAGAATCAGATGCAAGAGCGTGGATAGCCTGGGGCATGGATTCAGAGGGTTTTAATATTCATCAAGACATACTTAATTTTATTTCTAGTTTTCCAGATTGTTTACATACTCCTTTTTCTAAAGAAATGGTTAAGGCAACACCAAGAAGCTGGGAAAGAGTTTCAAATTTCTATAAGGTATATCTTAAAAGGAAGAATGAAATATCAAATAGCGTGTTTTATAATGTTATTAAGGGAAATGTTGGCGCTTCCATTGCTCAAGAATTTATAAATTTTTTAGAAAATAATAAAAACCCTATTATGACTCCTTCAGAAATATTTACAGGTGTTCAACTTCAACAAGAAATAATAGACAAAATAAAGGGAGAGAATCATTCTAGGTTGTATTTAGTAGCTAAAAACGTTTTTCAATATCTTAAGAATTTAGAGGATAGATCAGAAGAAGTTAACATGTTTGCTAAGTTGCTACAGTTTTATCCCCCTGATTTAAAATTAGCTATAATGAGGGAAATTAAAGAACTTTATGCAGATACACTTTATACGGACTTTTTGATGAATGAAGTCTTTATAGAAGGTTATTTTACAACTTACTATCAGGTTGAAGGATAGCTGAATAAAATAGTACAGGAATAAAACCCTGCACTATTTTTAAGTTGCATCTATAAATATTATTTTTATAATTTAAACTTAGTTAGCTCAGGCCTAATATAACATTGAAAGAGAGATTAGTTATGGAAGAAAGCAGATTTGAAAGACTTAGGAAGGAATTGTTTGAAGAAGTTTTACAGGTAGATAATTTTTCTTCTCTGAAGGTAGGTGTAGATGCTTTAAAATCCAATTTTAATAAAAGTTTTTTTGAGTTGATTGAGTTATGCACTTTTTTTCTAATGGAGGGTGAGGATAATTTCTTTGCGCTTTTTTTTGTACAAATGAAGAGTGAGATAAGATTTGAGCTTACTACAGGACTTTCTACAAAAATATCAGGCACGAGTTTTGTGATGTATTTTAATCCAAGAAGGTTTTTAGAAAACACACTTAAAGAAATGCAGGCACTTATTAAACATGAAATATATCATATAATGAGTAGGCATTACGCAAGAGCAAAGGCTTTAAAAAATAAATATAGTCAACATGCTATTAATCTTGCTATGGATATAGCAATAAATCAATATATAATGTACCTACCTTCTTGGTCTGAGAAATTAGAAAATGTTAAAAGGTCCTTCAATGTAAACTTGAAAGAAGAACAAACTATGGAAGAATATGCGGCTTTAATACAAGAAGCTATAGATAGGTTAACAAAAAAAGATAAACCATCTATAACAAATTCTAAGATAACTCATGAAATTTGGGCTGACATGAATGAAAACTCATATACGGACCAAGTCGATGAAGTTATTAAAAAGCTTTCATACAATGCCAATAGAGGGAAAATACCGGAAAGCATAGATATGCTCATTAAAACATTTAATAAGTCTTCTCAAATAAGTTGGAAGGATTATCTTAAAAACACAATAGGAATATTGCCGGTGGGGCACAAAAAGATAGTTACAAGGAAGGATAGAAGGCAACCTAACAGGCTTGATTTAAGAGGAAAACTACCCAAAAGAGTGGCACAACTTTTAGTTGCTATTGACATTAGTGGAAGTGTATCAGATAAGGAAATTCAGGCTATAATGATAGAGGTGTTTTCAATAGTTAAGAATTATCCTTCTGAGGTTACTATAATTGAATGTGATAGTGAAATAAGAAGAATTTATAAGGTTAAAAGTATTAAAGAGGTTAAGGAGAAGATAAACACTAAAGGCGGAACACGGTTCAACCCAGTTTTTCAGTATATTTATGAAAATAGATTTAAAAAGCATGTTCTTATTTACTTTACCGATGGGTTAGGTGAAAAGATACTTATTACAAAACCTTATAATTATAAAACTATTTGGGTACTTACAGGAAGCCAAGCTGAACTTTCTTTAACGGAGCCTTTTGGGGTAGTAATTAAGTTAAGTAGTAATAATGTAAAAAAAGAAGTAGTTGATGTTATAGAGCTTGTAAGAAATGAAATGAAGGACATCCGAGGGGAATGGGCAAAATAAAAAATGTTAGGAGTTAAAAATGATTCATAAATTCAGAGGCATTGTACCTCAGGTACATAAAAGTTGTTTTGTGGCTGAAAGTGCTCAAATTATAGGAGAGGCTGTTTTAAAACAAGATGCAAGTGTATGGTTTGGCGCTGTTGTTAGAGCAGATGATAATAAAATAAATATTGGGAAAGGTTCTAATATCCAGGATAATTGTATACTTCATTCAAGTATTAAGGAAGGTAATATTGTTATTGGGGAAAAAGTTACGGTTGGACATGGTGCTATACTTCATGGATGTAAAATAAATAATAATTGCCTTATAGGAATGGGAGCTATAATCCTTGATGGTGCTGAAATTGGAGAGAATACCATTATAGGTGCTGGTAGCTTGGTAACTAGTAATAAAAATATTCCTGCTGGAGTTCTTTGTTTGGGTTCACCAGCAAGAGTAATTAGAGAACTTACTGAGGAGGAGATTCAAGCTATTGCGGATAGTGCCAAACATTATATTGATATAATTAGTGAATATATTTAGAGAATTTGACTTTTTGATATATTTATCTTGATTTTGTGTCAATAATACATTAGTATTGATTTTGAATAGGAGGGGTTAAAATGGCAAATGTTGGAGAATTGAATTCTTTAAAGATAATAAGAAAGGCTGATTTTGGCTTTTATTTAGATGCAGACACGGGAGATACTAATGATGATATTCTGCTTCCTAATAATAGTACTGAAGGAAGGGAATTAGAATTAGGAGATACCGTAGAGGCCTACGTTTATAGGGATACCAAAGATAGAATTATAGCTACTTTAAAAAGACCGTTAGCTCTAGTAGGGGATCTAGCCTACTTAAAGGTTGTAGATAAGGCAACTATAGGTGCATTTGTAAACATTGGTCTTGAGAGGGATGTTTTGATTCCTTTTAAGGAACAAGTTGATGAGTTAAATATTGGTGAAAGTTACTTAGTCTATTTGTACCTAGATAAAACTGATAGAATCGCTGGAACTACTCAGATTGAAAGGTATCTTGATTTTACTGATGAATATAAAATTGGAGATGAAGTTACTGGAGTCGTTTATGGTTTTCAGACAAATGAAAGCGCTATGATAGCAGTTGAGGGTAAGTATAAAGGTGTTATTCTTAAAAATGAATATTTTACAGAGCTTAAAATAGGAGACACAATATCCTTAAGAGTAAAAAAGTATTACGATGATAGCCGAATTGGTTTAACTCCAAGGCAGGGAAAACTTTATGAAAGAGATTCTCTTGAAGAAAAGATAATGGAATATCTAACTAGTAATAATGGGTTTATGACATTAAACGATAAAAGTTCCCCAGAGGATATTAAGAAGTTTTTTGGGACCAGTAAAAATTATTTTAAAATTGCTTTAGGTGGACTAATGAGGAAAAGGCTTATAACTCAGGATTCTACTGGAACAAAATTGAAATAACACAAGGGGGTACATATTGCAAAAGTTTGATGTGTTAGAAAAAATGAATGAACAGCAGAGGTTAAAGTATATGCTTGTAATGTTAGAGGGACAGTTAAGTTCTGAAACTGATATTTTAGCAAACTTGTCAAACGCTTCTGCTATTGTTAAAGTTGTTATAAAGGAATTAAATTGGGCTGGATTTTACTTTTTTCGAAATGATGAGCTGGTTCTAGGACCTTTTCAAGGTCTTCCAGCCTGCAATAGAATAAAGCCTTCAAATGGAGTTTGTGGCACTGCTTTTAGTGAAAGAAAAGTGCAGAGAATTTATAATGTACATGATTTTCCTGGACATATAGCATGCGATGCAGCTTCAAATTCAGAACTGGTAATTCCCATTATAAAGTCAGGAGTTATATACGGGGTGCTTGATTTAGATAGCCCCCTAATAGGTAAGTTTACTGAACTTGAGGAAGAATACCTAATACTATTTGTTGAAAAGTTAAATCAGTACCTTGATTGGGAAAAATTAACGGTATAAAGTACAACTATTTCTTTGTTGAATTTAGCCTTAAAAATGATATAATAAAGATATAAAAATCTTGGAGGTGAAGTTTAATTGGAGATATCTAGAGTTGGAAGAAATTCTCCTGTTCAAGGTGAGAAAAAAGCAATTTCAGGCAAAAATGAATTTTCACAGAGCTTTAACTTTTCAAGAGAAAAGCGTAATCAAGAGCAACTTCAAGAAATGATGGATTCAATAAAGAAAAAGGGTAATCGTTTGGTGGTCACTAAATGTTTTGCTGATGTGAGAGCGTATAAAGACTCTATAAGAGAATATTTAAAGTCAGTATTAGCATACATGTATGGTATTAAAAAGGATATTAGTTTTTGGCAGACTCAATACTTTATTACAGTGGATACTATTGATGCAAAGTTAGAGGAACTAACTAGTATGCTTTTAAATGATGAAAAGGACAATTTAAATATTGCTGGAACTGTAGATGAAATAGCTGGTCTAATTGTAGACATATATAAATAGCTAGCCTTGAGTGAATCTCAAGGCTAGCTATTTATTTTAGTTTGTTTTCTTCTTCTATCTCTACAAGCTCTCTTAACCATATTTCTGAGGAAGCGTCACTTGGCATACGCCAATCTCCCCTTGGTGATAGTGAAACAGAACCTACTTTCACACCATCAGGCATACAAGAACGTTTGAATTGTTGAGTAAAGAAACGATTATAGAAAATATTCATATCCTTTAAGACCTTTTCTTTATCTATAGTATCTTCATTAGTTGCCTTCTTTTTAGCATTTAAAATCATAGAGTTTATATACAAATCATAGATTTTTTTAGGTCCAAATCCAAATCTAAGCATATAGTATAAGGTGAAATCATGAGTAATATATGAACCAATTGAATCCTCTGTTTTTTGTGAAATCGTTCCATCTGGGTTAGGTGGCAATAATTCTGGACTAATAGGAGTATCACAAATATCAAATAAAATTACACCAATTTTATTATCTTGTTTATTAGCATAGGAGTGAACAATGCTTCTAACTAATGTTTTAGGTATTGAAGCATTAACTCCATACATACTCATTTGGTCACCATTATAGGTGCACCATCCAAGGGCTAATTCAGATAAATCACCTGTTCCTACAACAATAGCATTATATTTATTAGCAATATCCATAAGAACTTGCGTTCTTTCCCTTGCCTGTACGTTCTCGTAGGTAATATTATGTACATCTATATCATGTGCAATGTCATTGTAATGTTGTATACAAGCATCCCTAATTGAAATTTCATAAGATGTAATATTTAATACCTCCATTAAATTCTTGGAGTTATTAAATGTTCTATCTGTTGTACCAAAACAAGGCATTGTAATGCCGATAATACCCTTTATATCAGAGTTATTTATCTTAAATGCTTCAACAGCTACAATTAATGCTAATGTGGAATCTAAGCCACCAGAGATACCTATAACAACTTTAGTACAATGAATTTTCTTCAATCTTTGTGCTAAACCAATTGATTGTAAATGTAAAATTTCTTCTGAACGACTATCAATGTTATGTGGTACAAAAGGTAAGATAGACAATTCTTTATTTGATTTAAATTTATTTGACTTTGGTTCAAAGGTTTTTAAGTATATATGTTTATATTCTTGTCGATCTTGAACTCCCATATAGGAACTATTTATTGCTCTATCATTCATACATTTTTCAATATCGATTTCTCCATAAGTAATATCAATATTTTCCATAAATTTAGTTTCAGCCGTAATATAACCATTTTCTGCAATAATACTATGTCCTGAAAAAACAGTATCAGTTGTGGATTCATCACTTGTAGCTGATGCATAAATATAACCACACATTGATTTTGAAGAGTGCATTTTTACTAAATCTTCACGATATTCAGTTTTACCAATAGTTTCATTACTTGCAGAAAGATTTACTACTATATTTGCACCGTGTAAACAATGGTAAGAAGAAGGTGGAATAGGGACCCATAAATCTTCACAAATCTCAGCACTTACAATTGCCGCAGTTTGCTCATCTTCTATAAGTAAGTTTGGTGTAAATGGAACTGTTTCACCATACATTACAATTTCGTTATCCAATCTATAGATTGAAGGTTTAAAATATCTTGCTTCATAATAAATCCCATAGTTAGGAATAAAGGTTTTGGGGATAATGCCTAAAATTTTCCCTTTATGAATTGCAATAGCACAATTAAATAGTTGATTATCTTTTCTGATAGGCATACCAACAAAGATAATTGGATTAGCTTCATCATTGGATTCTTCTAGAAATCTTTTTAACTCTTTCTTAGCACTATTTAATAGTGCAGATTGATTGAATAAGTCACCACAGGTATAACCAGTTATACATAACTCTGGATAAACAACAATTCTTGTCTGTCTTTCTCCAATCTTGTTTTTTTGATTTACTTCATTAATTAACTCTAACATTTTATCTACATTGTATTTTGGATTACCTATTTGAATTGAGGTAGGGGTTAGAGTTGCTACTTCAATAATACCATTATTTAAAAGGTTGCTCATTTAATATTCTCCTCTACTATTTAAGTTAATATTTAAGTATTCAATGAATAATAAGGGTTAATTATTTATATAAATATATAGGTTATAATCAATCTCAGCCACATAGGTTAACGGGTATTTTAGAACTGCTCCGTAAATATTCAATTAATTATATCATATTATTTATTAAGGTAATAGTTTTAGCAATTCAAAACGTTGAAGGATGGACAAATCATAGTTGCGATAAATCATTAAATGAATTAAGGTTATACTATAGATAAAATAAGATCGTACATATTAAGAAGGTTATTTTAAAAAATAGTAATAGAGGAGAATTTTAATGCGAATATTAATGCTATCCTGGGAGTATCCACCAAAGAGTGTGGGAGGGCTATCTACACATGTATATTATTTGGCGCAAGAATTAACTAAATTAGGTCATGAAATACATTTAATTACATGTGAAGCGGGAGCCGCTCCAAAGCAGGAGAATGACAATGGAGTTTTTATATATAGAGTAGAACCTTATAATATTGATACTGGGGATTTCATAAAATGGGTTATGCAACTAAATTTCGCTATTATTGAAGTAGCAACTCGGCTTATAACACAGAAGGGACCTTTTAATTTAATTCATTCACATGATTGGCTTACAGCCTTTAGTTCAAAAGCCTTAAAATGGTCTCATGATATTCCTTTAATTAGTACAATACATGCTACAGAATATGGACGAAATAATGGTATTTTTACAGAAATGCAAAAATACATTTCTGCTACAGAATGGTTATTAGGCTTTGAAAGTTTTAAAGTAATAGTTTGTAGTGAATACATGAGAAGGCAACTAAAGGATATATTTAATATTCCTAGTGATAAGATTAGTGTTATTCCAAATGGTGTAAATTACAATGAATTCGAAATAGAATTTAACTTTAAAGAGTTTAGAGCCAATTATGCTCAGGAAGATGAAGAAATTGTATTTTATGTAGGCAGACATGTATTTGAAAAGGGTGTACATGTTTTAATTGAAGCAGCTCCACAAATTGTAAATGGATATAAAAGAACCAAGTTTATTATAGGTGGAAGAGGGCCAATGACTGAGGAACTAAAAGCTAGAGTTCAAGTTATGGGACTCTCTGATAAATTTCATTTTTTAGGATATGTGGAGGATGAAGTAAGAAATAAATTGTATAGAATTTCTGATGTAGCTGTTTTTCCATCTCTTTATGAGCCCTTCGGTATTGTAGCACTAGAGGCGATGTCAGCAGGCTGTCCTGTAGTAGTTTCTGATACTGGTGGACTTTCTGAAATTGTAGAACATGATATTAATGGTTTGAAATGCTTCGTGGGATCACCACAAAGCCTGGGAGATAATGTTTTAAAAATATTAAATGATAAGGAACTTAGGGGACAGCTTAAAAAAAATTCTCTGAAGGATATTCAATTAAAATATAATTGGAGTAAAATTGCAAATTCTACAGTCGAGGCATATAATACTGTAATCGAAAAAACAATTGGGTCTAGACGAGACAATAATTAAAATAAGCCAGAACTAAAGGGGATGATTTTATGAAGGCTATAATTATGGCGGGTGGCGAGGGAACAAGATTGAGACCTTTAACTTGTAATATACCTAAACCAATGATGCCCATTCTAGGTAAACCAACTATGGATTATGCTATTGAACTTCTTAGAAAGAATGGGATTATAGACATAGGCGTTACACTACAGTATTTACCAGATGAAGTGATAAGCCATTATGGTGATGGTAAAGATTATGGTGTAAATCTAAGATATTTTATTGAAGAAACACCTCTTGGAACCGCAGGAAGTGTAAAAAATGCTGAACTTTTCTTAGATGATACCTTTATTGTAATAAGTGGAGATGCCTTAACTGATATAGATTTATCAGAGGCTGTAGAATATCATAAGAGGAAAAAAGCTATGGCAACGCTAATATTAAAGGAAGTTACAATTCCCTTAGAATATGGGGTTGTTGTTACAAATAAGCAAGGTAGAGTAACTGGTTTTTTAGAGAAACCAAGTTGGAGCGAGGTTTTTAGCGATAAGGTAAATACTGGGATGTACATTTTAGAACCAGAAATATTTTCTTGTTTTGAAACTAATGAAAAATTTGATTTTAGTAATGATCTATTTCCTATATTATTAAATGAAAACAAACCAATGTATGGTTTTGTAACAGAAGATTATTGGTGCGATATAGGAAATATTGAGCAATATAGAAGATGTAATCTTGATATTTTAAAAGGATTAGTAAAAGTTGAGATAACGGGTAATAATATTAGAAAGGGTATTTTTATTGGTGAGAATTGTGAAATAGACGATTCAGTAAGTTTAATACCGCCTATATACATAGGGAGTAATTGTAAAATTTATGGAAATGTTAATATTGGACCCTTTAGTATTATCGGTAAAAACAATATAATTTCAAGTGGAAGTAGCATTATAAGGAGCATATTTTTTGATAATTGCTATGCAGGAAATAATGTGGAAGTTAAGGGCGCTGTAATCTGTAATAAAGTTCAACTGGAGTCTAGGGTTTCTGTTTTTGAAGAGGCTACAATTGGCGATGATACCCTTGTTGGAGAAAGAGCTATAATAAAACCGGGTGTAAGTATATGGCCAAATAAAATTGTTGAGGCAAGTACTATCGTTAAGGCAAATGTAATTTGGGGGGGGAAATTTTCTAAAGCACTTTTTGGAAAAAACGGAATAAGTGGTGAAGTAAATATAGATATAACTCCAGAGTTTGTTTCTAAATTAGGTTCCTCCTACGGATCTTTATTAAAATCCGGCTCTAAGGTAGCTATTAGTTGTTCAGATAATGGAGCTGCTCAAATGTTTAAATATTCTTTAGCAACTGGGCTTTTATCCATGGGTGCAGAGGTTTATGATTTAAAAAGAATGACTACTTCTATGACAAGGCAAGCCTCAATTTTCTTTGGAGTTCAAGGTGCTATTCATGTTGTAATAGATAAAGATGAACCTCAAAGAGTAAATATACTATTTATGGATAAAAACGGTTTAAATATTCACACAACAATGGAACGAAAAATTGAACATAGCTTTATTAGAGAAGATTTTAGGAGGGTTAAGACAGATACTATAAAAAGTATAACCCATTTATCGGACTGTTTAGACTATTATATTAGGCAAATTGTTAATCAATTAGATATAAATAATATTAAGCTTTCTAAGTTGAAAATAGTTTTAAGTGCAAGAAACACGTTATTAATATCAGTTATAGAGAAAATGCTTTCAGAAATAAATGTAAGTGTTAGAGTATATGATGAATACAGGAATTTATATGGATTAATTAAAGAAGTAGTTACCTCTGGCGCAAGTTTAGGAATATTTTTAGAAGATGAAGCAGAAGAAGCTATATTTATTGATGAAAAGGGCAATATAATTAAAGACGGAAGATTTGAAACTATTAATGCTCTTGTACTTTTAAAATCTACTAAAATAAACTCACTAATTGTACCTGTAACTGCATCAGCTGCACTTAAAGATGTAGCCGAGATATGTGGAGTCCAATTTGCTAGAACTAAAACTTCACAGAAAAGCATACTTGATTATTATTTTAAGTTAGAAAAGAAACTAAGTAAAAGAGAAGTCGCAAACACATACTTGATGTCTTTAGATAGGGTAAGTACATTAATGTTTACTTTAAATTATATGTCAATTTCAAAGCAAACTTTAAGCGAAATAAACTCATTAGTACCCAAATATTATTCTAAAACCCGTGAAATAAACTGTCCGTGGAACTTGAAGGGCAGGGTTATGAGAAGCATGATAGAAGAAAGTACTGCTAAATCAGTGGATTTAATTGAAGGTGTAAAGTTAAACTATGAAAACTCCTGGGCTTTAGTGATACCTGATTCCGATGAACCTATCTGTAGAGTGTATACAGAGTCAATGAAAGAGTCAGAAACTGAAAGATTAAATAGAGAAATTTCAGAAAAAATCCTTGCAATTACAGGGTTACAAATTGAAGAATGACAGGTAGAGCCTTTTCCCCTTTTTTTTTAGTTTATGTAACCGTTTAATTAGTTAGATACTCTCTAATAAACTACCATAGGCCTAAACAATATGATTAAATTGAGGAATTTAGCCTTAAAATGAAGTATATGATAAAGATAATGAATTTAACAAAGATGTGCTTTAAGTATATAATATTGTTTGTTGTGCAACAGCGATAGCGTCTATTTTTAAATATCTAATGCAATTTTAGTTTGAAATCCTTCGAATCAGAAGAAACCTAGATGTAGGCTAACTATCAATGGTTTGTTAAGCCTAGAGGGAGGAATTTGGTCTTAAATCGAATTATCCCTTAAAGATAAGGAGTTTAACAAAATTAATAATTAGGACTATAATAGTATTATTTGTTGAAATTAATAAAATTTATAAGAGGTGTAAAATGGAATCGAAAATAGAAAAACTTTTGATTGGTGAGGCATTAAAAACAGAAGAACTAAAAGGCGAGAAGTTCAGTAAATTTTGGGGACTACCAATTTTGTCTAGTGATGCTATTTCATCAGTGGCTTATGCGGCCGAAGAAATACTAATAGCTTTTATTTTTGTCTTAGGTATAAGATCTTACCAAAATTTGCTTTACGTGTCATTGTGTATAGTGTTTTTATTATTTTTAATTGTCTTTTCTTATAGACAAACTATAGATAATTATCCTTTAGGTGGGGGTTCTTATATAGTTTCTAAAGATAATTTGGGAACAATACCTAGTCTTACCGCCGCTTCAGCACTGTCCATTGATTATATTTTGACTGTAGCTGTAAGTGTAAGTGCAGGAACTGCTGCTATTTATTCTGCATTTCCATCCTTGTATCAATATAAGGTGATAATTGCTATTTTTTTAGTCCTACTTTTAACTTTAGGTAATTTAAGAGGAATTAAAGACTCTGCGAAGTTATTTGGTTTACCCGCATACTTTTTTATTGCAATTATTGGATCTATGATAGTAACAGGAATTGTAAAACATGCTATGGGAATACCACCAGCTCCTGGTCAAGAAATTCCACCTCAAATAGAAAATATCTCTTTCTTTTTGTTCCTTAAGGCTTTTGCATCAGGATGTTCAGCCCTTACTGGAATAGAAGCTGTAAGTGATGGAATACCTAATTTTCAAGAACCTTCACAAAAAAATGCAAAGACAGTTTTGATGCTCTTAGGAGGAATAGTTCTATTTATATTTGGAGGTATTTCTTATTTAGCTAATATATATCATCCA
>JACMJL010000079.1 GCA_014380625.1 Clostridiaceae bacterium
CGTCCTTTGGTAGCTTTTCAGCAAATTCTGTGTAGTAATCTCTACTCTTCATTCTTCCGTCGCAGCCTGCCATTACAAAAAATCTCTTTATTGCTCCAGTTTTCACAGCGTCTACAATCTTATCTGCAAGTGCTATCACTTGATTATGAGCAAAACCACCAACAATTTCACCCTTTTCAATTTCCTTAGGTGCAGCACATTTTTTAGCTTGTTTAATTATTTGAGAGAAGTCTTTTGCTTTTCCATTTATCCCATCAGCTATATGTTTAACGCCTTCAAAACCTGTTACTCCTGTAGTATATAATCTCTCTCTATAAGAAGCTTTTGGAGTCACAATACAGTTTGTAGTCATTAGTATTGGTCCGTTGAAGGTTTCAAATTCTTCATTCTGCTTCCACCAAGCATTTCCATAGTTACCCACCAAATGTTTGTATTTTTTAAATGCTGGATAGTAATTCGCTGGTAGCATTTCACTGTGAGTATAGATATCTATTCCTTTACCCTCAGTTTGTTTTAGTAACTCTTCCATATCCTTCAAATCATGTCCACTAATTAATATACCAGGGTTGCTTTTAACTCCAATATTAACCTTTGTTATTTCAGGATTTCCGTAACTAGTAGTGTTAGCCTTGTCTAGTAGTGCCATAGCATCAACGCCATACTTACCACATTCAAGTACTAAAGCTACAAGTTCATTTACGCCTAAACTATCATCCAATGTAGCAGCTAACCCCTTTTGAGTGAAGGCATGAAGTCCATCTTCATTGTATCCAAGATTGTCAGCATGTTTAGCATATGCTGCCATGCCTTTTAATCCATAAATTAACAATTCTCTTAAAGATCTTATATCCTCATTCTCTGTTGAAAGTACACCAACCGTTGCTGCCTTTGCATCAAAAGCTTTTAAATCATTAGAAAACCAAACTGCTGCATCAGGTAAGTTTAGTTCCTCTTCCTTACCAAATCCAAAACTATTAAATATTTTCTTAAGCCAGTTAGAATTTTCGCCTTTATCGCTTAACTTAACGCCAGCTTTAAGAAGCTGCTGCTTTACTTCTTCTCTTAAGCTTAAACCTTTTCTGATTCTTTCGATAAATACATTTGTATCAAAATTTGCATTAGTTATAGTTGCAAATAAGCTTTCCATTATAAATTTATCTACTTCCTTATTAACTATACCATTTTCTCTAGCCTTTACACTGAAAATAGATATTCCTTTAGTTATATAAATTAGCAAGTCCTGAGCCTTTGCTAGGTTTTCGGTCTTACCACAAACTCCCTTTACTGTACAGCCCTTGCAGTTAGCTGCTTCTTGACATTGATAACAAAACATAGACATATAAATAACCCTCCATCTTTCACTTCGCTTGTATTATGAGGTTATTATACGTATTTACGGTAATATTCTCGGTAACATATGTTACTAGCTCTTAGTCTTTAACAAAAAAATAAAAAAAGAGCATTTCTGCTCGTAATGTTGCACAATAAACCAAATAGCTCTAATCCTTTTTCAGCGCCGCTCTCTTCTGAACATATATGGATTAAACTTCTATAAGACCTAGTATTTCTTTAGGGTTATTAAAAATATAATTCGCATTAATTCCTATTGAGGATTTAGCACCCCATAAGGCTAATACAAAATCTATACCAGCACTAACTGCACAGTCACTATCATATTTAGTGTCCCCAATATATATGGTCTTTGATTTATCCGCTCCGGATAACTCAATAAATTTTAAGATTGGTTCTGGATAAGGCTTATGTTTTTCTGTATCATCTGCACAAACTACTAAATTAAAGTAATTGCTTAATTCAAATGGTATAAAATCATTTATGAACTCTTCCTTATTCTTTGAAGTAACTATGCCTACCGAAATCCCCATTTCCGCTAATTTAACTAAAGTGTCCTTAATATCATCAAAAACCTTGACATGAGAAAAATATTCTTTTAAATATCTATTCCATTTTTCATTGGACTCCATAGGGTTTTGAATTCCAAGTTTACTTAATGTTACTTCTCCTGGAATACCTAAGGCGAATCTTAATTCTTCAAAAGTAAAATTTTTATCAAGTTCCTCAAGCACTAACTTTTTAAGAGATGAAAGTACTGCAAATTCTGTATCTAAAATTGTACCATCAATATCAAATATAACATAATTATACATTATTGACCTCCATTGTTAAATTAGAATATAAAACAATTATATTCAGCACTATACTCCTAATATTAATCAAAATAAAATAAATCTTCAAATCTTTTATCTAGGGCTATACATAAAACAAGTGCAAGCTTTGCTGTTGGACAAAATTGACCTGTTTCTATAGAACTAATAGTTTGACGAGATACTCCTACCAGTTCCGCAAGTTCACCTTGAGATAGTCCTTTTTCTGCCCTGGCCACTTTCAAGCGATTTTTTAAAATCAATTTTTCTTCCATTCCATCACCCTTTTACAATAAATACTACAAAAGCTAATATTGCTACAAAACCTGTCGTAATAGAGGATATAAGAAAAGACTTTTTATCTTTTAGCCTCTTATATTTATAAAAATCTGTGGCTGAGAGTGAGGCAAAGGCAATAGTAATAAACTCATTATAACTTTGCCCCTTTATGCCATTTATACCTACGAATATGAGGCATAAAATTATTGTAATAATATTCCCGAACCCAAAGGAAGATAAAAATATACTCTGCTCTCTTTCATCTATTCCTTCACTTTTTATTCTGGATAAAATCTCATCTTTATTCATTTTTTAAAGCTCCTCTCTTTATTTGTTTTATATTTACAATATAACATTTTAGTACCATAACGTCAAGTGTACTTGTCAACATGATAAGTATACTTATTATTGTCTAGTTCAAAATTTATGAAAAAATATTCTTGAATGGCAAACTAAAAATGCTGAGAAATCCATTTCTGAATAACACAGCATTTTTAAGAATACATATTAAATTCTAATCCTAAAGAAATTTACGGTCTGAAAATTCAATTTCACAATTATATACAACTACTAAACAGAAATCTTACCCATAATAGAGAGTACTATCATAATAAGGGCCATTATAATCATAGCTATCATAGCTATTTTTTCATTATGAGTAATGGCTTCATTTTTCTCCTTCTTTGCTTTTATATAAAACCCAATACCTATTGCGTAAATTATAAATGCAAGTCCTAAATATCCAATTCCAACTGCATAAATAACATAAATCGAATAAATTCCTGCCAGTATAGCTATAATTTTTTCTTTAAGATGTCCACTTTCTTTATTATATACCTTAAATGCAAACATGGAAGCTAATAGGTAGGGTATTAATATATTAGTTGTACACATATGGGTGGCAACATAATATGCATTTTGCAAAGCTGGTGAAAGCATTGCTAACAGCCCTATCTGTGTTGCAACCATTGAGAAAAACAGTGCATTAGTTGGTACATTTTTGTCATTATTCTTTTGAAACCATTTTGGCATTAATCCATCCTGCGCTGCTGGAGTGTACAAAATTTCTGTAGTGAGTAAAAGCCAGCATAGCAAGGCCCCAACAAGGGAAATTAAAATTCCACCTTTAACTATAATAGCTCCTGCGCTTCCTAATACAGTTTGTGCTAAAACAGCTGCTAAAGGTGTTTGTGCATCAATTAGTTCCTTAGCTGGTAAGATTCCCATGGATAATATAGATATAGATACATAAAGTACTGCTGTAATAATAAGTGCAATTATTGTTCCTTTACCCACCAATATAGGTTTTTCTGCTCTTTTAGATAAAACTACTAAACCTTCCACGCCTACGAAACACCACAAGATTGTTCCCATAGCTCCACTTATCTGTTTCCCTATACCAACATTGTCACCACTTGAAGCTAAAACTGTTGACCAATTATCTACATTGAAAATACCAAGTTTAAAAGCTGAGAAACCAAATAGAATCACCAATATTAATGGAATAACTTTACCTATCGTAATTACTAAGTTTACTATACCAGCTTGCCTAATACCCCTTCTAATAATTAAGAAATATGACCATAAAAGCATTGAAGCACATGTAAAAGCTATTATAGGAGGCATGGAATAACCTTCTCCAATTATGCTATTTACAGTCTTGAAAATTAAAACAATAAAGGCTATATTTCCTAGAAATGAACTTGAAAAGTAACCCCAAGCAGAATTAAATCCTACAAAATCTCCGTATCCAGCTTTAGCATAAGAGTAAATACCCCCTTGCAATTCTGGTCTTTTATTGGAAAGAAGGTAGAAAACCAAACCTAACATTATTACTCCAAAAACACCAATCCCCCATGCAATAAGCACTGCCATTGGATTTGTTGTTGAGATTAGGTCTGTAGGACTATTAAAAATACCCGATCCGATCATCGTACCTATACCTAAGGCAACTAGTAACCCAAGTCCTAATTTTTTATTATTCTCCTCCATTAAAAAAAACCCCCTAAAATCTTATTTCTTTCACTTTAATAAATCTCTAACATCCACCATAATGGCCCGTGGAACTGGTAAGTCTAACATAGTTTTTAATCCTGGCTCTGAATTCATTACAAGAGGAATCATATTAACACATATGGCAATTGTAGCAATTCCTCCTGGTATTTCTGGCTTTATTTGAAGGTTTAAGTTTGGAACCCCGTTAATTGTAATATAATCACCTGTATCAACCTGTTCTAGTTCTGGTCTTATCTGCTGTGGATGTTCCATAGTTACAAATACTTTCTCTCCTAAATTTGCATAACCTAGTTGTCGGCAGCCTGCAACCTCTCCAGCTTTTACCGAAATAATATCTGTGCTACGTGGTACGGTTGTTACGATTGGTGATTTTTCTTGTCTAATGTTATTGAACTTAATATTAAAGGCTTCTTCAAACATTCCAAAGGATTGTAGAAATCCCACATGGCCGTCTACTGTATTGTCTTTAACACCCTGTATGAATTCTTCCGGCTTTAATCCAATACCTTGTTCCACCATGACCGCTTTACCAAAGCAGGCCAGATCATTAATTCTAGTAACCTTTAAGCTATCGACGGTATCACAAACGCCAGTAAGCATTATCACTACTAAATCCATAATAAAGCCCGGATTTACTCCAGTTCCTAATATTGAAACCTTGTTTTCTTTAGCAATCCTATCCATTTCCTCTGATAACTCTGGATCTAAGGCTAGTGGATAAGACATCTCCTCCGCTGTTGTCACAATATCCATTCCGGCCTCTGCAGCCATTTTTATTAGCGGAAATATAACTTTTGTAAAGGAAGCTGTTGCTAAAAGGCAAACATCTGCAAAACCTTTCTTTATTACCTCTTCGATATCTTTTGTAACTACACAGGAATTATCTTCATTTGCTTCTACCCCTAGCACTTCATAAAGCTTTTTGCCCACCTTATTGGGATCCATATCAATAGCGCCTACTATAGTAAATCCTTTTTTGCTGAGTACCATTCTAGAAATACCACTTCCCATTGAACCCAATCCCCAAACTACAACTCTTATCTTATTTTTCACAATATTTTCCCCCTTAAAAATTTATATATTATGCTGTACGGTGTAAACTATAGGTCAATTCTTTAATGTAATACTTTTCAACATAGGGAGAAGTCATTGCTGCCAGCAAACATCCATAATCTATTTTAAAATCTATTATGTCCCCCACTGTAAATTCTTGTTTACTATCAGTTACATCTAAAATCAAATGATCACTGCTTGCACCAAAAATACTTATATTCTTATCTAAGGGACTTAGCCCTTCCACTCTAATGTCTTGTCTTCCTAAGGCTATAATGGCTCTTTTTCTTATGCCTTTATCCTCAAAATCAGGTTTATGTCCAAAAGCATCCATTCCTATATTTCCTGTTGGTACTGTTGGTTTACTCTTTATTTCAATTATTTCACCCTTAAGGATAAAAACATCTTCATAGCAATTAGGTACTGTTAATCCAAAAGAGGTTTCTCTACCAAGAACTATTGCTTCTCCAATTCTAAGCTGATTAATTTCTCCTGGCATAGTATCATTGATAGCCATATAAAGGCTACTTGAATTTCCTCCTGAGATTACAGATAAACTTAAACCAAAGATTTTTTCTATATCTGATTTTAATTTTATAAGTTTACCTAAGTTTTCTTTATCAGGAATAACCCCACCATAACAGGTAACATTGGTTCCCAGTCCAATTAATTTAATGTTTTCTAACTTTACTATTTTTTTAACAGTATCCATTACATCGCCAAGCAATACACCTTCTCTTAGATCCCCTAAATCTACCATTAGTATTATATTATGAATTTTATTTAAGTCCTTTGCAGCATGTGATAACTGTGTAATTGTAGCTATTTCCGAATTTAAGCTTACATCGCTATACTTAGCAACCTCATAAACTTCACTTATCATCGGAATTCTCAACATCATTTTTTTACATTGTAAGTCTTCTAATTTTTTTAAATTCAAGATCCTAGAATCTGCAACTTGAGTAACGCCCCCCTGTAGTATAGCTTCTACTATAGGCCTGTCAGCGCAAAAAACTTTAGTTACAGCGGCAACATCTATATGAATTTTATTACACAAGCCTAAAATTGTTTTTACATTATGGGTTAATTTTGCAAGATCTACATCCACACAAGGATACTTTCTTTTCATATAGATAACCCCCTTCATTAATTCATATCCTCTGTTATACCTAAACTTTGAATTAATAGTGCCCTTGCAACCTCTTTATTTTCTCTGCTTAAAACTCCAGCACAGGCCATAATATAGTTTTTATCTAAAATTACCTTTGCCCCCTTTTTAGGTAGCATTGTGACTTCATCCTTTAAGTATCTTATCCCTAAAAGCAAGTCTTCTCCCTTAGGAAGTCTTGTTAAAGCTCCTCCAGTGCCTATTATATGTTTTACTAGAGATAGGTCTTTACCATAGGCAACAAAACCACTTTCCCCCTCATACTTTCTTTTAATAAATCCTACATGCCTGTCTATTCCAACCTCTATAGCCTTTTTAGTTAACATTCTGCTTGCATTTACATCTTCTTCTTCTATAGGTATAGGTTTTATATGCTCCTCTATATATTCCTTAGTAAGTTCACCTAAGTCTCTAATATCCAGTAAATCTATTACATTTTTACTGTTAATAAAAACTCCTAAATCACCTTCTACAGTTCTTTTAGCCTTTGGTTCGGGATTTATTAGCATATCTAAAATTACACTACTTCCTTCTGTAACAGAATGTACATCAGTGGTGGCCCCTCCTACATCAACTACCACTAAGTCACCTATTATTTCGTATAAAACTTTTGAACTTTCCATAACTGCTCCTGGCGTTGGCATTATACCTCCATTAACCATTTCCTTTATTTTATTCATCCCAGGTGCCAATATAATATTCTTCTCAAAAGCTTCTTGTATTATCTTTCTTGCAGGTTCCACATTTAACATATCTATCCTTGGGTAAACGTTATCAATAACATAAATCTCTTGCCCTTCAAATATCTCTTTTATCTCTTCCCTATTTTCTATATTTCCACAGTACACAATTGGCTTATTAAACTTTTCCTGGCTTATAAGTTCTGCATTATATAGGGCTGTTTCTCTTTCACCGTAGTCAGTGCCTCCAGCAATCATTATCATATTAGGATTTATCTCATGTATTCTCTTTAGATCACTTTTCCTCATCTTCCCAGCAGTAACCATTTTTATAATACCGCCAGCACCCAAGGCTGCTTCTCTAGCAGCCTTAACAGTCATCTGTTCCATAAGTCCATGAACAGTTATTCTAAGTCCCCCTGCAGCACTACTGGTAGCTAGCATTTTTTTCCAAATAAGAGGTTCCTGTATTTGCTTTTCAATATCTTTAACTGCATTTTTCAGTCCTATTGTTACATCTCCCTCTAGAACTGTGGTACAACTTTTACCTTGAAAAGGTATGTGTACAAAAATCTGTCCCTTCTCATCATAGTCTGTATTAAAAGCTGTAACTAAAGTGGTGGTACTACCTATTTCAGCAACTAGATAATCTACCTTCATAAACACTCTTCTTCATCATCAGTAATACCCATTAGTCTTTTGATTATAAAGGAGGCAACTGCTGTGCCATTTGCTCCTCTTCCAAATCCAACATCCATTCCGTTTGCTTTAGCTATTTCATCGGTTACTTGTGTACCACCAGAAACCAGTATAAGTTTATCTCTTACTCCTTTTTCCGTGCAAAGATCACTAAGTTTTCTCATGTTTTTTATATGAACATCATTATGGGTAATAATTGTACTGCACAATATAGCTTCAGCTTTTGCCTCTATAGCTGCATCCACCAGCTTTTCCAACGGACAGGAGGTTCCGAGAAAAATAGCTTCTATACCAAATCGCTCAATTCCTCCATGTTTAATATCAATAACTTCTCTAACTCCCACGGAGTGTTCATCTTCCCCCACGGTTGCTGCAACTACCTTAATAGGATGTTTTTTTACGAAATCCTTCATCACTTGATTTGAAAGCACCCTTCTTCTCTTTGGTAGAACTAAGTCCCCACGTTTTACAGGTGTGAAATCACAGATGCCTTTGATTTCAACTAGAGTTCCTTCAGCCTTTTGCAGAACTTGTTTGTGGACAATCTCTACATTTTTCAAATTCATCCTCTTGCCCATTTCAAGGGCCGCAGCTTCACTAATCTGTTCATTTTCTGGTATACAAAGCGTAACCTTCACATATCCATCTTTTGCCCATTGAACTTCAGGAATCACAGTGCCATCTTCTTTAACTTTTTCCATTCTCTTAAATACATTATCATTATCATCTAGTTCATCAATATATTGAATTTTGGAATGCTTACATAATGTACATTCTTCTATAGCCTCACAGGGTTTTTTATATTCTTTTGGCACCTTGTTGTAACCAAAATGAGCACAAACTGGAGCGAAATAATCTTCTTCTCGCTTTATTATGGTGTGGACAGCATCTCCACCCCCCATCTTCCTTGCAATACCGTCTCCATTTCTTTCTGGATATTCACCAGAGTCAATAAAAAATCCAGCATCCACCGCTTTAAAGTATCCACCGACTTCAAAGATTTCCTCAAGGAACAAAATAGCTCGTTCTTGAATTTCTCTGGCCTTTTCTGGTAGATATCCAGTTTTCTTAAGCTCTATCATGTCCATTAATCCATCCATACCTATAAAGGCCTGTTTAGCGGTGTTAATTGCATGAATATTATTATAATGCCAAGGAACATTTCTTCCTTCATCAGGAGTTATTGTACTTTGAATATCTGCTGAGGTTAGTTCTGATATTAGCAAGTTCAAAGTATGCCCAACGGTGGCTTCTCTTTCACAAGATTCTATATATTTAGTATTCATTTGAGCTCTCATCTTATATTTCTTAAAAAACTCCCGAAGAGCCACTGCATAGGGTAGGTCATATCTCATACAAGGAGCTGGTGCAGAGGTTGGAGGTACGGTAGAAAGAGAAATATTTTCTGGTTTCATTCCAACTAATTCTGAAAAACAAGAATTTATAGCATGTTGCACCATAAGTTCTGGCATTACCTTATATCCCTTCATAGCTGTTGCATTAGCATTATGGGCACCATCTATTTGAAGCATTCCTGAAAATGCCATTATACCCTTTGCAACTGCGGCATCCACAAAGGATCTATACATATTAATGTTTCTGTAAAGTACATTGTACTGTGGATCTTGATGAGCTCCATTAACTCCTTCTTCTGCGAACATAACTGCAACATCAGGGCCTGCCACACCAGATACATAGGAATGAAAATTAATTTTCCTCCCAACTTCTTCTTCTATTAAATCAATAGCCTTCCTTGTGGCTCTAACTTCTTTTCTGGTTATTGGTACCCCACCTACACCTTCAGGGCTTCCTTCTATTAATCCATCAAAGTGACTTTGGCCAGCTGTTCTTATAACCATTAAATGATCTGCACCATGCCAGGCTGCCATTCTCATTCTTCTTATATCATCTTCAAATCTTCCTGAGGCAATTTCAGTAGTAATAACTACCTTGGGTTGTGGATCTATATTTTCAAAACTTCTTGCTGCTGGAAGTGGTTGGCTCTTCTTTAGTGGTGCGGATATCTCACTGTAGTTGAACTCTCCCACCTTTAAAGTTTCATTTTTATCTCTCCAATGCCAGCCTCTCCATTTCGGTTCATACTTATCTAAGTCTTTTAATATTTCTTCTACATTAAGCTTTTCATTTTCTACTAATTTTTCAACCACTAGCTGTCACTCCCCTTCAGGTTTAAGGAAACAATCTCCCAACCTATTCCTTTTGACAACTCATCTCCTGCTTTTAGGTAATTCATATCTTTAAGTTTTGCATAGGTTAAAATCACATTTCCAATACCCTTGCCAAGCAAATCCCACTTTGTTCCGTAATCAATTAATGGCTGTGCTTGTAAGCTGGAAAAACCCATTCTCAAAACTACAGAGCGCTCAATGGCTGGTGATGTATGGGAATAGGCTAAGTCTACCATCGGTTTTACTACTTGCTGAGTTAGCATCCAAAATCTTTCATACAACTGCTCACTAGTCAAACTTTTTAAATGTTCTCTTCTTTTTTCAAAATCATCTTCTCTTTTCATAACTTAAATACCACCTACCTTATGCTGTTTTAATATTTCCACTATTTTTTCTTTAGCCATTTTTGTTTCTAAGGACAAAAACTCAATATCAACTTGTTCAACTATATTTTTCGTCAATTTATTAATAGCATTTTTTATATAAGAATTTTTTAATCCCTCCATATCTATATCAGTTACTGAAATTATTGATGGATGTGAAGGAATTACTATACTCTTACCTGGTACTTGTTCTTTCGGATCACCCACATAAACTTTAATTCCATTTTCTTTAGCAAAGTTAAGTTGTGGTATTAGGTGCTTTCCTGCTCCAGTATATTCAGTTTCTTGGACAACTATTATAGCATCATCCTCATATTCCTGGGCAATTGCAAAGGCTGCCACCAGTGATGTATTTCCTGCCGGACCCCTTTCTAAGCCTTCAAGTTGAGCTAATATTTCAGTCATCCAAAACACTTCGCCTTGGGTGGTGGTTACAAATCTATCTAAGTATCTTAAAGGTCTTGCTGCACTTCTAGGCACATCTGATCTATCAGGATTAGTCATGAAAGGAATTCCAAAACCAGTATGTCCCGTGGTAAAGGATTTTTTATTAAAATCTATATCCGAGGCCATGTGTAACCCAGAAAGATCCACCGAAGCTCCTATTATCTTGGTTTTCACAGCACCAGCCTTAATAAGTCCTCTTGCTGTACCAGTAACATTCCCACCCCCTGCATGAGTTATAACTACCGCATCAGGTTCCTTTCCTAATTTTTTCATGCACTGCTCAGCTATTTCATAACCTAGGGTTTCTATTCCTGCTACTCCGTAAGAGGAATACAAGGAGGCATTGTAATAGCCTGTATCTTCAAGTATTTTTAAATAGGTATAAAACAGTTCAGGTCCTACTGTTAATCTAACAACCTCTGCCCCAAAACCTTCGCACTTTCTTCCTTTTTCTAATATTTCTGGTTGCCCTATTTTTTTTGAATCATAACATTCGTTAACAATTATACATTTAAGACCTCTTATGTTAGCTTGAGAGGCAACCGCCGCTCCATAATTACCTGAAGTCGCTGCACCAACACCTTTATACCCCCTCTTCATTGCGTCAAATACTGATATAGAGGCCCTTCTATCTTTAAAACTTCCACTTGGATTACAACTTTCATCCTTTACAAAGATTCTAGCCGCCTTACCAGTTCTTGAAGACTTTCTTGCTAATTTAGTAATATTTCTTAGTTCCAGTAGTGGAGTACTTCCTACTCCAACATCCTTTTGAATTTCACTAACTTCTTCTAAGGTATATCCCACATCCTTCATCAATCTTTCATAATCAAAGGAGAGTTTTCCAGTTTCATATTTATCAAAATCTATTCCTACTGACTTAAGCACTATTTCATTTTTTCTTACCATAAGCTCCTCATATTTATTCATGCTTTATGGCCCCCCTATTATTTCTCTTGCCTGTTTCCCAATGTGGCCAATTTCCTGGACATACTTTCCATAGGTGTGATAATATCCTGGCTCTATATCCACAATTATGCCGCTAGCAATTCTTCCTACATTAGTTTCAACCTTAACTTCATCTCCGATGGAACAATCACTAATGCAATATCCTCTGGTCCAACATTTTAAAGGAGTTATCTTTGTTTCTTCTGGTATATTCTTAGCTCTATTTTCTGGGATTAAAACAATTTCTTCCACTTCAACCCAGGTGCCTTTTTTTATCATAATTCTCAACTCCCAAATCTAAGATTATAAACATACTTACCATATTATTTAGCAATTATCGTGCCAATTATAAAAGGCATGTATCTACGCTATTACGTAAATATATGCCTTTTTCAGATGCAAATTTTCTTGCATCTTTCCTTGCCCTATAAAGTTATAAGTAATAAATTGTACCCATATTAGCGCCTACACTTAGTGCAAAATATTTTGCAGGAACAGCAATTTTTTTTGCTGTTTTTAAAATTTCTTCTTTTATTATAGAAATTATCGTGTTGTAACATTACCGTATCAATTATATAGACATGAACAATAAACTGAAAAGAGATTTTATAAGCTTAAAATCTATGTATACTATAATAAGGTATAAAACTATCTTCATAATTTTGTAGTTATTTGTACAATTTTGCAACTATATACGTAATATTATCATAATATGGATAACATTGACAATTAATAGATAAACTGATAAAATTGGCACAAGATGAAATATTAAAAAACTAAGAATGTAAGGAGCAAAAAAACAAATGAAAAGAAGAAATGCAGTAATTAAAGAGGTAGCTTATTATCATCCAGAGAATGTAGTGACCAATGAATTTTATTTAGATCATTTTAATAAGATGGGTAGAGATATTACTCCTCTTCTTGAAATTACAGGTAGAAATAAAAGATATATTTCAAAGGATCCAAATGAAACAATGCTAACAATGGGCATAGAGGCTTCGAAAAGTGCATTGAAAAAAGCTAATTTAAAAGCAGAAGATATTGATTTGATTGTTTTTTCTTCTGGTACACCAGAATATGTACAACCAACAAACGCTGTAAAATTGCATTATGCAATTGGTGGCAAGAAAAAAACTACAGTATATGACGTTAATTGCAACTGTGTTGGGATGGTTGTGGCGTTGGAACAAGTATGCAGAGTTATGAGAGATAACCCTAAAATTAAGTATGCTTTAATTGTTGGGTCAGAACAACTTACTAAATATTCAAGATTCGAAGAAGAGATAACCTATTCAAATTTTGGAGATTCTGGTTGTGCATTACTACTTGAAAATAAAGAAGAGACAGAAAGTGGATTTATAGATAGCGATTGTTTTACAGATAGTACCTTGCATGAATGTATCAATTTTCCTGCAATGGGTCTTTCTAAAGCAATTCACGATAAGCACTTACCAATATCAGACAAATTGATACAATGGTTACCTTTCGATACTGATGAAGCCTTTGCAAGTGCTGTTGATGGTATTGATAGAATGGTACAAGACAATGGATTACATAAAGATGATATAAAGAAATACTTCTTCTCACAATTTGCAAAGAAGAATATTGATATGGTTAGAGAAAAGCTTGAGGTATCAGAAGAAAAATTCCCTTACATTGGCGATGAATTTGGCTATACAGGTACAACTTCTCCCATGATAACCTTGGCTAAAACCTTAGAAAGAGGTGAGCTCGCTAGGGGTGAGAATATAGTATTTTGGTCAGTAGGTGCAGGAATAACTTGTTCTTGTGTTTTAATGAAATACTAGGAATAGTTTGGGGATGTCGCAAAAGTTTTGAGACATCCCCTTTAATATTAATTTAGTACTAATCATTAAAGGCTAGTGATTTTATACCTCTTTAATTTATATTGAAGATTTTGTCTTGATATACTAAGTTCTCTTGAAGTTTTACTCACATTACCCTTATTTTTTCTAAATATTTTTTCTATTATTCGTTTTTCCATATCCCCAATATAATCTTCTAATTGAAAATTTTCACCTATGTTTTCCATGAATTCTTCAGCACTTAGACAACTCTTATTTGATATTCTAGCATCAAAATAGTTTTCTGTTAAAACTGAATTATTATCAGCCATATTTATTGCAGCTTCTATAACATTCTTTAATTCTCTAATGTTTCCTGGCCAATTATATTCTTGAAGTTTTGCCATCATAACTTCATCTATTCCTCTTATGTTTTTCATTAAAATTTTATTATACTTTTCAATTAACTTCTCCACAAATACAGGTATATCCCCTTTTCTATCTCTTAGGGCAGGTATATCAATTCTAAGTACACCTAATCTATAGTAGAAATCCTTTCTTAACTTCCCACTTTCTATTAACTTTTCCGGTTCCTCATTTAAGGTGGCAATTATTCTTACATCAATATCTATGCTTTTATTACCTCCAATAGGTCTTATATTCCCCTCTTGAAGCACTCTTAAAAGTTTAGATTGAAGATATGGTTCTAAAGAATTTACCTCATCTAATAAAATAGTTCCATGATTTGCTTCTTGAAACAAACCTTTTTTGTTTTCGGCACCGGTAAAACCACCCTTTTCTGTACCGAAGAGCATTCCCTCTAATAGAGGAGCAGGAATTGCCGCACAATTTATTGGTATAAAAGGTTTATCTTTTCTTATTCCACCATAGTGAATACTTTGAGAAAAAACCTCTTTTCCTGAGCCAGTTTCTGCATATAATAATACAGAGGAGTTTGACATACTTGCTTTTTTTGCTTTTTCTATAACACTTTTTATAGAAGGGCTATCACCATATATATCATTAAAGGTATAATGCCTATGGGACTTTTTATCTGAATTTTGCAATTTACAAATACTTTCAGTTAACTCCTTAAGCTGAGTCATATCTTTAGCTATTTCAATCACTGCGTAAACCTTATTGTCGATGGTTACTGGCACCGTAGTATTTATAGTAGTTACTTCTTGCTTATATTCATTACCATAATGTTGTATTAAATCCACAATTTTTTCTCCGGTTTTTAATACATTCATAAGTGTAGAATCATCATCTTTTACATCCACTAGATACTCATTAACCTTTTTTCCTAAGACTTTGCTTGGCTCTATACCTTCTACCTTTCCCATGGCACGATTATAATATATGGTTTTACCATCACAATCTACTATTTGAATTCCCTCATCTAAATTTTCTATTAAACATTGTAATATCTTTTCCGCATTTAAAAAATTGCTATCCATATTAATCTCCTCTAGTTTATTACAGATTGTTCTATTTAGATGCATTCTACTACATCTTAGACTACCTCTATCCTTTGAAAAAGCCATGTTTACAAAATAATTATATTAAAACATAAAGAAATTTTTAAATTTGAAAGTGTATCTATGTTATAATTCTAATATGATTTTTTAAAATCAAATTTTAATAATGTAGGTGTAATTATGAATGATAATAGGATAAAAAAACTTACTCCTTTAAAAGAAACTAAATTTTTAAGCTTATATGATGCTGAATATAAAAATAAAAATGGAAAGGAACAACACTGGATTATTTCCTCAAGAAAATGCTATTCCACATTAAACGAACAATTTTTTCAAGGAAAAGAAGGAATAGTCGATGCAGTCATAATTGTAGCTCTACATAAAGAAAGCAACAAACTAGTATTAATAAAACAATTTAGAGTTCCTCTAAATGATTATGTCTATGAACTTCCAGCGGGACTTTTAGATGATAATGAAAAGATTGAAAATGCCGTAGTAAGAGAATTACGAGAAGAAACGGGTCTCTCCCTTGTAGAAATTAACTATGAGAAAACTAAAGATAAAGTCTTTCTATCTGTTGGAATGACTGATGAATCTGTGGCACTAGTTTACTGTACCTGTGAAGGTGTTACAAGCAATCAATATCTTGAAGAGGATGAAGATATCGAGGTAATATTAGTGTCACAAACACAAGCAAAAGAACTTCTTAAAACAAATGTAAAAATGGATATTAAGCTATTTATGATACTTACTAGCTTTGCAGAATCAGGTGAGAAATTATTCAATACTACAGTATAGTTTCTCACCTATTGTTAACTCATAACCTGATTTCTACCCATATTCTTAGCTTCATATAAAGCATTATCTGCTTGTCTTATGAACTGAACTATTGTAATTTCATCAGTTGGTATTACGGAGGCAACTCCTAAGGTAACAGTTACTACCCCCGTCACCTTTGAAAATTTATGAGGTATAGATAACTTTTCCACATTATGTCTGAAATTTTCAGCGTAAATCTTAGCCTCTTCTAGAGTTGTTTCCGGAAGTATAATAACAAATTCATCTCCACCATACCGTGCAGCAAAGTAGTTTCTCATTAAGGATTTACTAAGTTCATTGCTGATACTTATCAAGCAATTATCTCCCTCTGTATGACCGTAGTTATCATTATATTGTTTAAAACAATCTATGTCGAAAACTATAATCGATAGAAAATTATTTTGATCCTTAGCTTTGTTCCATTCCTGGTATATTTTCGTATCAAACTTTCTTCTGTTTGGTATGTCAGTAAGTCCATCATTTTCAGACAAATATATTAATTTATTATTAATATCTTCTAATTGGGTCTGGACTTTTCTTCTTTGCTCCACTTCAACTAGAAGGTTCATAGATTTAATGGCATTATTTATTGCTATTGCAGCGTAGGAGGAGAGTGCTTTAATCGTTTCTATTGTAAGCATTTCAAAGGAATCTTTTTCATTTGCCTGTACTGTCATTACACCTATTAAATTATTATCAATGACTAGGGGACAAAATATTGCTGAATTCTGTTCATTAGTATTAGTATCAGTAATTTCAATATAACTTACATTATCAACATAATTTAGGTATTCTTTATTCATATCATTGATAACAATAATCTTATTCTCCCTTAAACAGGTTACTGCTATACTTTCTTCATCATCAAAACTAACTTCCTGTATTTCAGTTCTCTGATTATCTTCTATAAGGTAATTATACTGAATTTTTTTCTTTTCATCATTGTAAAGACCAACTCCAAAGATATTAGCATGGATAAAACTTTGTATAGCATCATACAACATTTCATAAATTTGATTCAAGTCTAAAGTAGTGGTGATCTTTTCTCCTAGCTCACTTATAATTGATATATTCTTTATAACTTCTATAAGATCCTCTGCCTTCCTTCTAAAGGCTTCACTTTTTTCTAATATGCTTTTATTTTCCTCTTCTAAGCTGTCAATCTGAACTTTAGTTTTTAGATTTCTGGTTCTAGTCTCCAATTCTATATGTTCAAGCTTTTTTTCATTTTCAAAATATAATTTATAATATTTATTTGCATTATTAATATCATTAGCTTCTTCATATAACTTAATAGCCTTTTTGCAAATTTCCATGGTTTTGGCATACATTTTATTATCTATAGAAATGTTATACATCTCATGTAGTTTATCAATTGCCATCTCCCTTTTACCTACTTTTTCAAGGAAATCACTAAAATTTAAAAGAAGTTCAATTTTAGTGTAGACATAGCCTGTTTCTGAAGATATATCAATAGCTTTAAAAAAATATTTTTCACACTCCTCATAGCTTTTCCTTTTCTCATGTATTAAAGCCACTATACCGTAGGCTTCTGCTATACCTGTTTTATAATCATTTTTAATTAAATATATTAGTGATTCATTTAAATATTCCAACGCCTTGTCATAGTCACCTAGATGGTATTCGACATTACCCAGGTTGGAAAGTACAACACCAAAGGTAGCTTGGAAATTTAATTTCCTATCAAGATTAACGGCCAAGTTATAATATATAATTGCATCATCATAGCACTTAAGAATTCTATATATTTCCCCAATGTTATTGTAAATTTTTGCAGCGTATAACTCATAGCTAAGATTTTTATAATAATTTTTACTATGAGTAAATATTTTTAAAAGCTTTTCGGCTAAATTATAGTAATCTATACTCTTTTCGTATTCTCCAATATCAAAATAAATATCACCCATGCATAAATATGTAAGTACCTGCATATCGCATATACTTTGTCTACGGGATAAATTTATAGAATCAAATAAATATGGCATAGCTTTTTCATATTTACTCATATTAAAATAGGCTCGACCTACACTATATAATGCAACAGCCATTCCAGTTTCATAATTTTCTCTTTTGCATAATGAATATACCTCAAGACCAAACTTAATCGTCTCTTCAGAGCTTATATATTTATTTTTTTCAAGCCTAAATAGCATTTCAGTAACTGTACTCTTAATATATTCATTCTCCATAGTGTCCACCTCCAAGATAGTTGAAAAATACTGTTTTTAAGATTAGGTCAATATAATTTTATTAATACTATTTTAACATATTGTGTCTAAAATGATAGTTAATTTGCAATAAAAAAATGAATGTTGTTAAATGAATAACTCATGTGATTGTCACTTTATAACCTTCCAATTATCGTTCACAGTTGCTTTAATAGTTTTTCTTTCAAGAATATAATTTGCAATTAATTCGGCCATATCTATGGGTATGTCTTTAAGAAGAGGCTTCCCCTTAAACATTAAATAATCACCACCACCACCTGCTCTATAGTTATTCATCACCACTGCATAGTTCCTATCCATTTGAAGGGGGGCGTTCTTATAATTAATTTTAGTTATTCTATTGTTTATTGGTTTTGAAATATCTAAAACATAGTCTATTCCCTCCCACATATCATAATTATAGTGCTGCAGTTTAGGATAAACAAAACCCTTGTTCACCTCTATTTCCCCATTAACAATACTGAAGTATCCTGCAGTTTTTTCTAACGCTGCACTAATATCAGAACCTTTTAAGCTAAGAACCTTTAAGGTGTTAGGGTATTTGTAATTTGAAATAATGTCTCTCATTGTAACATTATGTCCAAAGCCTTTACAGTTATTATCAAAAATTGCAGTGTTAGATATATCTACCTTTGCTACTGCCATTTGAATATTATTTATAAATTCAGTAAAGGCATTGTCTTTAAGCCTAGCATTTAAGTGATCTGTTATGAGCATGTCACCTTCAATAAATCCAATAGGTATATCTAGCCAAGTCTGAGCCTTTGTTTCTATGTTACTTATAGAATTAAAAATTCTATTATCAACTTCAAAAAATTTCACACTTATGTTTTTAGAACTTTTTTTAACTATGGACCATTTGCCAAATTCCTTAGATAAATCAAAGGATACTTTTCCTAACAACTCACCGTTGCAGCCTGGTTGTAAAACTAAAACATTATTTATTGATAAATTTTCAATAGCCCGATGCTGATGCCCTGTTAAAAGCACATCCATATTGCTTACCTTCATACATAATTCATAACCTTGATTTTCTCCTGTGAGGACTTCTGTAGGTCCACCGGTTTCTAAATCTCTTTCAAAACCACCATGATAAGCAACTATATTTATGTCCGTAGCTTCATCCTCTTTCATTACTTTAAGCCATTTGTTAGCTGTGTCTACTACATCCTCAAAGCTTAAGTCTTGTATTGTTTCAGGATTTTCCCAGTTAGGAATATACTTAGTTGTTAACCCTAGAATACCTACTTTTAAACCATTATTAAAAATTTTAATAATGTAAGGCTTATCAGTAAAGCTTTTTCCTGTAGTTTTATTTAATATATTAGCGCATAGCCATGGGAAATTTGAGGTTTTTATAGCATTTTCTAAATAAGCCCTACCATAATTAAATTCATGATTGCCAATTACAGCAGCATCATATCCCATAAGATTCATAGCCTCAATCATTGGATTAGTCAATTTATTATTTATTTTAGCATGATAATATGTAAGGGCAGTGCCTTGAAGCATATCCCCATTGTCAATTAATAAAACATTAGGATTTAATTGTCTTTCTTTAGTAATTAAAGTAGATAAAATCCCGAGACCATAGTTTGTAGAAGAATTATCCGAATAATTTATTGGTAATATATTGCCATGAACATCACTAGTTTCTAAAATTGTTAGTTGAAAATTTTCATTAAAGCACATACTAAACTCTCCTATCAAAAATAAGTAATCCTGATGCTTTATTTTATCATAAAAAGCCATAAAAATTTGTATAAAAAAAACCCATCTTAAAATTATTAATTGTTTTAAGATAGCCTTTTGTAATAGTTTATTTCAAGAGAATATTTTCCATCAGAAACACTTTTCTAATTCTAATTTTCGAATCTGATATCAATAACTCCTAGTGCCATCATATCATTAGCACAAAATACTGCGCCTATATCTGGATTGCTTGCGAACATTTTTTGGGAAACAGCATAGCCTTCATCAATATTACAGTTCCCTGTTTCCTTGGAAATAATAGTAATGTTTTTGTTTTCATTAAATGCTTTCAAAGCACCAGTTTTTCTTTGTTCTGCGTTAGCAACTCCACGTATACCTTCAATTATGGCAACCTTTGTTGGCTTTATAATCATATCACTAATATATTTTACAGAAAGGTAGGCCCCCATTTCATTATCTACACTTATAAAGGGTACATTTAATAGTCCTAATTTCTTTGATAAATCAGGATCTAACTGATTATCTATATTTACTATAGGTATTTTAGCATCTTGTGCTATTTTCAAAACAGGTATAAGCTCAGTAGAACTACCAGGTGCAATTACTATTGCACTAACTTTAGAATCTATTAGTTGTTCAACGATTGCAATCTGTTGTTCTATGGAGTTTTCATAACAAGAGCAATATTCTTTTTTTCATTTTTTTCGACAGTATTCAAACTATATGAATATTCTAAATTATGTTAATTATCTTTTTATTCCCCTGGAAATTATTGATTTTTCTATATGCATTATATAATATCATGATATAATTAAAATAATGTATAATTAATTGTTTTTATGGGGGAATTACTAATGAAAACAAAATCAAAAAAAATTATGATTCGAAGGGTTACTCAAGAAGAACTCAATTACAATAAAATAGTTCTTATTGTTGATTCTTTTGCAAATATGAATAACATGAGTAAAAATGACTTTCTAAAAAAAATTTTTATAGGAGCTTTTAAGCTAATACCTGAAGCTGAGAAAGGTTCTTTTTATGAACTTGCAGGTGATGAATACGTTCCTATATTTAGTAATGGATATAATATTGACACGCTTAAAAAACTTTCTTTTAAACGTGAGGAGGCTTTTAACGACTTTCATTGTTCTGATTTAGCTAAAATTGATGCTCATGAAATATATATAGAAAAACGTGACGAAGGTATGTATACAAAAGAAACAATAGATATCTTTAAAGAACTTGGAACTTATTCAAATTTTACAACCCTATATGCACCAATTCAAGTTGAAGGTATAAATGTTGGGATTATTTGTGTTGAGTGCTTTAATAAAACTTGCTATTCTAAAACATCAAAGATAATTCTAAAATTTTATGCTCAAATTATATCCAATTTTTACTCTCAGAAGGTTCTCCAAGAAAAAGAAACTAAAATGTATCATGATACAGTTACCGCCTTAGTATCTGCTATTGAAGTTATGGATAAATATACTGAAGGTCATGCACAGAGGGTAAGAAATTATAGCTGTGCCATTGCTGAAAAGCTTCAGCTCACAAGGCAACAAGTAAGTGATATTGGTACTGCAGCTTTACTTCATGACATTGGTAAGATTGGAATTCCAACAGAAATATTAAATAAACCAGGTAAACTGACTGACGAGGAGTATGCTATTATAAAGCTTCATCCAGTTCATACCAAAACAATTTTAGAGAAGATAAGCGGTTTTTCTACCATATCAAATTTCGCTTATGGTCATCACGAAAATTATGATGGTTCAGGCTATCCACAAGGCTTAAAAGGAGATCAAATACCTTTGGAATCGCAAATAATTCAGGTGGCAGATGCATACGATGCAATGACTTCTAAAAGAGCTTATCGAAGTGCACTTTCTGTAAAAATATCATTAGAAATTATAAAAGAAGAAATGGGTAAACAATTTAATCCTGAAATATCTAAAATTGCAATAGAATTATTTTCTAAAGATTAAGTAGTAAAAAGTGGCCGACTCAAAAACTTTTGAGCCCGCCACTTTTCTTATCATCCTACTTATAATTTGCTAGTTCTACCTAATACCTTTTCAATAAATACAGCTACTAGTTCAGGATCAAATTGAATACCTGAATTTCTTTGTAATTCCTCTATTACTACTTCCATTTGTAATGCACTTCGATAACTTCTCTCACTGGTCATTGCATCGTAAGCATCTACTATGGTTATAATTCTTGACACATAAGGTATCTCCTGCCCTTTTAATCCTTTGGGGTATCCTTTTCCATCCCACCTTTCATGATGATATAACACGTATTTAGCCATATCTGACA
>JACMJL010000080.1 GCA_014380625.1 Clostridiaceae bacterium
ATTCAATAATTGATGTTGGCGGTGGAATTGCTTTAGCAACAATATTATACCTGGGTATCTATCAAGCACCCAAATTATTTCCCAGGAAAATTAATTTAGGCATCTAAAAGAGATTAATAAACAAAGGGGTGTCTTTATGAATATAATTAACTTTTTACAGGGCTTTTCAAATCCCATTTTAGATAAAAGTTTCACAACAATCACAATGATGGGTGAGGAGACCTTTTTTATACTCTTCATAGCATTAATCTTTTGGTGTATCAATAAAAGAGTGGGGTACAAGCTAGGTTTTGCCGTTTTATCTGGAAGTATACTTAATAACATTTTAAAAATAACCTTCCATACTAAAAGACCAATTGGTGAGGAGGGGATTCGTTCACTAAGAGTGGAAACTGCCACCGGTTCTTCCTTTCCAAGTGGTCACACCCAGGGAACTGCTGAGCTTTGGACAGTAATTGCAAGAGAATTTAAAAATATCCACACTTATATACTAGCCATAATATTTATACTTCTAGTTGCAACGTCAAGATTATACCTTGGAGTTCATTGGCCTATAGACGTGGTTTTTGGTGCTATTATTGGCGTTGTATGGTCTACTACCTGCTGTTGGCTATTTGATTTATCAATTAAGAGAAACAACAAACTTCTTTTATTAACTATAATAATTCCATGTATACTTACTGTATTTTTTTATGGTGGGTCTGCAGATATTAAAACTGTGGCTATACTTATAAGTTTTTTTATAGGGTATTACATAGAAGATAGGTATATTAAGTTTGATGAAAAAGCTACCTTGTCAATGCAAGTCATTAAATATACTCTAGGAATTAGTACCCTTCTTTTTATTAAACAGTTCTTAAAAGTACTTCTACCAACAACTGTGGTCTTTGATTTTATTAGATATAATTTAATAGGTCTTTGGATAACTTGTGGATCCACTTACATATTTCAAAAGTTATTATTATGTAATAATAAATACCATTTGACTAAATAATTAAAAAGGGTGATAATGAAATAGATAGAATTAAACATTTTTATAAAATTGTTAAAAGGGAGAATGGTAGCTATGACGTTACTTAACAAGCCAATAGAAGTTGCTGCCTACTTAGATAGTGCAGGAATAATTAAACCCTTAAGGTTTAAAGACCTAAATGAGGATGGAAGCACAACCTTATTCCAGATAAAAAGATCCATCAGAAGAGATAAAGAGAAATTAGGTGAAGACAATTATATATATACTTTTACCTGTGAGGTTATTGTAGAAGGAAAAATAGTGTTATGTGACTTAAAATATAACGTACAGACTAAAGAGTGGATACTTTTCAGAATGTAAATCATAACTAATAAAGGGGACTATCTCAAAATAATTATTTTGAGATAGTCCCCTTCTTATTTAGCTATATTAAGGCAGTTAAAATGGTAAGAACCCCGTACTCCCAGACTTCACCTTTGCTGTTAAGTAAAACATATAATACATAATCCAAGCCAGTATAGAAATCACTGCTGATAGTCCAACTTTCATCTTTACGCTGACGTGTTCTTCTTGGCAGATCTTTGTTGCAAAATAAGATGTTCCTATTCCTATTATCCAGGGAGTAAAAGCCTCAATGGAAATTATGGGTATACTCATATTAATAATAGTAAAGGGAATTATCCACAAGGATGCCTTTTTCTTTCTTTTAGCCTCTACCTCACAGGAGATTTCAGCTCCTAGAGGCGTAACTAAAACTCCTGTATATCCAAAATTCTCTGGAATTAGCCTAATACTATAATCCTTATCATTGTATTTAAAAGTAATCTTCCCCTTCTTATAAAGTACCTTTGATTTTAATATTTTAGCATTATCAACATATAGTCGCTTTGTCCCTAGATACATATTATATACTAACCGTACCTTTACTTGTCTATTTTCTTCAATTACATTCCATTCAATATTCATAATTTACCCTTCCTATTTATCCTTAAAATAATTACTTTGTACCATTTTATCCGCAAGCAAAATTCCATCTTTAGAATGTTTTTCTTCATCCGCTGAAATATTGCCTCTGGTTGAAAAATCATTTAAAATCGTATAGTTTTTATTGGTATTAACTAATACCTTCCCCAAAGTTGAATTTTGATACTTGCCTTTATCCACTCCCATTAAATAAGCAATTGTTGGCATAAAATCAATTTGACCTGCTTGTATATCTAAGGTTTGAGGCGTTAAATTTTGATTATAGATTATTAATGGAACTCTCAGATCATTATCACTCCACCAATTCTCTGCAGGATAAATTGAAGAAACTATATCAGAATAATACTTGTGGACTCCGGTATGATCTCCGTAAATAGCAACAACTGTGTCCTTTAAAACTCCCTGCTTATCTAGGTCTGCTAAGAGTTTACCAAGGGCTTCATCTGTGTAATGCAGACTTTGGAAATAGTCACCTAACATATTATAATCAAAACCATGAGTTAAGTTTAAAGTTCTATGCTTTTCTGGTAAATTAAAAGGAGAATGACTGGTTAAGGTAACTACAAAACTATAAAAAGGATTTTTCTCCTTACCTATTATAGGGGCTATTTGTTCCATGAAAACTTTATCAGAAATTCCAAGGCCTATAGTTTCTGTTATATTATAATTACTAGAATCTAAACAGTGTTGGAAACCCATTGAAGTCAATGCCGGCTTCCAATTCCAATATAACCCTTTATCTGGATGAATAGCATAAGTAGAGTAACCCATCCCTGATAAAAGTAAGGGCAAAGAGTTTTTATATTCATTGCTTGGATACCTAAAAAATGTAGAACCCTGTCTAACTGGATAAACCCCTGTATTAGTCATTAAATCTGCATCAGAACTTGTTCCATTATTTGTATTTTCATGATAATTATTAAAATACAAACTATTCTTTAAGAGCTTATTTAAATTTGGGGTAATCTCCTGATCTTGAATCTTTTGATTTACTACGAAGTTTTCTAAAGATTCCCACTGGATAACTAAAAGGTTTTTATTCTTAAACATTCCAGCAAACTTATTATCAGGTAACTTTTCATTATTTTTATCATACCAATTATTTATTTTTAATTCTTCATCCTTTGATAACTTATACTTTTTCGAAACTTCATAAAAATTAAATGCATCAAAAAAGTGGTATCCTATAGGACCTAAATAAGACATTGTACGTGGTGGCGCCCAACTTCTATAAAATACATGTTGTCCATCAAAACCTCGTCCATAAACATCAACTTTATAAGAAGCATATCCTAAATAACAAACCGGTAAGATTATAGTAAGTAAAAATAGTCCAAAATTCCTCTTTACACCTTTATAAACATCCCTGTTAACACTAGCATAAATAATAAATAACACTATATCTATGATAAAAACTATATCAATAGGTCTAGACATAGATAACACATCACTACCAAGGTTGTCTAAATTTGAAGTTTGAGAAAAAAGAAAGAAGTTTAAAAATTCAGTATACCCTCTATAGTACCAAGCATCTCCAATAATCAGCACAGTTATCAATAAATCGATTACAATCAGTGCCCATAAATGTTTCCTGCCTTTAAATAAAAAAGTTCCAGCCAAAGTTACCATAGAAAAACTAATTAATAACAGATAGCCAGGTACACTCATGAACGCTTGTTCAAAATTAAGACCCGTAGCCTTTTCTGTTCCTAATAGACCTATAAAAATATAGGACTTTATAGAAATTATTAGCACCATAATGTGGTATAGCTTGTCTTTAAATAAATTACTAATCATTTCAGGTCCAGAATCTTTTTTTAGTTTTAAAATAAATTTTTTTTGAGTCTCTAACATTTTCATCACCTGTCACTTTATTAATTATTTTTATTATTGTTACGACAATTTTAATTATATCATAAAGTTGTAAGTATATTAATTAAAAAAGATATCCAAATCACTAAATATTTGGATACCTATGCATTTGCGTCAGCCTTAGGCTTTAAAAACAAAATCTTTGATAAAATCACAGCTAAAAGTCATTAACCGTCCCTAACCTACCTAACCTAGGACTTTGTAATAAATCATGAATAACTTAAATAAAATAACAAATTTTATCTTTTTAAATAGCAAAAAAATATTAAGTGGTGTACACTTAAAAAGAGTAGTATTTTTTGTAAAATTTTATGTTATTTATATATACTTAGTAACTTTATACCTATAATACTTGGGAGGTATTTTACATGTTAAAAAATTATAAATTTGAGGAACTAAGATTATATGCAATGTTTTCCTTTATACTTATATCTCTTATATATATTGGTATATCCGCTTTTTCAATACCTTTACAACATGCAAAATATAGCGCCTATAAAGGCTTTTTTGTAGCTTTACTAATTTTTACTCTCTACAATTTGATTAGGTATCGTTATTTAAATACATTGAAACTTAACAGCGACTGGGTATTTTTAATATATGGAAGCATTGATCTATTTTATATTAGTCTCTATTTACATATTCCTTCCTTAAATCAAGGAGCAATAGCAGTTATTATGTTCATACTGATAATGGCTTGTATTTATAGAGGTAGAAAAACAGGAATTACTTTAACTTTGATTTGGTTTCCAATACACATGGTTATACATTTGAATTTTATAAATTCACTTAAAAACCCCCTGTTATCTGGTTTCAATAAAATTAAGATATATGACCGTTTAGATGAGAGCCTATATTTTCAGTTTATGTTATTAATACTTGTATTTATAACAGATGTTGTATATAGACAAATTACTAATAAAGAAAAAGATAATAAACGTTTATTCTCTAAATTAGAACATCTAGCCGCCACACATGATCAGATAGAAGCTAAGAATGATAAGTTACATAAATCTAATACTGATTTAGAAGATGTAAATAAGAAGTTAACTCATAGTGTTGCTGAATTTTTTACTTTACAACAAATTAGTACGGCTATAGGCTCAATATTAGATATGGATGAGCTTATAAAACATGTTAACGATATTACCTTAGGCGTTATGGGCGTAAAAGACTCAACCATTATTCTCTTTAATGAAAAAAGTTTAAAGTTAGAGGTACACACTACTAATATAGCTGATGAAAGTGATTATGCCTTATTATGTGGCAATATGGACAGTAATGCCCTACTACGCATTCTGCAAAGAGGAACGGTAGTTTGCGACAATAACGTGCATTCAAGTAAATTTAATTTTACATCAGGCAGAAATGTAAGATCTCTTATATGCGCGCCTTTAATTTCTAATCAGAAAAAATTCGGATTAATTTTAATAGAACAAAACTTCGAAAATGCCTTTGATATAGAAAATATCAGACTACTTACAGTAATCGCCCAACAAGTTGCAATGGCCATGGAAAACGCGGACTTATATCACAAAATGCATAAATTGGCGGTAACAGATAATTTGACAGGTGCCTACAATAGAGTGTACTTTCACGAAAGACTTAATGAAGAGGCCTTGAATGCTGAAAAAAATCAATCTGAGGTATCTGTAGCTATACTTGATATTGATCATTTTAAAAGATTTAATGATACTTATGGCCACTTGTTTGGTGATAAGGTCTTAAAGAGTATGACTGATCTTATAAACCAATCCATTAGAAAAAATGATGTTATGGCTAGATTTGGGGGAGAAGAATTCATTATATTATTTCCTAGTACTACCTTAGACGAAGCTAGTCTAATAGTTGAAGAGTTAA
>JACMJL010000081.1 GCA_014380625.1 Clostridiaceae bacterium
ATTTTACTCTCCAACCTTCTCAGTTTCCCAATGGTATTTTGGATTTCATCTTCTAATACAGTAGCGGGGGCTGCAGTGGATTTAAACCACTTTCCCTTTTAACCCTTTTTACAGGGCACCCGAAGTCATTATTCAATTTTACTTACAATCAGATTGTAACATTAGAAGTTTTTTTAATCAACTAATTCTTTAAATAGTAAACTATTCCAATGGCACCTGGTCCTGTATGAAGTCCTATAACTGGACCAATGGGATAGATTTCAACTTTCATTCCAATCAACCTTTCAATCCTATTCGAAAGTTCAATGCCTTCTTCTTCACAATCTATATTATGAACAATAACTTTTTCAAGACCCTTCTTCTCTACATCATTCATAAAGATTTCAACAATTCTATCTATTGCTTTTTTCTTTGTTCTTACCTTATCTAAAACATTTGTTTTACCCTGAAAAACAGTAAGTACAGGTCTTATTTGCAAAATCATTCCAATTAATGCTGATGCTCCTCCCATTCTTCCGCCCTTCCTAAGGTACTCTAAGGTATCTGGTACAAATAAAAACCTACTCTTTTCAATTACATTTGCTGCTGCTGATAGAACCTCTTCCATGGAGCCCTTATTAAAAGCCTTTTCAGCTGCCGCAAGAGCAACAAATCCTAATTGCATAGAGTTAGATCTTGAATCAACTATTTCTATTACAGCCTCAGGATATTTTTCAATAATCATTGCTTTTACAAGGTGGGCGCTGGAGTATGTACCACTCATATCCGAGGACATAAAAACACCTACCACCATGTCTCCTGCTCTTACTTTCTTTTCAAAACTATCATACATTTCACTAATAGTTGGTTGCGCTGATGTAGGTAGCTGTTTATTATCTTTCAATTTTTTATAAAAAGTAGTTTGATTTATGTCAACTTCTCTAAAACTTTCATCTTCAAAAATTATATTTAAGGATACTACATCAATATCATATTTTTCTAATAATTCTCGTGGAATATATGCTGTACTATCACAAACAATTTTAATACTCAATATTATTCCCCCCTAGGATTTTACTAATACTACTAAAATACTTCATTTATAGTTTAAAATTCAAAAGCTACTTTATTGACCTTTTTTCAATAAATTTATGTACATATAGAGAGCAAGTTCCAAGTAATATCCCTGATATCATAAATATAATTTGCATGTTACTAAACTCAAACCCATTAATACTTATATTATATTCTCTCAAGGCATTAAGAATTTTGGAGCCAATAATAGTACTTGCAAAACCTATTACTCCTCCATAGGCTGCACAACCACCTATATATATAGTTCTACTCTCCTTAGGAGCATATAAAAATTGAATATTAAATAATGCAATAGATACTCCACCCCAAGCTATACCAGCAAGCACATGCATAATTGGAACTAAGACTATGATTGTTTGGTTATTAACGAAACCCCATGAGAAATGACATAAAGCAAGAGTTGCAATGGAATACTTGGTAGCTTTTTCCCAGGATTTATTATCAGCAAAACTTCCCCAATACTTTACCACAAAAACTCTAGCAATAGCACTTATTAACCCCATTATCATAATATAAGTATAGGACAAATGTAGTCTCGTTACCATATATACTGAAAAAAAAGGTAAGGCAATAAATAGAGCTATATTCCAAATCACAAAAAGCAATACTACTTTCCTAAAACTTTTATTCATAACTGGTTCTAAAATTGCTTTTTTCAAAGTAACGGAATTATTTCTTTTATTTACTAAAGGCTCTTTAATAGAAGAGACAAAATATAAATGAAAAAATGCTAATACAATTATCCCTATTCCTATTATAGCAAATCCAATATATTCATAATTGTTGTTTCTAAAAAGGTCTAACACTTTACCAAAGGCTAAAGTTGCAAAGGTAACAAAAGCTAAAGATACTGCATCCTTACGAGCCAAGTATTTGCCACGAATATGATCTGGAGTTAAGTCTACTAACCATCCAGAAATAGGTGGAGCCACAAATCCCAATAAGAGAAATGCTATTGTGTAAATAATCAAAAGTGTGTATAAGCTTAGCCCCTTATTTAGTATAAGCATAGGAATTAAAAAAACCGCTCCAAATAATAATCGTCCCAGAAATGAGAACAAGCTTATTAAAAATTTTCTATGCTCTATTTTTTCAAAAAAAAGCGACGAAAAGATTTGAATCACACCAGTTAATGCTGGAATGGCTCCTATAATTCCACTAAAGCCCTCCGTTGCGCCTAGACTATTTGCAAAACCTGATATAAATGCTCCACTGGCAAGCGAAAATATAACCATAGAAGTACTTCCTTCATAAATAAAGTATTTCCTTCCTTTTTCATAGTCACTTAATTTTAAGGGATTTTTGTTAAAATATACACCTTGAATTACTGAAATAATTTTCACGAGTCTTCACCTCTTAATCTTTAGTATACAGTGTATGTACTATACATACACTGTATACTAATTTAGCAGGAATTAGAATACCAAAATTATAATTCATAATTAATCACAAATTACATTCAGAGAATAATGAAACAATAGGTGTAAATACCGCATTATTTTCCTTATTATGTAAATAGGGTTGACAATTGTCCCAATACAAGCTATTATTTTATTAGGTTTGTTTTATTTGAATTGAAAGGGGAGTTGTAAAATAGATAGCTTAAAAAATTTTTTTATTGAAAAATCAAAAAAGAAATCTATCGCCCAGCTACTAATACTGATTATTATTGTATTTCTGATTGCAACAATAATTGCAAAAAGAAAAACAATCAATTTAGTTATTGACGGAAAGAAGAGCATTATAATTACATATAAAGAAACTGTAGGTAAAATCTTAGAAAACAGTGACATATCCTTAGATCCCAAAGATAAAATCACACCCTCACTAATCTCAAAAATAAATAGCAACAGTACAATTTCAATTAAACGTGCTGTAAATGTACATATTACTGTAGACGGCAAAAATCTAACCATTAAATCCACAGAAAATACTATTGATAATTTACTTAAGGTTGAGGGAATTACATTAGATGCGAAAGATAAGGTACAACCCTTAAAAGAAACGGCGGTACTACCAGACATGAAGGTTGTCATTGTTCGCGTGGGAATGAAAACATTTACAGAGTATACAGATATTCCTTTTAACACAGTTACAAAAAATGATAGTAATTTAGCCAATACAGTAAAAAAGACTATACAAACTGGAAAAGTAGGACAAAAAACTACGGTTACTGATGTTGTATACGAAGATGGAAATGAAGTTTCAAGGACTGTTGTTAGTGAAACCATAGTTAGAAAACCTGTAAATGCTATAGTTTCCCAAGGCACCTTAGCTACTGCTCCTAAAATTATCGCTTTGAAATCTACAGAGTCTGTGATTACAGTTTCTAGAGGTGGAGATCCTTTACCTTATACAAAGATTATAAATAGTAAAGCAACTGCATATGCGTCCTTAAATGGTGCAACTGCCTATACTGCTTCAGGTAAAAAAGCTGTAAGGAATCCAAATGGTTATAGTACCATAGCCGTAGACCCAAAGGTTATTCCTCTTGGTTCAAAGTTATTTATTGAGGGTTATGGCTTAGCCTACGCAGCTGACACTGGTTCCGCTATTAAAGGAAATATTATTGATGTCTTCTTTAATACACTTGCAGAAGCAAGAGGCTGGGGAGTAAGGTACGTTAATGTATATGTGTTAAAATAATAAATAAGGGATTATCTCAAAATAACAAGTTGAGATAGTCCCTTTTATTTCAGCTCTCCTAGCCAAAAAACTCAGGTTCTTCAATTATATCTGATCTAATAGCCCTTTGAAGAATAGTTAGATTGATTTTTCCAGTGCAATTCTCTAGTGAAATTGGAAATTTGGTCCCACAATTATCACATCGTATAAACTCCGCAGCTTTAGTATGTTCTCTATTGTCAAATAAGAATGGCAACTCATCCACTCTCTCATTAACTCTTTTAATTTCCTCAGAGTTAAATTTATAAGAATAAACGTAAGTAGCTTCTCTCTTTATTGTAAAATTTTTATTATTACATTTAGGACATACTAAAAATTCACCCATTTCCAATATAATTACTCCCCTTCAAAAAAATATTTAACTATCTAAATATTATTTCTTTAAATGGATTTTTTATTCTACCTAAGGGATCTTAAGGCTTTCATTAACTTAACATAATTACAATTACCTGCTCGTTCTCCTATTCCTGCAAAAGTGGAATCTATAAATTCTGCTCCAGCCGTAACAGCTGCAACAGAATTTGCAACAGCCATTCCAAAATCATTATGTGCATGGAATTCTATTGAAACATCAATATTCTGTTTTATTTGAGAAAGTAATCTGAAGGTTTTCTCTGGATATAATATGCCAACGGTATCCGCATACCTAACTCGTTCAACTCCAAGGGCCTTAATCTCTTTGCAAACACAGATTAAAAAATCCGTAGAAGTTCTTGAGGCATCTTCTAAGCCCACTACAACTTGAAAGCCCTTTGCTTTAGCATAATAAATACTTCTCTTCATTTCATTAATAACCCAAATTTTATCCTTTCTAAGTTTCCATTTTATTTGAATATCCGATACGGGTACTGCAATGTGTATTATATCAACTCCACAATCAATAGAATGGTCAATATCAGTTATACTCATACGATTCCATGCAGAAATTTTACTTTTTAAACCTAAAGTCATTAACCTTTCTATACTCTTTTTTTCATCGCCTCCCATAGCAGGAGTTCCAGCTTCAATCTGATACACCTCTGCTCTATCTATAATTTTGGCAAATTCAATTTTATCATTAAAACCTAACTCTAGCCCCGCCATTTGCTCACCATCACGTAGCGTTGTATCCACAATTTTACACATAATCTCCCCCCTTAAATTCCTCTGCATATATCTATAAAATCTTTATCTGAAACTTCCATTTTGTTTAATATGCTTTTATTTTTGACCTGTTCTAATATACTTATAATCTCACCTACACTAAAGTTATTAGGAATTCCAAGCTCCTTCAATTTAGAATTTATGGAATTTTTACTAGAATGCTTCCCTAAGGCTAGTTTACGCTTCATACCAACAAGTTCAGGCATAAAAGGTTCATAAGTTACCGGGTTTTTTTCTATACCAGCCACATGTACTCCAGATTCATATTTAAATATATCTTTGCCAATGACAGATTTATTATTGGGTAATTTAATATAGGTTATTTTTTCATATTGTTCTCTCATTTCTGAAAGCAGGCTAATTTCCGCATTTATTTCCGCATGCATAATAACTTTTGCAGAAATTAGTATTTCCTCTAAAGCAGTAGTGCCATGGATTCCATCCTTACCACAAAAGGCTGTAGTTATATAATCAAAACCCTTAAGAAGAGCCTGAAAACCTACAGCAGTTGCCATAGAAAACTCATCACTTGCATATATATTTGTCTTCACCTTATATTTTCCTTGTAGATAATCATAAAATAAACAGTTGTGCTCTCCTTTAAACCTTACAGAAAAAAATTCATTTATATTTATATCTCTATTAATACTTTCCATAAAGTTGCTTTTACGAGAATTAATATTTACTTCCAATATAATCTTAAAGTTATAGGTTTCTTCTATATCCTTAATTTTAATAAACTCAAGAATATCTTCTTTTATTAAAATATATTCTATTCCACTAGCTTTACAGATTTCTAATTGGCGAAAGCTATCAATTCTAAAAATGAAAGCCTCTGATATCATCAAAGGCTTTACCACATTATAGGTCCTCTCATCAATTTCAAAGAAATCTACTCCAACTCTTTTTAAGTTTATGATAAACTTACGTAATATATTTTCATTAAACTTTTTTTCTGTAATGTTAATTAATGTCCTATCAATAATATAACTTTTCTTTCCATTTATAACTATAGACATTAATAACACTCCTCCTTAATAAAAAACAATTTTATTAATAATAACAGGGAAAAAGAAATAAAATATATAAAACCTGAAAAGGCTACGGCAGTAGTAAAATCCGTTTGCATAAAGGTATAAACAAGTAGTGCAGTGGTTCTAGTTTTACTAATTATGTTGCCTGCAAACATAATGGTAGCACCGAATTCTCCCATAGCTCTTATCCAAGTTAACATAAGTCCTGAAATTATAGATTTTTTAACTAAGGGTAGAATAATATAAAATGCAGTTTGGAACTTACTAGCCCCCATAACATATGACACATCAAATATTTCTTTTGGCACTGAATCTAAGGCTGTTCTCATAAGCTGCACATAAAATACGGAGGCAACAAAAAACTGAGCTAATACTACGGCAATTGGAGTAAACACTATTTCAATGTTTAAATGTGAAAATAGGCTTCCAGGAATACCTTTATTACCAAAGGCTAGCAATAAACCAATCCCTGCCACCGCTGGAGGTAATACCATAGGTGTTTCAAGTAAAATCCCTATAAGTTTATTTGCATTAGTTTTTTTTCCTTTTGATAAGTAAAATGCAGTTGGGGTACATAGTAAAAATGTTAAAATCAAAGTAATTGAGGAAGTTTTTATGCTCAAGTAAAGAGCTTGAAGACTCTCAATATTTTTGATTGAATTGCTAATATTGCTAATACCTGCAAATCTAATTATGGATATTACCGGAATACATATTAAAAAAAGATAGAGCGCAATGAAAATAGCAGAAATCGTGAAATATATTTTATCTGTATCAATATAAATATACTTATTTTTTTCTTTTTCCATGAGACCACCACCTTTATTAATCCACTACAAATCCATATTTCTTTAAAATAGCCTTCCCATCTTTTGAATTAACATAATCCACGAAAACTTGTGCACCCTCCTTATTTTTACAGGTTCCTAATACTCCTATAGGATAGCTCACTTCATTTCCCATAAACTCCTCTGGTTCAATAACTTCAAGTTTATCTTTATTCCTAGAGGTTATGTCTGTTTTATATACTACTCCAGCATCTACCTGCCCTATTAACACTTTACTTACTACATCTTTTACACTCAGCTCATTACTTTTAATGTTACTTAGAATCTTTTCTACATCTCTTGTGTTGATTTTTCCTGCTTTTACAGCTTTATCAATGGAACTATAAAAATAGTCTCCTACGGGCACAGATTTGTCAGCAATTACAAGTTTTACTCCTGTTCCACCTAGATCACTTAACTTTGTAATAATTGCATTACTACTTTTGTTTTTACAAATTATTAATTTATTTTTAGCAAAAATTATACTACTATCTATAACTTTTTTCTTTTGAAGTTCATCCATATACTTTATGCTGGCTGAGGCCAAGACCTCTGCCGGTGTACCTTGTTCAAGGCTGGTTGCTAGTTGTTGACTACCAGCAAAATTAAATTCTACCTTTAAATTTTTCTTTTCAAGTGCTTTACCAATTTCCCCAAAACATTCAGTAAGGCTTGCTGCAGCAAATACCCTTACATTTGATGTTTTTGTTTTAGTACTACAGCTTGAAAGCATGAATATTATAAGGCTTAATGGTATAAAAATTAAAATTTTAGAATTTAATTTTCTCATTATATTTCTAACCGTTTAACAACTTCTCCCTTCATTAAATGTGATTCCACAATTTCCTCCACATCCTCAGGTGAAACTTTACCATACCAAGTACCTTCTGGATAAATCACAACTATTGGACCATCATTACATAATCCAAAACAGCCTGTATTAGTTACCATTACCTTATCACTGATACCACTTTCTTCAATAGCTTCCATGAAATTTGTTACAATTTCAGTAGAATCATTTGAATGACAATACCCCTTTTGTGTTCCATTTATTCTGGAACTTGTACAGACAAAAATATGATACTCTGGTTTTATCATGATACTTCCTCCCCTACAATTTTTCTTATTCCAGTTTTAATTTCCTCATATAATTGATATACTTTTATATTTCTTTTTTCTAATTTTTCTTTAGGTTCATCTCCAATTCTAAGTGTGAGCACACTAGAACAATCCTCAATGGTTTTTATAATTTTATCAATCTTACCTTGGTGCACATCGTCACATTCTTCTTTTCCAGTGCAGAATTTAGGTACTTCTCTTTTTTCAATAAATTTTGCATCTCCTTGAAGAAAATCATATATATAGAATTCTGTAGCATGACCAAAATGTTGATCTATATTTAATCCAGTCTTTGAGGCTACAGCAAATCTAATTGGTTTTATTTTATTACTTTCTACTGTTTGGGAAATGTCATTTCCCAGTGTTCCTACAGCATCTGCTCTACACTGTGTACAATGGTACATTTGCTTAAGATCTAATTCGCATTTTTTTCTCATTTCCTGTAATTCCACTACGTTTACTGTTGTTATGTGCTCAAACTTACTACCAGGAGCATTTATCATTGGCATAATATTGGTCATAAAAGCCCCATACTCTTTAACCTTCTTAACGGTAGCTTCAATTCCACTATCATTTACCCCTTTAACATAAACAATATTTACTTTGCAAATCAATCCTTTTGAAGCAAGGTATTTTAACCCGGAAAGCTGATTTTGTAATAATATTCTAGCTCCCTCAACTCCCATATATTTAACCCCAAGATAGTTAATTTCTTTATAAAGTTTTGCACCTATTTCCGGGTCCACAGTATTTATTGTTATAGTTACATGTGAAACACCTAATTCTAAAATTTCATTAGCATAAAAAGGTAACATTAATCCATTAGTAGATAAGCAAAATGTAATTTCAGGACTTTCCTTTCTAATTAATTCAATGGATTCTTTGACCTCGTCAAAATTTGCTAAAGCATCTCCTGGACCAGCAATTCCTACTACAGTTAGATTCTTAAGTTTACTCTTAAATTCCCTAAATCTCTCTAAGGCCTGTAGGGGAGATAATATTGAACTTGTCACGCCAGGTCTACTTTCATTTACACAATCAAACTTACGACTGCAATAGTTACAACTAATATTACATTTTGGAGCTACAGGGATGTGCATTCTTGCATGATCATGTGCACATTGATTAAAACAGGGGTGACTTTTAGTACGTTCTTCCATAGTAATTATTTTTTTAACTTGTTGGATAACCTCAACTTCCACTTGGTTTTCCTCATCAACAAAATATTTATCGTACATATCCTTTCTATAGCCCCTTTCTTTTCTTTCTAGAATGACATTAGTGATTTCATCTAATAACCTTAATGAACCAAAGTAACCTGTATTAACAACCCTTTGAGCTCCAACTCTATCATGTATAGGAAATCCAATTCTTATGAGTTTAAGCCCTAATTTTTCTTCTAATCTTCTACCATTTGAATCCCCAATTAATATGTTAACTGCAAGTTTCTTAGAGTACTTTTCAATAATTTCAAAATCACTGTCATCTAAAATAATAGGTTTTTCTGCAAGTTCTTTTGTAAGTTCTTCTAAAATACTTGTAAAGATTTTATTTTTTGAACCAGTAGCTATAAGTACTGGTTGAATCCCATTTTCAACACATAAGGTTGTAATAGCGTAGACAATCTCTGGCTCTCCAAAAATAACGACTCGTCCTTCTCCATTATATTTGTGAGAATCAATTATTCCATCTAAATAACGTCCTCTTTCTTGCTGTAATACTTCAGGAATTAATCTTCCACTAATTTGAGATATTAAATTAATAAAAACATCTGTGGCTTTTATTCCTAAAGGTATGGAACATTTGAATAACGGCACTCCAAAGGTTTCAAATAAATAGTCCCCTGCAGTAGAACCCATTTCTGCTGTTAAATCCATTTCTATACTTGCTGAGGCTCCGCCCATTAAAGCAATGTCACTTATTTGTGTGCCCCCAACTGGGATTTTATTGTATTCTTTATTGTAACCTCCATCCAGAGTAGCTGATATATCTGGTAAAAGTATATATTCCACTTGAAAAACATCTAAAATATATTTTATTTGTCTAATATCCCCTGGATTTATATTTGCAGCAATTATATTAATTTTATTATTCTTTATGTCATCTTTACTTAAAAATTCAACTAACCTTCTTAGGGTTCTATAGTAGCCTTCAGATTGAGTACCGGAATATGCAGGGGTGGATATTGGGATAATCTTAATACTCTTCCCATCTAAATCCTCTTCTTGAAATTCTTTAATTATACCCTCAATATCTTCCCCAATGGTTTCTGCTAGACAAGTTGTTAAAACTCCAATAATCTCTGGCTTATATAATTTAATTATATTTGTAAGTCCCAATTTTAAATTCTTAGACCCACCATAAATGGTACCATCTTCTGTAAGGGAAGAAGAAGCTATATCTATTGGCTCATTAAAATGAGTTGCCATGTGACGTCGTATATATGTGCTACAGCCTTGAGACCCATGTAGGATCACCATACTATTTTCAATTCCCTTAAGTGCCATTACTCCACCTAGTGGCATGCACATTTTACAAGGATTAACACTCAAATTTACCGAGTTTTTGATTACCATAATAACACCTCCGGCTCTAAATTAGCTTCCAAACTGGACTATTTATTGTTAAGTCTATTTCCTTGGCAAAGTTAACAGCTCCTTCAAAGCCACATAAAGCATGCTTTCTTTCATGATTATGATCACAAAAGGCAATTCCTAATTTATATGCCAGCGGCCTTTCTTTAACTCCACCAACTAAAATATCTGCTTTTTTCTCAAGAATAAACTTTTCTAATTCTGCTGGATTAGTATCATCTAAAATCACTGTTCCCTCAGAAGTTAGTTCTTTTATAATATCGTAGTCCTCTTGTTTTCCAGTTTGAGTACCTACCATAACAGTTTCCACTCCAAGTTCTCTAAATTGTTTTATAAGTGAAATAGCTTTAAAGCCCCCACCCACATAAATTGCAACCTTCTTACCAGAAAGTCTTTTTTTATAGTAATTTAGTATATCTTCAATTTCCTTCTCTTCAGTTAAAATTAATTCTTTTGCCTTCCGAATTATATCTTCATTTTTAGTAAATTCCGCAATATTAGTCAGTGATGCTTTAATATCCTGTAGCCCTAGAAAACTAACATTTATATATGGAGTTCCAAATTTTTCCTTCATCTGGTTAGCAAGATAATGCATAGAACCAGCACATTGTACAATATTTAAATTAGCTGCTGGAGCCTTTTTTATCTCCTCACAAGTGCTATCACCAGTGATTCTTGCTACCACACTAATGCCTATTCTTCTTAAATAATTTTTTATAATCCACATCTCTCCAGCTAAATTAAAATCACCTAAAATATTTATACCCTTCACTGTAGGGGCATTTTTTTCCCCCATAAGATTTAACAATGCATTGCAGGCAGCCCTATATCCTACTGCTTTATTTCCTGAAAAACCAGGGGCCTTCACTGGAATAACTCTAATCTGATATTTACTTTCCGCTGCTCTACACACTGCCTCAATGTCATCCCCAATTACTCCTACAATACAGGTTGAATATACAAAAATAACTTTAGGGGAATGTTCTGCTACTATCTCGTCGATAGCAGCAGCCAACTTCTTTTCGCCCCCAAATATAACATCTTTTTCTCTTATATCCGTGGAGTAACTATTTCTGTAATTTTCAGAATCACTACTTAAACTGCCTCTTATATCCCAAGTATAAGCAGCGCATCCAATTGGCCCATGAACTACATGAAAAGCATCTGTTATGGGATTTAATACAACTCTAGCCCCACAGTAAACACAAGCTCTCTGGCTTACAGAACCAGATACACTATTACCATCGCATTTCATTTTCTTGTTTTTATTTTTAGAGTTATAACATATTGAGTCTTCTCTTTCTTTAAGTAGTTTTGATTCCATATAATCACCTCCACAAAATATAATTTACATTACTAATTCAAAATCTTCTTCGAGACAGGTTCTATCTATTTTATCTAAAATTACATTTGACATCATTTCTATTAGTCTAATTGCACCCCTGTAGCCAACTATAGGGAAGTACTGATGTGCAAATCTATCTAAAATCGGAAAACCCACCCTTACAAAAGGTATGTCTTCAGCCCTTGCAATATATTTTCCATGGGTATTCCCTATTAATAAATCCACAGGCTCATTTTTAATCCATTGGTGAAGCTCAAATAAATCAGCTGCGGCTTTAACTTTTGTTCCCTCTATGCCATTTTTAATTAATATAGCATCTATTTGTCTTTTAAAAGTATCTCCAGGAGTCCCCGTAATTACAAATTTAGGAATCATTCCTAAACTTATTACAAACTCTGTTAAACCTGTAACTATATCTGGATCTCCATAAATAGCAACTTTTTTACCATTAAAATAACTCTGGCTATCTAACATTAAATCAACCAGTTGTCCTCTTTCTTCTTCTATAGAATAAGGCACTGCCTTATAAGTGATTGATGCTAGTTCAGTAATTAGTCTGTCAGTAGCCTCAATTCCAATTGGAGTACTTAAAGTCTTCATTGGTACTTTACACTTCTTCTCCAATTCTATTGCAGCTGCTTCAGCTGAAAAGGTACCAAGCGCTAAGGTTAACTTAGCATTTCCAGCATCAATAATCTCATTAACTGTAGTTCCCCCTGATGGATACATCTCAAAAGCCCCTGTCATTGGTGAGTCTAAAACTCCACTAGTATCAGGAAAGAGAGTATTTTTAATTTCCATAACACTTAGAATTCTTTTTAATTCTCTCATGTCCCCTGGATCTACAAAACCGGGGAGAACATTAACCTTTCCATTCTTATGCCCACTGTTTTCTGATAAATATGAAACAAAAGACTTAATCATATTTGAGAATCCAGTTACATGGGAACCAACATAACTTGGAGTATTAGTGTGAACTACATATTTACCAGCAGGCACATCAGGTTGAACTTGCGAAATAATTGTTTTAAGATCATCTCCTATAGTTTCTGAAAGACAGGTAGTATGAACAGCAATTATCTCTGGTTCATAGAGTTCAAATATATTTTTTACCGCAGTTTTCATGTTTGCTCCCCCACCAAAAACCGATGCGCCTTCTGTGAAGGAACTTGTTGAAGCCATTACTGGTTCCTTATAATGTCTAGTTAATTGCATTCTATGATAAGAACAACACCCTTGAGACCCGTGACTATGAGGCAAGCAACCATGAACACCAAGTGCTGCGTACATTGCCCCAATAGGTTGACAAGTTTTTGCTGGGTTAATCCTTAAAGCTGATCTTTCTAGGGTTTCTCTTGGCGTTAAATCTAACACTACTCATCACCTCCAACAACTTTTCCTTCTAATAATGGTTCTACCTTCCAAGGCGGCGTAACAAATCTCCAAGCTGGAGTGTGCACCCCTGAAGTAAGCTCTTTTGCAAAAACTACGGCTCCTCTAAATCCTGCATAGGGACCTGAGTAATCATAAGAATGTAATTGCTTTGAAAGCACTCCCATTTTCTGTACAACATATTTATCCTTTATTCCTGAAAAAAACATATCAGGTTTTAATAATTTAATAAGTTGTTCCGTTTCATAATGGTTTAAATCATCAATTATTACGGCACCTTTTTTCATATCTTTGATAATACCACCATAATAACCTAAAGGAATTTCCTTTTTAAGCTTATCGTATCTCTCAGGCGATAGAATCATTCTGTAATTCTTTTCATCCTTCTCAACTACCATCTGCTCTATATTCTTACTATCCGCATCTGTTTTTATCTCCGGAATAACCTCTCTACCTTCATAATCATCTCTGTGAGCAAATTCATAACCAGATATAATAGTTTCTACGCCTAACTCCTTAAGAATTGTTTGATAATGATGGGACCTAGAGCCTCCAACATATAAAAATGCAGTTCTTCCTTGGAGTCTTGATTTGTAGTATTCCATAATATCCTCAATTGCAGCTACTTCTTCAGCAATTACCTTTTCAGTTTTTGCAATTAATTCAGCATCATCAAAATATATTGCTATGTCTCTTAAGGTTTTTATAGTACCACTAACTCCTATAAAATTAGCCTTTATCCAAGGTATTCCATACTTTGTTTCCAACATTTCAGCTATATAATTTATTGATCTATGACATTGAACTACATTTAAATTAGCTGTATGAGCATTTTTAATTTGTTCATAACTTCCATCTCCAGTCATTACACAAACAATATCATATCCAATTTTATCTAATACTCTGGAAATTTCCCAGCCATCTCCGCCAATGTTATACTCACCTAAAAGGTTTATTGAGTATTTTTTAGTAGGTACTTTACTTCCTGTACCAATAACACTTCTCATTAAATTATTATTGGCTATATGATGACCAGCTGATTGGCTAACTCCTTTATACCCTTCACAATTAAATGCTAAAACTTGAATTCCATAAAGCTCTTCTGACTCTCTAGCTACTGCATTAATATCATCACCAATTAATCCAACAGGGCAAGTAGCAGAAATTGTTATTGCTTTAGGATGAAATATTTCCACTGCTTCTTTAATTGCTTGTCTTAATTTCTTTTCTCCACCAAAAACTATATCACTTTCCTGCATGTCAGTGGAAAAACAGTATTCCATATAGTTTTGTATTCCTGGTTCGCTTTTAGCCTTATTCCTTCTTGTGCCCCAAGCATAATAGGAGCACCCGATAGGACCATGAACTATATGAACCATATCTTTTATAGGACCAAGTACAACTCCTTTACAACCAGCATAACAACAACCTCTGTTAGTTATAATACCTGGAATTGTTCTAGTATTAGCCTGAATTTTAAGCACATCATCATCCTGTTTTTTTATAACTATATGCTCTTTTCTGTTCTTATAGGTTTTGGCAGGGTATTTTTCAAGAACGATTTCCAAATAACTTTTCATACACTTCACCTCACTTATTTAAATTGCTTCTATTCCAGTTTCACCAGTTCTGACTCTAATTATATCCTCTACCTTAGTCACAAAAATCTTTCCATTACCTGGATTTCCATTTTGATTTACCTCTATGATTGACTTTACTATAGCTTTTACATCTTTATCGTCAACAACTAACACAAGCATTCTCTTTGGCATTAGTCTGTGTTCTTCTGATAACTGCTCTGCAATTATTGGTGTGAGCCCTTCATTATCACTAAATACATTTTGAAATAATTCATAGGCTATCTTTTTCTTTCCTCTTCCCATAACTTTTCTTGCAGTTATAGAAGGAAAACCTATTTTAAGCAGAGCTTCTTTAGTTTTATTAACCATATCCATACGAATAATAGCTGTTATTTCCTTCATACTTTTCGCCCCCTTATAATCCAGAACTTCCAGAACTTATGGTGTAAACTTCATTAACTGAGCTTACAAAAATCTTTCCATCGCCAAAAGCACCTTTTTCTCCAGTTTTTGAACTTCTTATTATAATTTTTACAACATCATCTTTATCCTCATCGCTGACTACTAGCATAAGCATTTCCTTTGGAATCTCATCATAATGTACATCTCCGACCTTAACTCCTCTTTGCTTACCTCTTCCAACTACATCTATCTTAGTAACTGCTGGAAAACCTGCATCACATAACTCTGAAAGAACAATTCCTACCTTTTCAGGCCTAATTACAGCTTTAATCATTATCATTGCTTGATTCCTCCTAATTATTTTTATTTAGATATCCATTAACCCGTGCTCCATTAAAATTTCCTCTAGTCTTTCCTGTGCCATTGGCTTTGGAATTACGAACATTTTATTGTTATCAATTGCTTGTGCAAGATTTCTATACTCTTGTGCCTGCCCTGCAGTTGGATCAAATTCAATTACAGTTTGTTTGTGTATTTCAGCTCTTTGAACCATGTTATCACGTGGTACAAAATAGATTAATTGGCTTCCCAGTTCTTCAGCAAAAGCCTTTAAAAGATCTAATTCTTTATCAACCTTTCTACTATTACAGATAATACCACCTAATCTAATTCCGCTACTGTTTGCATATTTAAGTACGCCTTTTGCAATATTGTTTGCCGCATACAATGCCATCATTTCACCGCTGGCAACTATATATATTTCTTGAGCTTTGCCTTCACGCATTGGCATAGCGAAACCTCCACATACAACGTCACCTAAAACATCATAAAAAACATAATCAAGATCATCTGTATAGGCGCCTAATTGTTCCAACATATTAATAGAAGTAATAATTCCTCTACCTGCACATCCAACTCCTGGTTCAGGTCCACCGGATTCAACACATCTGATATTTCCAAAACCTGGTTTTAATATTGAGTCAAGATCTACATCGTCTCCTTCTTCTCTTAATGTATCAAGAACACTTTTCTGTGCAAGACCGCCTAAAAGTAGTCTAGTTGAATCTGCTTTTGGATCACATCCAACCACCATAATTTGTTTTCCCATTGCTGCAAGACCTGCTGTTAGATTTTGAGTTGTAGTGGATTTTCCAATACCACCTTTTCCATAAATTGCTACCTGTCTCATTAAAAGCCCTCCTCATATATATAATTCTTTACCTATGTTTAGTTGTGGTAAAGTTTTTGATAAGTAAACTAATGTGAAATTTAAAAGGTAATATAAATATTATGAAATGTTAATAAATATCCAGAGATATATTATCGTTTTGTTAATGAAATGGATGCTTAATTGTTATATTGATAATTATAGTACTATTTTTTTACCATATAGTCAAGTAATTATAACGTTTTTTTTATTATTATCATTAATAAATTTGTGAAATCGTTGTCAATTTATATATTATATTTTTGTATGACTATACCGCTTACTAAAGTTTAGTACCAGATTTAAACGAAGTGTCTAATCTCCATTTTTAATCTTATATATCTCTGTTAAGATTTTCATTGAATGCTTAATAAAAGGCTTCTCCTTAAGGACTGCGGCAGTATCCAATGGAGTATCCTATGTAACATTGTTTTATTGGAGGCACAAGTTAATGATAGCCTTGAAAGATACTGAAAATACTCAGCTAACAGGAGATGTGGAGGCAGATGATACATTCTTAGCTTATTCCCAAAAGGGCTGTAGCAGGATATCTGATAGAAATCCCAAGAAAAATGGAACTAAATATTGCATAGGAGAACATAAAAAGGTTTTTCTGTTAGTTGCAACAGACCACAGTAACAATCTTTTTTAAAGGCGTCAGCCTCACGGAACACATATATAAATTTAGTTTTCCAAGCATTAGAAGGAATGGTTAGCGAGAAGGCTGTATTTTGTTCAAATTTTAAAACCTTTTATAAACACTTTGCAAATTTACGAAGATCTGTAGAAGAGTGGGTTCTTAAATTTCAGGGCGTAGCTAGCAAATATTTAAATAATTATTTGTCTCTGGTCAGAAAAACCTATAAAAGTCTACAAAGATGATATAGAAATTCTAGAAATTTTCTGTAATTCGCTCTCTCTAAGGAGTCTTGGTTGGACCAGTGTATCTTTGTTAATAGTTGTTACCAGAAACTAAAATACTTCCTACAACCATATTTTTTTTCAAAATAAATTTTGTCTATTCACCCCCTTACGGTAAAACATAGCC
>JACMJL010000082.1 GCA_014380625.1 Clostridiaceae bacterium
CATCCAAAGATTATTAGGACATACTAATATTCAGACTACTACCGTATATCTCCATATCAGAAGAGTTGATTTAATAAATATTCAGAGTCCATTTGAATCTTTTGATGAATAAAATGACAGAAATTCAAGATATATTTAGGGAAGGCAGCAAAGAATATGCTATGAAACATAAATTACCCTTTCATATCCATAAAACTATTGGAGATATTAGCTCTTGTAGAACTGCGGAGTTAGGTGGTCATATTGATGAGTGTGATGACTGTGGTCATACTAGGATATCTTATAATTCTTGTCGAAACAGGCATTGTCCTAAGTGTCAGACCGTTGCAAAAGAGAAATGGCTCTATAAGAGACAACAAGATTTATTACCCATAGGGTATTTTCACGTTGTTTTCACAATTCCTCAGGAATTGAATTATCTTACACTTACTAATCAAAAGGAAATGTATTCTCTTCTTTTTAAAGCAACTTCTGAAACTCTCGTGGAATTGTCTAAAGATAGAAAGTATTTAGGAGCTGAAATTGGATTCACATCAATTTTGCATACATGGGGGCAGAACTTAATAAACCATCCTCATATTCATTGCGTTGTTCCAAGTGGTGGATTAAGTGTTGACGGACAAAGATGGATAAGTTCTAAGAAAAAGTTTTTTATACCTGTAAAAGTTTTATCAAGAAAATTCAGAGGTAAATATTTGTTTTATCTTAAAAAATTGTTAGATGAAAATAAACTGAAATTTTTAGGAGAAAATGATCATCTTGCGCAGCAAGACATTTTAAAACTTTATATTGATAAGCTTTACTCGAAGGAATGGGTAGTATATTGTAAGCCGCCTTTTGGTAGTGCTGAGGCTGTACTTCAGTATTTGGGGAGATATACTCATAGAGTTGCAATATCAAACAATAGAATTGTTCAAGCTGAAAATGGATTTGTAGTTTTTAAATGGAGAGACTATGCGGATAATAACCAACAGAAGTTTATGACAGTTACAACAGAAGAATTCATAAGAAGGTTTATAATGCACATCTTGCCAACAAAGTTTGTTAAGATAAGACATTATGGAATTTTAAGTAATCGCAGCAGAGTAACAAAACTTAAAAGATGCAAATCCATATTAGGCGTTAAGAAATCTTCAGAGAGTCTAAAAAACTTATCCAACTTATCCGTAGTAGAACTATTTCTAAAAATAACTGGAATAGATATACTAAAATGTCCTTGTTGTACTAAAGGAAAGATGGAAAGAAAGAGAAAAGTAAATCCAAGTATATGTTCACCACCGAAACTATGATAAATTTAATATGTTGATTTATTGGGGAGGGGGAAGCTATATCTTCTTATGGTAAAATAATTAATTTTAGGGAGGAATTATAATAAGTTTGCAGAATAATAATACTCGTGTAGGAAATTTTGAGGCTAACTGAAACATTGAAATCCCATAGCGTTTTTAGCGGCTTCGTTCTATATACCGTTTCGGAAATTGAGCAGTTTAGATATCTTAAACTGCTAATTTTTATAGCTCAACATCCGAATCCGGTTCTAAACAAAGTACGAACTGGAGATTATATTTTGTGGGGGTATTGGCATGAAAAAGAACTCTGTTAATGTAACAAGCATGATAGGAAACCGTGAAGTTGACTGCAC
>JACMJL010000083.1 GCA_014380625.1 Clostridiaceae bacterium
AAGTTTGTATACTCTATATATTCGACATGGATGGCCTAAAATCCTTTTTGCCTAATAAAAAAACACCCAAATTAAAAATTTGAGTGTTTTCCATTTTATGTTTGTCAACAGTCTGAAAATGCTATATAGAACATCTATATAGCATTTTCTTACTTTTGTATTTTCATTTTGTTTTCTATACTTCAAATGGATACTTTAATCCCCATTGCTTTCTAAGTTCATCCATGATTTTCATAATTGCAAGGGACTCATCCATAGGCATTATTTCACTTTCAAGCTTGTTCTCTCGTATGCAATTCATAGCCTCTTTAGCTTCATAGGAGTATCCAATATCAGAGTACTTCATCTCAAATTTTTCTTCTATTTCATCCTTCATAAAAAGCGTCGCAGACTCTGCCCTCAAAAAATTCGGAATGAAAATTTTGCCCTCAGTCCCTATAATCCAAGCGTCATTTTGTGAATACAATTGAATTGCCCCACTAAGTATAGCCATTTTATCTTCTTCATATCCCAAAATACAACTAAAGTATTCATCAACCTTTGTTTCTCCTATGTGCGCCATACTTCTTATTGTTTTAGGCTCTGAACCGAAAACCATTGATGCAAAAGAAATTGGATATATTCCAGCATCAAGTAAAGCGCCTCCACCTAAATTAGCATTAAAAAGCCTCCCTTCTGCATTTCCATCGCAACAAAACCCAAATTCCGCTTTAAGCATTTTCACATTTCCTATCAAACCAGCCTTAAGCCACTGACGAACTTTAACAATGGCTGGAAGGTATCTGGTCCACATAGCCTCCATAAAAAAAACTTTAGAGTCTCGTGCACATTTTATTATTTCTTCAGTTTCTTTCGCATTAACAGTTAGTGGTTTCTCACAAATTACTGCCTTTCCTGCCTTAAGTGCTAAAAGCACACATTCCTTATGTAAAGGATGAATTGTAGCTACATATATAATTTCAACATCAACATCGTTAACTAGATCACTATAATTACCATAGGTACTTGGAATATTGAATTCTTTACCGAAAGCCTCTGCTTTTTCCTTTGAACTGGCACCAACAGCAACAAGTTCTGCATCCTTAATTGTTCCTAAGCTTTCTGCAAAAGTATGGGCTATTGCACCGGTACCAATAATTCCCCATTTGATTGTCTTTTTCATATAAACACCTTCTCTTTTATGATTATTAAAAACTTTACTAAAACCTATAATATGATTATACCTAAACCCTAATAGTATAACAATGAGGATAAATTGTAAAATATAAATTAAATAATTTAACAGGGCAGATTTTATTAAATCCTGCCCTGTCATATCTAATATTACTAAATTACACTAAGTAATAAATCTGTAGTAAACCTTACTGCACCTTCAATTCTCTTTATCTCATTCTCTTTAGGCGAAAACCTAATTCTTAAAGGGAATTCTATATCAATCATACCAGTAGACTTAATTATATCAGAAGTATTCAACAATTTAATATTGCTTTTCTTCAAGTAATCTTGAACAACTTCTACAGCTTCTCCACTCCACCCGTAAGAACCAAAGGCTGCCCCTATCTTATCTTCTAGATTTAAATTATTAAGATTTTTCAGTATCTCCTCCATATTTCCAATCATATCAGCATACCTGGTGGAGCTACCAAAGAAAATAGCATCTGCTTCATTAATAGCCTTCATAACTTCTTCCTTAGTACTTTTGTTTACATCAAGAATTTTAGAATTTATATTTTGCTCCTGAAATTTTTCTACAAGAATGTTTGCAATTTTTTTTGTACTTCCAGTCATTGTAGAGTATAAAACTAATACTTTTTTACTTACCTCTGAATCCTTGCTCATATTGTCATAAATATCTATAAAATTTTGTACATTATCCCTAAGTATAAATCCATGGGAGGGTGCTATTATCTTTATGTCTAATGTTTTGATTTTTTTAATCATATTTTGAACATATCTTCTATGAGGGTGCATGATTAATTTATAGTATCCAATGTAATCCTCGATTATATCCGATTTTGCCAAATCATTAAAATACTCATTATTTGCTACATGGGTACTAAAAATATCACAAGGAAATAAAATTTTGTCTTCTATGCAATAGGTTATCATTGTTTCCTCAGTATGAAGAAATGGTGTTTCAATAAAGCTAAGAGTTTTTCCTCCTATATCAAGGATATCACCATCACCTACAACTAGAAACTCTCTATTATGGAGCTTGTACATTTCTTTTAGTTCATCTACAGCTAACTTTGAGCATACTATCACAGCATTTTTCGCCTTAGCAGCTAAACTTCCCAGTCCTCCAGAATGATCTGGTTCTGTATGGTTTATTACAATGTACTTAATCTTTTCAAGTTCGATTAAACTTTGTAAGTTTTCTACAAACTCTCTACCAAAACTTATATCAACAGTATCAATTATTGTGGGCTTTTCAGTCATCAACAAATAACTATTATAAGTAGTTCCTTTAGTTAATGTTAATCTATGAAAAGGTACATCCCTATTATCCACCTTACCTACCCAAAATATATTTTCATTAAGCATAATATTTTTTTCCATTATATTTCCTCCTAAATTTTAATTTTCATCATATTTTTTCTGTTTTCTATGTCCTTATTCTAGCTTCTTTTTTAATATTAAAATATGATTTAAATCAAAACATATAAATTTCTTTTGTACATCCCATTGAGTATTTAAGGCCTTCTTGTCGCATTTGACGAAAAATGTTATAGTTAATTATATAAAAATATATGAAATAGGTGATAAACATGGGCTCATGTAATTGTATTAACTGCACCCATACCCTTTGCGCTAAGAAAGTTCCAATTTTTTCCTTCCTTTCAGATGAGGAACTAGCAAAAATTGTAGATATGACTGGGCATAAAGCTTATAAAAAAGGAGATATTCTTTGCAGTGAGGGTGAAAAATCTGATACATTATTTATAATTAATGAAGGTGGTGTAAAGCTTTCAAAACTTACAAAGGATGGTAAAGAACAAATAGTTCATATTTTTACTAGTGGAGACTTTTTTGGAGAACTAAGTCTTTTCAGTAGTGGTCAGACTTATAACTTTGATGTTTATGCTATTTCAGATTTGAAGATATGTACATTAACAAAGAAAGATATGGATAAAATTCTTATAAGTAATCCAGCTATAGCCTTAAAATTATTAGAAGTGATCACTAAACGCCTTACTCAAACTGAAAACTTAGCGCAAAATCTTGCTACTAAGGATGCTGAAATTAGAATAGCATACATACTTTTAGAGTTTTCTGAGAAATATGGTGTTTCCACTGCTCAAGGGTTACAGGTTAATTTACCGATAAATAGGGAAGAAATGGCCAATTATGCTGGTGTAACAAGAGAGACTATAAGTAGAAAACTTACAATATTTGAAGAATTAGGTATTATCCAACTTAAGGGTACTAGAGTTATCCTTATAAAGGAATTAAATATGTTACGGTCATATGTGGAGTGATTTTTTTAATAGAGATAGTGCCCTATTAATACTTAGTGGCATATACTATTATTGCAAAACCTAATAATTTTAGCTCCTTAAATATATAGTTTAAAAGATCCCTTGTAAAGCATGGGATCTTTTTTGTTACCTTTATTATCTAAAAAAATATAGCATAGAATCTATGTAATTGTATTCTATGCAAT
>JACMJL010000084.1 GCA_014380625.1 Clostridiaceae bacterium
GAACAAATAATTCCAAGGGTTATATCGTCTCCACAACCCTCCTTTGAAGTCTCACTAAGCCATTTTTCTAAGTTATTTTCAATTTTTTTCACTCCATGTTTCTTAAGAAGTTTTAGATAATCCTCTGCATTTTTTTTATAGCCAGCGTCATCTGTAAAGGAGTTGTAAAAGCCATCAGTACTTAGCATAATCATTTCCAAGGCATTTTTATTAGAGTTAAGTTTATATACTGAGGTCTTAATATATTTCCATCCATCTTTACTACATAGAGAAGTAGTTTCTATTCCCACAAGTTCCTCATCCTTCTCAATAGCGTAAGAAATCTCGCCGTCTTGAAATGCAACGATTATATCACCGTCCCCCAATTGTAGAAACAATATAAAATCAGGGGTTGCTAAAATTGCAATTAGTGTACTTCCATATTTAACATAAAAATTATCAGTATCTTCAGTAATTCCTTCCTTTAACTTCCTAACTTCATAGGCCTTTTCAACTTTCCCTCTCCAGTTCCTTACAATTAGTTTTTTCAATTGCTCCTCAGAAAAATGCTTAATATTACTCAAATTTTTCTTCAAATCCAAATTCTTATATAATTTTTCCAAAGTTTCCACTGCTACTTGAACAGCGACCTGTGAACCCTCATCACTATAGGGGCTTCTAGAACTACCATGTCCATCAGCAATAGCAAAAATAATTGATTTATTTATTTTCTTCCACCTTATAGCATCCTGACAAACTTTATTATTTCTAACATGACTTGCCCCTTGAACAGACTTTCCTAAAGCTTTCCAACCTAATTGTTTATCCTTAATTACCAAGTCATATCCTCACTATTTACTGTGTTTATTGGCTGAGGTTCAACAATTGGTATACCATTATTAGTATTCAAACTAGAATCGCCCATAGGAACACTTTGAGGCTGCGAAGCTGATTTTAGAACCTCTGTAGAAGCCCATTTTATAAAATGCACTAATTGTTCTGCATTAGTAGCCTTTAATGGTGTTCTTTCCTCATCATCTATGAATTTTTGAAGCACATTCATTTCTAAATCATTACCTATACCAATAGCAATTTTAACAGCCTTTTTACCCCAGGGTATACTAAGTAAAGCATTTAATCCATCCTCAAATTCATCTGTAGGCATACCATCAGTTATAAGTACAAGCACTGGTGGTAACCCTCTTTTAGGCATTTTTTCTACAGTCATCTCTTGAGCCACTAATTTAAGAGCTTCCCCCATAGCAGTTAGTCCATCTGCTTGAAGATCATTCCACTGAAAGGACTCTATCTCAGTAGGTTCAGCCACATGCCACAGTGCTCCACTGGAGAACTTTACTGCCCTAACATAAACCTTTGCATGTGGATTATCTGCTGCTACATCTCTCATTGCTGGAATGGAGGATCTTATAGCCTCATTCAATTGCTGTATTTTACCATTAATATTCATAGATCTTGAACAATCTGCAATCCATATAAAATGAAGTGGCCTTGTGGAAAGCTCAGCAATAGGCCTATTTAAAATTTTCTCACTCATTATTTCTCCTCCTCGTTTATTAAAATCTTATTTCACCTTCAGTAGAACCGAAATTTATAACTATTCCTAAGGCTATAAGAACATTTTTTCCTGGTGGTATCTTGGAAACTAATCCTTCAGGAGTAGTCATAACCCAAGTCTCCCTTGATAAATTTTTCAAACCCCAAATATTAGGATTTTGTGGGTGTGTTGAAAGTTCAGCCATAGGAGCCTTGAAATCAAAATCAGCCATTTTAACCAAGTGATGTGCGTATAATTTCGTGTCAAAATTAAGAATAATTTCAGACTTACCTACTTTAATTCTTGGTGGAAGCTTAACCATATTCCCACACTTCCAACAAATATGCGGTTCATTATTTTGAAGTTTATCAGCATCATAAAAATTCTCCGCACCACATTTTCCACAATAGGTAATACTGTCTCTAAGTTGTATAAATGCTCTTCTCCACTCCGTCTCAACAACTCGTTCCTTAGGTTTCTTTATGCCTATAGTAAAGGTCTTTATAAATAAAGCTTTAATAAACTTAGGATATATGCTCCAATAAATAATAGGTGTTCTTTGCTCTACAGGATCTGGCGTATTTGAAGTATTCTTTGGGTTCCAAATAAATATTGGTTCCACTCCATATAATTTTTTCATAGTATGACCATCAAGGCAATGAATATCTAATTCCTTTTTTCCTTCTAAGGGATGGTGCATCATCAACATATAAAACAACAAAACCGCTAGAGAAAATCTATCCGTATCAATAGAGGGACTTGCTACCCCTCTAACTATTTCAGGGGCCATAAATCTTTGTGTTCCACCTACTCCGCATAAAGCAGCTCCATCAATTGTCACATTATCATTATCACAAATTCTTACTTTACCAGTTTTAGGATCAAAAAACACATTTCCAAAAGAAATGTCTCTATAACACCGTCCTAAGGAATGTAGTTTTTGATAACTATCCACTAATTCATAAGCTGCACTACATAAGGTTCGAAACGAGGGAGATGCCTTCCCAGTCATCATATCAATAATTCCCGCAAAATTTCTCTCCCTCAAGGGCATGATGTATCCAAAGGTTTCCAGGTCTGGTGAATCAACCATACAAAGTGGCCATAAAAATCTCTCATTAGGTGAGCCTTCCTTAATTAATCTTTCAATAATGCCTCGTTGCTCCTCTGTTCCTTTATCAATGAAATACCATTTTAAGGCAAATGGCCTTCCTTCCATATCTATTTCATATACTTCGCCTTGCCCACCACTGCCAATCAGTTTTTTAATTGTAAACATTCTTCCAGTCTCTGTTTCTAAGTTTTTACCATTTTTTAAGGTTTGATTCATAATTCTACCTCTTCATCGACTGCAGACTTTTCAGTTCCATCTATTTTTATCTTATAAGTTTTACGCCTATCTAAATAATTAGTATAATAAATCCAATCACCAATTAATCTTAGGTCTGCAGATACATCGCCGCTTAAAATACTCTTCTGGCTACCATCTATTTTAATTTTATATATTTTGAAATAATCAGAACCATTACTGTAGAAAAGCCAATTATCCATAATATTAATATTTAACGTCCTATCTTCACTAATCAGAGTTTTTGAAGTGCCATCTATCTTTATTTTGTACAATTTATAACCATCTGTTTCATTACAATAATAAATCCATTCTCCAATCACTTTTATTAATATAGATTTATCATCATTCAACTTAATTTTTTTTGTTCCCGCAATATTAATTTTGTATATGAGGCCTCCCTCAATTAAATATGACCAAGTTTCTTGTTTTTTCTCAAAGTGTCTTTTTACTTTATCCCTTTCTGTATTAAAATTCACAGAAAAAATTTTTCCAAGGGCAACTATACTTGCTTCTTTTATTTTTATGGACCCCTGAACTATTTGCAATTTACCATTTAGAGGGAACTCCTTAGAGGAATTATACAAACTAGTAGCAATAGTTCTATCTACAGTTATACTTAATTTACAATTTTCATTTAAAATACCCTTATGCTTAATCCATTTATCCCATTTGACTTCAAGAGAAAAAATAGCATCATTGATATCATATTTATGTTTTATTAGCTTTGCTTTTCCAAAGGCCACACACTGCATATTTTCAATTCTTGCCACGTATTGAGACATACTTTCAAAAGAATACATTTTTAATATGGACTCATTAAGTGGACATATGTATAAACGATCTAAGTAAATTGGTATGTTACTTTTAGTTGAATTTAAGGGATTAATTGAATTCAGTTCTTTTCCTAATGCCTCAATCCAACACTTAACAGCCCAGAGGGTAACCTTTTTATCGGTACCAGCCTCTACACATAACTTATTCACAAAACGGTTATAGGTAAAATCATCAATAGTATTTTCGGAAATGCATAAAATTTCATATATAATGTTATATTGGATTGCTATAATTAATATATTAATTTCTTTTTTACTATCACCACACAAATCAAATAAAAGACCCTTCAATTTAATTTTATTATTGCAAAGGTCTATTCCATTTTCTCTAATAAGCTCCTTTAAAATTTCTGATATTTGATTATTCACAATAAAGCCTCCAAAACTTACAATTAAATAATTTTAAATTAACCGCTATTAGAACACATTTCCATTATCTCATGAATAATGCTTGTATGTAAAATAATATTTTTGGGGACTAGGCATCCTTACCTTCGTATCTCTAATGTTTAATGTTTATTGAAGTTAAAACCATTTCCACCTCTTCTTTTAACTTCATACATAGCACTATCGGCACAGAATAATAACTCTTTCTTATCTTTACCATCATCTGGAAAAATACTTATACCTAAACTGATACTAATATTAAATTCATTTTCGCTGACATTCATAGGAGTTTTTAGGCTACTCATAATTCTTCTTACAAGTACCTTAACATCCTCTTTATCCTTTATAAAAGGTTGTACAATTACAAACTCATCACCACCATATCTTCCAAACACATCATTTTTCCTTAAAGTGTTACGTATAGCATTGGATGTGGTTTTAAGAATTTGATCTCCAGCGTTGTGCCCATAAATATCATTTATAGGCTTGAATTTATCTATATCGAAAAGCATAAGTGCAAATTTTTCATGTGCTATGTTACCCTGTTCAATTATATTATCAATCTGTTTCATTAAATAACCTCTATTTGCCACCCCAGTTAAAATATCATGATTTGCAAGATATAGAATTTTTTCTTCAGATTTTTTACGTTGGGTAATATCCCTAATGATATGCATTCTTATTCTCTCATTATTAATAAGTGTCCCTTTAACACTTACCTCAACAGGAAATACTGTGCCATCTTTTTTTACATGTAGACTTTCAAATATTACACCATTTTCATCTGCCTTTTTCATTTCATCTTGAAAGGTATCCATGGTTGTATAGTGTCTTAAATCACTTATTTTTAGTTTTTTAATTTCTTCCAAGGTGTACCCATATACTTGAAGAGCATTTCTGTTAGCCGTAATTATGTCTCCTGATTTATTAATGTATAATATTATATCTTGTGCGTTTTCAAAAAGAATGTGATGCATTCTAAATGTATCTTCTGCTTTCTTCAAATCTGTGATGTCAGTAATAAATGTTATGAACCTTCCCTCTTGAGGGCTGTAGGCACTAATTCTAAAATACTTGTTTAACTTTTTCGAATAGCTCTCAAACTGAAGGGGTTTGCCTTGTAAAGCTACATAAGCATAGGCTTCTAGCAAGATATCTTCTTCCTTATCACATATCTCAGTTGCTGTTTTACCAATTACTTGTGCTCTATTTACCCCCATCATTTTTTCATAAGCATTATTTATATCTAAATATCTATAATTTATAGGTTTACCACTGTCATCAATTATTAATTCATGAAATGCATAGCCCTCAAACATAGAACTAAACCAATTATTCATATTTTTATCACAAAATACATTGTCTTTAGATTTCATGATCTTAACCCCCTAGGAAATTTATATTAGTAAAATTTAACCATCTTCATAACAAAACTTTAAATTTATCCGATTTTATTATATACCCTGTATTTATAATTTTATATGATTTAAATCACATTAAGAATACAGATTAATATTAAAACCTTAAACACAATAAAAAAATTTTGAATAAATATTTCTCTTGTGTTAATACTAATTATGTATTATACTAGAAAATGTTGTTTAAAAAACGATCTCAAGAAAAAGAATATCCTCATATTAGAGATATAGAGAAAAATTTTAATTAAATTATTTCTCTTAGAGAAGGTATTAATGTTGAATCTCTGTTTTTCAACTCGTACCTATATTTAATAATCCAAAACTTAAGAGCAGGAGCTTTTGTATATATAATACAGTAGTCAGCTGTGTTGGGATGTAGCCTTCGCGAAAAAATGATCAAAGGTAAGATGCTTTAAAGATTTGGAAGAGGAAATGACTAAGATATTATTATTGATCTTAATACATTATTTTTATTGACTTTTTCAAAATTTAAGCAGACGGTCAAGGCTATCATAATATCATGATGTTGCTTGATATTTGACATTATTGAAGGTTACGGAAAAACAAAAATAAACCAAAACGAGAAAGGAAGTGAAAACCGTTATAAATTTATTGAAATCATTAATTTTAGAAAATTTAATTATGAACTAAAATCTAAAGTTATAAATTTTAATTGATTTTAGTTAACGGGGTATTTTATGGAAGAAATTAAATTTACTTCACTAGGTCTTAGTGAAGATGTACTTAACGCAATCAATGCAATGGGGTTCGAAGAACCATCACAAATCCAAGCACAGGCTATTCCTGTAGTTTTAGAAGGGTTTGATATAATAGGTCAAGCTCAAACTGGAACAGGAAAAACATTAGCTTTCGGAGCTCCAATTATAAGCAAAATGGAAAAATCTAATGGTAAAATTCAAGTTTTAATACTTACACCAACTAGAGAGCTTGCAATTCAAATCAATGATGAGCTTTCACGTATAACTAAGTTTGCA
>JACMJL010000085.1 GCA_014380625.1 Clostridiaceae bacterium
CAACAATCATAGGATCCATAAAAGGTATTGCCGTCATAGGAACTTTAAATTGTGCTAATAACTCTCCATCCATTCCAGGCTTTAATACCGGGGTCACGTTTACAATAGTATCTTTATCTTTATTCTCAGAAGTCAATAGATCAGGTCGTAAATACCCTTTTAAAAACCATTCTCTGTTTTTACGAGCAAGAGCTAACACTTCAGGTGATTCAAATCCCAATACTAATTTTGGTACCTTATCATGATAATTGTACTTTATACTCCCCAGTGCAGGCAAATCGCCATAATCCGGCCCCCATGTTGCATTGTATTCAAGGGTAACTCTGTCTGGATATGAAGCTTTAAACTTTGCCAAATATGGCTCCCATTCATTAATGGAATTAAACTTTTTGATTTTATCCAATCCAACAGCCTTTGCGATGCTGGTTGGCACAACTATTGCCTTTTGAGCATACAAAGCTTGATAATTAGGTATTGCATATTGTTTTCCATTATAAGTACCAGAAGCTAAACAAAAATCAGGTACTGATTTAAGAAGAACTGGGTACTTTTTAATAAGTGTCGTTATGTCTAGAAAAGCTCCTTTAGCTGCTGCTGTATAAAAATTATTAATCCAGGATGCTGTAAAAATAATATCCCATTCCTGTCCACTTGCCATTAGAAGCTTGGCTTTTTCATCATAGGCTGCCCAATCGATTCTTTTGAAATCTACTGTTGCATTAATTTTAGTCTTTGTAATTTTATTCATTGCAGCATAAACTAAGGCCTCATCGGGCTGTTTTTCCCCAACAAAATACCAGGTAAGATTTACTGGTTTTAGTTTTTGATAATCAACCTTAGCTGTAGCACTTGGTGCTGAAAACCCTGTTAGCAAAACACTAAGAACCAGTGATAATGCAATTAATAATGTAACTGATTTTTTCAACTTTAACATTTTTTGTCCCCCTTTAATTCTTTATATTTTAAATTTTGAACTTAGGCTCAAAACTAAAATTTCATTATATATCTTTTCTATCCTTTAATCGCTCCCACCGTCATACCCTTCACAAAATACTTTTGGAAGAAAGGGAATATACAAATCATAGGACCTGCTGCGACTATGCATAGCGCCATTCTGACACTTTCAGTTGGAATATCATTAACCTTTTCAATCATCTCTATTGGAATTTTATCCATATTATTCTGTAGAAATTGAAGTTCAAGCATTATCTTCTGAAGCACATATTGTATGGGGTATAATTTTTCATTATCAATGAAAAGCATCGCTGTATACCAATCGTTCCACCTTCCGAGAGCGCCCATAAGAGCGATTGTGGCAAGTACTGGTTTAGAAAGGGGTAAAATCAGTTTGAAAAATATAGTAAACTCACTGGCACCATCAATTTTTGCTGATTCACAGATGGCTTCAGGTATCTGCTTGAAAAAAGTTCTTACCATTATTACAAACCATACATTTACAAGACCTGGAATAATCATGATCCATATTGTGTCATTTAAATGCAGATATTTTGTTAGTAAAATATAGGATGGCACAAGTCCACCATTAAAAAGCATGGTGAAAAATGTGAAAAACATAAAAATGTTTTTGTATTTAAAGGAACTTCTAGATAAAGGATAAGCAAACAATGCTATTATAAAGGTACTTAGGACCGTGCCCACCGCAGTAACAAAAATTGTAACTCCATAGGCATTAACCACCACTGCAGGATTTGTAAAAACATATTTATAAGCAGTCAAATCAATAACCTTTGGTATTAAGGAATAGCCATATTTTATTATGTTTAAATCACTCGAAAGTGAAATAGATATTAATAAAAGAAAGGGGACTACACAGGCTAAACTAAATAATATAAAAAACAGATGTATAAAACTTAAACTAATTCGACTGGATTTTTTATTTTCTATCACTCTTTTGTCCTCCCCTGTTAAAATAATGAGCTGTCTGGTGATATTTTTTTAACAATTTTGTTTGTTACCATAACCAATACAAATCCTACTAAGGCTTGATATAACCCCACTGCACTGGCCATATTGAAATCTCCGACGGTTTTAAGTGCTCTAAAAATGTAAGTATCTATAACATCAGTTGTTGAATAAAGCAGTCCAATATTTCTTGTAATCTGATAGAACAAACCGAAATCCGAACGGAAAATTCCACCTATTGAAAGTATGGTTAGAATAGTCACCAGAGGCACTAGGAAGGGTAAGGTAATATAAATTGTAGCCTTAAACTTACTTGCACCATCTATGGCCGCAGCTTCAAAATACTCCGAATCAATCCCCATAAGTGCTGCATAGTATATTATTGATGCCATGCCTACACCCTTCCATAAATTAGTTAGGGTTAAAATGCCTGGCCACAGATTTGGCTCGCTATACCACTGCACTGGAGCTAAATGTATGGAAGTTAACAAATGGTTAAGGACTCCATAAACTGGATTAAATAAGGAATATGTGATGTACCCAGCAACAACATAGGAAATGAAATTTGGTAATATAGTCAAGGTCTGATAAATTTTTATGTGGTGTTTGTTTTTTATTTCAAACAACATTAATGCTATTCCAATAGCAACAACAGTCCCCGTAATAATGAATAAAAAATTCAACCCTATGGTATTTCTCGTAATCCTAAAAGCATCCGAGGACGAGAAAAAAAAGTTGAAATTTTTAAGTCCTACCCATTTGCTACTAAAAATACCAACATCATACCTAAATTCCTTAAAGGGTAATATTAACCCTATCATTGGCAAATACGAAAATATTAATAATAAAATTGATGCTGGCGCGCACATTGCCAGAAACTCTAATTGATCTTTAAATTTACCACTATTCCTCTTTTTATTAATAACACTGAATAACTTCCTGTTCTTTATTAATTGCATAAATTATGTCCCTTCTCTCTAAAAACAATAATGTTTATTCTCAATATCTTCCTTAACTCATACACATTTATCTTTGTCTTCAGTATAAACATTTATTTTATAATTTGAAATATTACTAATTTGATATTATATTATATTATTTTAACTTCTATTTTTATAAAGTTCTCTTTTATAATTAGAGTTTCTTACTTTTCATACCATTAATTGCTTTTTTTTAATAATACTTGCTTTTATTTTATATAAATTTCATGTTTTCTAAATAATCATGTGTAACAATTATAATCTTAATAGTTGTTACTTTTGTATTTTAATCCAAGCATCTATTTGTTTTTGAACCTCAACTATTACATC
>JACMJL010000086.1 GCA_014380625.1 Clostridiaceae bacterium
AAAAGAACCGTTAAAAATATTAAAACTATTTCTAACGGTTCTTTTAAAAATTTTATCCGCTTATCTTAATGACATTGGGCAATTGCCTTCTTTTTTTATTAACATTTTATGGATAGATATAAATATAGTAATTACTAACTCATTGCAAGAAATTTGTCAATTGTAGTATAAATTACAAATCGATTTTGTCGCTAAAATTTAATTTAGAATTAAATAAATCATAATCTATGTAGGTAATTAAAAAAGTATTGGAGGAAATTTCAACAAAATCGATTTGAAAAATTTGTATATTAAATATATTTGTCGTAAGGATAGACGTCGCTAAATTTATATTTTTAATTGGGAAAAGGTGTAATAACTAAAAATTATAAAAAATTTCGTTATATTGGTATTTTGCACTTTAATTTTGGATTTATTTTTTATTCTAGTATAATTACAAAAAAATATTAACCCCGCTATGTAAAACTATATTTTTTTGTTTTGTACAAACTTAGTAGAGGAGCATGTAGAAGATAAAAGTTTTTAGATCTATATAATTAATAACATATAAGTTAATTTATAGATAATTTGACCTTCTGTTTTGACGGATTAGACGTCGCTAAATATACATTTAGTATAATTCGGTTGACAAGCGACAATAAATCGGGTATAATTAGCAAGAGGTGGTCTTTTTTTATGCAAAATAAATATGAGTCAATTACTTACAGCGATCAAGATAATAAAATATTAGACAATACAAAACTATCTAAGGAAGATTTTCTGTTAATTAAAGATATTAAAATTAGACTTAAGGAAAAAAGTTTTTCGTCAGCAATAGAAGCTTTCTATAAATTCCATAAGAACAATTATTCTCCTTCAGACATAGGAGAAATATTTAAAGTTAGTTCACGTCAAATCCAAAGAATATTTAAAGACATGGGAATAAATAGAGATAAGGTTGAGGCCCAACAAATTGTTGTAAGTAATCGTGATTATTCAGAAACAAGAAAAAACTATAAAAAGACAATTCTTGATGGACTCACAGATACTGAACTCACTGGCCCCTTTCTTCAACAATATATACGCCATGAAATAGATTTGTTTTTAGGTGAAATGCTACCTAAGTGTGAAATAATAGTTGGAATTAATTCTATGAATGTTTATAACAATGATAATGCGATACCCATAATAGTAATTAATAATAATTCTTTATATAAATATATAATTGATGTTAACGATACTGTATCTAATAAGTTAGAATCCGGAAAAAACCGAGATAAAAGCAATGATTCTAAAGCACACTATAAGGGTTACACTCTATTTAGAATTAATACAAATGTATATTTAAGTTCAAGCGATAATCCGAAAATAAAATACGAAAAAGAAGTTAAGGATAAATTAATGGAAATAGTTAATCTAATAGCTACTGAAGTCCTTAATAATAATTCATCTATTAGATTAGAATAAAAAAATAATTACATAAGAAGAAAGGAAATAGTTATGCGATATGACATTGTAACCTCAAATAGCGACGTTACTCCAGAAAGGTTAATAGAATTTTTAAATTATCTATCTGTAATCAGAGGAAAATCAAGTAATACAGTTGCAGGCTATAAAATAGAGATAACACTTTTTTTTAGATTCATAAAACTCTATAAAGGATTATGTCCTAAAAACATTCAATTTGAGGATATAATAATAAATGATATTCAGGACGACTTTATTAAACATATAAAATTAGCTGATTTTTATGCTTTTTTGTCCTTTGCAGAAAAGCAAAGAAACAATAGTGCTTATGCCAGAGCAAGAAAAGTAGCCGCTTTAAAATCTTTTTTTAAGTATCTTTATACAAGAGCAAAAGTTATAAATGAGAATCCAACCTCAGACCTGGAAACTCCTAAAATTAATAAAAGGAACCCAGTTTACTTAACTCTTGACGAGAGTAAAAACTTGCTAAATTCTGTAGATGGTACGTACAAGCATTCCAAAAGAGATTTTTGCATTATAACTTTATTTTTAAATTGTGGCTTAAGACTTTCTGAATTATGTAGTATTCAAATCTCGAAAATTAAGGAAGATACGCTTACAATAATCGGTAAAGGTAATAAAGAACGTACTGTTTATCTAAATAAGTCTTGTTTACGAGCTATTTCTCAGTACATGGATGAAAGAAATTTAATGGAAATACTGACCACTCATAAAGATTCACTTTTTATAAGTGAAAGGAAATGTGAAATAAATAAACGTACTGTGGAAAGACTAATAAAAAAATATATTGGCGAAGCAGGACTTGATAAGGAAAAATACACGCCCCATAAATTAAGGCATACTGCAGCAACTTTGATGTATAAATACGGTAATGTAGATATTATAAGCCTTCAAAAAATACTTGGGCATGAAAATATTTCAACCACTCAAATTTATACCCATGTAGATGATGAGAAACTTAGAGAGGCTGTTAATTCTAATCCTCTCAATGAATAAAGGGAGTTTCTTATTTTCTTTCACCTCCCTAAAGGAAAATGAATTAATGGACCTTAGAATAATTTTGCTTATTGTTCTGCAATAATGCGAACGTATGTTCCGAGGCCTCATTAATGCCATTTTCATATCACTTATTTATTTTTTCTTTAGGATTAATCCGGGATATTCTTCTGTATAGGATAATTTTTCAGAGTTACCCCCTATTTTTAAATCCTCTATAATATCTCCAAGTCCTGCTATATCATCAATAAGCTCAAAATCAGCAGTTTCCTCTTCGGGAAGTATCTCCTCTTCAATTACTGGAATTGCTTGATCTACTTCCATTTCTTCTACTTCATCTATTATTTCATCAATTTCAACTTCTTTCATATCTACCCCTGCTGTTTCAAGGCATATACCACAATTATCGCATTTTTTATTTCTATTTAAATCGCATATCATGCATTCTCCACATTCATTACAGGTTTTTTTCGAATCAAAAATACACATTTTATTCATACGCACACCTCTTCCGTTATTTATTACTGTACGATTATAGCAAACTACCTTGAAACTATCAACCTAAAAATAACTATTTTATCAAATATTTATTTATAAAGTGAATAAAAATCTCCAAAGTGGCAATAAATATAAGTAAGAACATAAGTTTGATTTTAATCAAAAAATGTGATAAAATAGGTTATTAGAATGTGAGGTGCTTTTGCATGGTTGAACATAAACCAAAGAAACAAATGGAAATCTATGACTTTATAAAAAAACAAGTGCATGATAAGGGTTATCCCCCTTCAGTAAGAGAAATCTGTATTGGTGTTGGGCTTAGTTCCACTTCTACTGTTCATGGCCATCTTTCTAGGCTAGAGAAAAAGGGTTTTATTAAAAGAGATCCTACTAAACCTAGAACTATTGAGATCTTGGGCGATGATTCATCAAGAAAAGAAATGATTAATATTCCTATTATAGGAAAAGTTACTGCTGGAATGCCAATTTTAGCTGTAGAAAACATTGAAGATACTTTCCCCTTACCTATTGAATATATTCATAGTAATAATGAATTATTTATGTTAAGGGTTTCAGGAGAAAGTATGATTGATGCAGGCATTATGGATGGAGATTTAGCAATAATTGAACAAACCTCCATAGCATCAAATGGGGAAATTGTAGTTGCCCTCATTGGCGAAGAAGCAACAATAAAAAGATTTTTTAAAGAAAAAGGTCACTACCGACTTCAACCTGAGAATAAAACTATGGACCCTATAATTGTTCCTCATTGTACAATTATAGGAAAGTTAGCTGGTCTTTATAGGAAATATTAAAGGAATGACTTATATCATTCCTTTTTTTATAATCTAAAATATTTTATTTTGTCTGCTTACTGTTTCAATATTTTTGCTAATGCTATAAGAACTCCAATTTTTACGTGATCGAAGGTAAGTCCCCCTTGAAGATAAGCGATATAAGGCTCCCTTATTGGTGCATCAGCTGAAAGTTCTATAGATGCACCTTGAATAAAGGCTCCTGCAGCCATTATAACCTGATCCGTATAGCCTGGCATATCCCAAGGCTCACATTCAAGGAAAGAATCAATAGGTGAACCATGTTGAATACCCTTGCAGAAATTAATCAATTTTTCTTTATCATTAAACTTGATAGCTTGAATTATATCACTTCTTTTATCTGTATATTTAGGTAAAACTTCAAACCCTGCTAATTCCATTATTCTTGAGCAAAAAACCGCTCCTTTTACAGCCTCCATTGTAACATGGGGAGCTAAGAATAGACCCTGGTAAAAAGATCTCATTACTCCAAAAGTTGAACCACATTCCCCTCCTATTCCAGGAATAGTAAGTCTAAAAGCAGCCTGTTCAACATATTCTGCCTTTCCAGCAATATATCCACCAGTTGGAGCAATTCCCCCACCTATATTTTTTATCAATGATCCAGCGATTAAATCAGCGCCAACATCTGTAGGCTCTAAAGTCTCTACAAATTCCCCATAACAATTATCTACAAAACAAATGGCTTTTCCGCTAATAGCCTTAACCTTAGTTACGACATCAGAGATTTCCAAAACTGTCATAGCTTTTCTCCAACCGTATCCAGTAGATCTCTGAATATGTACCATCTTAATACTACTATCAGACTTTAAGGTTTCCTCTACTAAAACACAATCTATTTTGCCATCTTTTAAATCTATTTGCTTATAATTTACTCCATACTCCTTTAAGGAGCCTATATTTTCTTTTCCGCTAATACCAATTATGTTATGTAAGGTATCATAGGGAGTTCCACAAACAGATAACAAGGTATCTCCTGGCCTTAAATTGCCAAATAAAGCAGCTCCTATTGCATGTGTACCATTTACGAAGTGAGGTCTTACTAGAGCACTTTCAGTGTTAAATACTCTGGCATAAACCTTATCTAAGGAGTCCCTTCCTATATCCCCATAGCCATAACCTGAGGAGTTGGTAAAATGTGCTTCACTTATTCTTTCCTTTTGAAGGGCATCTAATACTTTTAATTGGTTAAATTCCCTTATATCATCATAGTAGTTAAATTCCTTTGTTACATCTATTATAGCTTTTTCATAGAGATTAAGGATATCCTCATTCACTCCATAAATTTTTTTCAATGCTTCTTTTGTTAGACTTATCATTTTAAAAACCATTCCTTTTCATAATTAATTCAAGTATTTTATCCTGGTCTCGAAACTCATCTTTATCTATCCACTGAACTAATTCATTTCTTCTAAACCAAGTTAATTGCCTTTTTGCATAATTTCTAGAACCTTGTTTTATGCTATCAACTGCAGCTTCTAATGTTGTATCCCCGTGAAGAAAGTCCAAAATTTCTTTATAACCAATACCCTTCATTGATTGTATTTCTGAAGTAAGTCCTCTCTCTTTAAGAAATTTAACTTCTTGAAGTAACCCCTTTTCCATCATAGTATCTACTCTTTTATTTATCCTAGTATAAAGTGTTTCTCTATTCATAGTCAAAACAAAATAGTCTACATCGTAGGCTAAATCATAGGAGGCTTCAACCTTATAGTTACTAAAGGGTTTTCCTGTTAGTTTGAACACCTCTAAGGCCCTAATAACTCTTTTTAAATTATTATAATGTATATTCTCAAAGGATATTGGATCTTTATCTCTTAACAGTTGGTGAACATATTGATTTCCTTCCTTTTGAGCCAGAACTTCAAGCTCTTCTCTATAGGAATCGTCTTTATGTGCCTCTGTAAAACTGTAATTGCGGATCAGAGAGTCAATATATAGCCCTGTGCCACCTACAAGCATAGGTAACTTTCCTCTAGATATAATGTCTTCTATTATACCTGTAGCCCTAGACTTAAAATCAGCCACAGTAAAACTATCCTCTGGATCTAGTATGTCTATCATATGATGCGTGATGCCTTGCATTTCTTCAATAGATATCTTACCTGAACCTATATCCATGTATTTGTAAATTTGCATTGAATCCGCTGAGATTATTTCTCCGTTTAGCTTTTTAGCAAGCTCTATGGAAACTTCTGTTTTACCTACTCCTGTAGGTCCACTTAAAATCAATATTCTTTTCATCATTGTATCCTCTTAAATTTCTTCTCCAATTCATTTACTGACATTTTAATAATAGTGGGTCTACCATGTGGACAGTTAAATGGATCTTCAATATAACTTAAATCCTCCAATAATCTTACCATCTCAACTTGAGAAAGTGGATCATTTCCTTTGATTGCTGCCTTACAAGCAATGGTGGCTATTTTATGATATTTAACATCTACCGTTAGCCCAGTTCCCATATTTTTTAAATTATCTATAATATTTAAAAATAAATTTTTCAAATCTGGTTTTCCTAAGATAATAGGAACTTCCCTAATAGTAATAGTTTCATCTCCGAAAACTTCGATACCGAAGCCAGTAGACGTAAACAACTCTTTATTTTCAATATATGTGGAGAAATCCTCAGGAGATAATTCCATTACTGTTGGAATTATTAAAAGTTGTGACATCACCTGCATATTTTTAATTTGATTTCTGTACTTCTCGAAAAGTATTTTCTCATGGGCAGCATGTTGATCAATTAAAAATAATTCTTCCTTTGCTTCAGCTATAATATAAGTATTATGAAACTGTCCAACTACTCTTAAACTTGGTAGCTTTCTTTCCAATGACTGAGTTTGTGTTGGGGTAGTAAGTTCTATCTTTTTCTCGAATACTGAATCTACACTACTTTCAAGGACTTTATAATTAAGTGGGCTATTTTCAAACTTTAAGTCAATTGGCATTTCTAATATCTCTATCTTTTCTTGAAGTAATTTCTCCTCTTCAGCCTTTTTTTCTAAAACATCAATAAAATCATCTTGCACTTCTTTAAAGGAATTTATTCTAGAATCTCGAAGTGCCTTATGAACTACATCAAAAACTGCTTTAAAAATAACTCTTTCATCCTTAAACTTAATCTCAGACTTTGTTGGATGCACATTAACATCTATCATTTCTGGATATATATCTAAAAAAACTATGAAAAACGGAAATTTATTTATCATTAAAAAAGATTTAAAAGCCGTTTCAATTGCAGTAGTTATAAGTTTGCTCTTAATATATCTTTTATTAACAAAAACACTTTGATTATTTCTACTTCCCCTACTTAATTCAGCTGTACCGATAAATCCATACACAGAAAGTACATCACCATGTTCTTCAAAGTTTATTACATTCTCACAAGTATTTTTATCATAAATAAATCGAATAGTATCCATCATGTTTTCACTTGCATAAGTAGTAACTAAATTTTTACCATTATTAAATAGTTTAAAAGAAATACGGTTATGTGCTAATGCTAATCTAGTCACTATATCTGTTATAAGAGCACTTTCTCTTTGGGGAGACTTTAAAAACTTTTTCCTGGCAGGAACATTAAAAAAAAGATTATTAACTTCTATAGAGGATCCCACATTACAGCCTGTATCTTTTATATATTCTAAATTTCCACCCAATATTGATATTTCTTTACCGTACTCAAATTCAGCTGTTCTACTTTTAAATACAGTATTAGATACAGAAGCAATACTAGGAAGTGCTTCGCCCCTAAAGCCCATAGTATTGATTGTGAAAACATCCTCAATGTCAGAAATTTTACTTGTAGCGTGGGGCATAAAAGCAATTTTTATATCTTCAGGATGTACACCAATACCGTCATCTGTTATCTTGATGGACTGCTGACCACCTTCATATATCTCCACTATAATGTTTTTTGCTTTTGCATCAATACTATTTTCTATAAGCTCTTTAACAACAGAAAATGGTCGTTCAACAACTTCTCCCGCAGCAATTTTATTAGCGGTATTATCATCTAAAATGTTTATTCTATTCACAATGTCTCCTTACACAAAACTAAATCTGTTTTGCTTTTTTAATTAATTCATTAAGTTTATTTAAACAATCCAATGGAGTCATATTATTTATATCAATATCTTTAAGGCCATTTATAAAATCGTCCTTTTGAAAATCTAAAAAACCTAGCTGTTTTGAACTTTCATTTATAGATTTAGTTTTTGAAGGAATGAATTTAACTGTATCATTAGTTTCTTCAATGTTTTCTAAATTTCCTAAAATCTCCTTGGCTCTTTTAGTAACCTCATCAGGTAATCCAGCTAATTTCGCTACTTCTATTCCATAGGAGTCATCAGCACCACCAGGAACAATTTTTCTTAAGAAGGCGATTTCTTCACCTATTTTCTTTACCGCTACTGAATAATTCTTAACACCTTTAATTTTTCCTTCTAAACGTATTAGCTCATGATAATGAGTTGCAAAAAGAGTTTTGCACTTAAGCCCCTTATTAGAACAAATATATTCTATTACTGCCCAAGCGATACTAAGACCGTCATAGGTACTTGTTCCTCTACCTACTTCATCTAAGAGTACTAAGCTATTATTAGTTGCGTTTCTAAGTATATTAGAAACTTCCCACATCTCTACCATAAAGGTACTTTTACCTGCAGCAAGATCATCTGAAGCTCCAATTCTTGTGAAAATCTTATCGCAGATAGAAATTGATGCATCCATTGCAGGTACAAAACTTCCTATTTGAGCCATTAACACTATTAATGCAATTTGTCTCATATAAGTAGATTTACCTGCCATATTGGGACCAGTGATTAATAACATCTGCTCCTTTTTATTATCAATACTTCCATTATTTGAAACGAAGGTGCCTGGTGGAATCATTTTTTCTATTACAGGATGTCTTCCCTCAGTTATTTTTATAGCTCCATCTTTTGTTATCTTTGGTTTAGAGTAATTATATTGTAAGGCTATTGAAGCTAATGAACTTAAGCAGTCCACCTCTGAAAGAATTTTAGCGCTTATTTGCATTCTATTTATTTGGGCTTCAATTTCATTTCTTATTGAAACAAAAATCTCATATTCTAAACTAATAAGCTTTTCTTCCGCACCTAAAACCTTGTCTTCCATTTCTTTAAGCTCTGGAGTTATATATCGTTCAGCATTGGATAAGGTTTGTTTTCTAATATACCTTCCTTCAGGAATATTAGAAAAATTTGATTTTGTTATTTCAATATAATATCCAAAAACTCTATTATACCCTATCTTTAAAGACTTTATTCCTGTTATTTCTCTTTCTGTGCTTTCTAATGCCGCTATCCACTCTTTACCATGGGCTTTAGCAGTTCTAAGCTCATCAATTTCTGAATTAAAACCCTCTTTAATAAGATTGCCGTCCTTTAATGAAAGTGATGGACTCTCATATATAGAAGAATCTAGAAGTGCAAATATATCTTTTAATTCATCAAGTTCCTTAAACATTCCTATTAACATTTTACTTTGAAAATTACTTAATATTTGTTTAATCAAAGGTAACTTACCTAGGGAGTTTTTTAAGGAGATAAGCTCCTTTGCGTTTACATTCTTAGAAGATATTTTGCCTATAATTCTCTCAATATCATAAATCTCTTTTAAGCATTCCTTTAGATCTTCATGGGTTGATATTTTTGTAATCAACTCTTCTACAGAATCTAACCTTTTTTCAATTTTTCCTTTATCAATAAGTGGTTGTTCTATCCACTTTCTCAGTTGTCTTGCTCCCATTGATGTATTAGTCTTATCCAATACCCAAAGTAAGGATCCTTTTTTACTTTTATCCTTAATAGTTTCAGATAGCTCCAGGTTCCTTCTTGAATTAACGTCGATGGTAAGGTAATCCACAATGTTATAATACTCAAGGTTCTTAATGTTTGAGAGAGCTACCTTTTGAGTCTCATATATATAATTAACTAGTCCATTAGCAGCACAAGCCACAATTGTATTTATGGTATCCTTATTAACGTTATTGAATTGTTCTTTTATATTTTTCTCAGCCCCTAAACTAAAATACTCCTTACTTCTATAAGTAAAAGGAACAGTAAATCGCTGATTTATTATTGTTTTAAACTTTTCTGAGATATCCTCCTGAATAAGAATTTCACTAGGATTATATTTACTTATCTCATCTAAAATTATATCTATATCATAAATGCTAAAGGTACAGTTAAAATCACCTGTTGAAATGTCTGCAAAACAGATTCCAGCCTGATTCTCCTCAACAAATAAACTCATAATATAATTATTTCTAGTATCCTCTAAAAAAGATGAATCCGTATAGGTTCCAGGGGTAATAATTTTTACAATACCTCTTTCAACAATTCCTTTTGCTAAAGTTGGATCTTCTAATTGCTCACAAATAGCTACCTTATAGCCTTTACTAATAAGTCTTCCAATATAATTATTAGCTGCATGATAAGGTATACCACACATAGGTGCCCTTTTTTCCAGACCACAATCTCTTCCCGTGAGTACAAGTTCAATTTCACGAGAAGCAATTTCTGCATCTTCAAAAAACATTTCATAAAAATCTCCAAGTCTAAAGAATAATATACAATCCTTGCATTTTTCTTTAACCTGTAAATATTGATTCATCATTGGAGTTAAAGCCATGAATATCACTCCTTAAGTATATTAAAAGGATTATTTGATTTCTCCTATTAAAGAGAATGAATGTGCTTTTATTATTGTTACATCTATAAGTTTACCTATTAATTCTAAATTACCTTCAAAATTAACTAACTTTCCGGATCTAGTTCTTCCCATAAGTTTTGTAATATCATTTTTACTTGGACCTTCAACTAGAACTTCGCAAACCCTACCTTCATATTCCTTGTTTTTCTTTGCACAACCTTCATTTACTACTTCAAGAAGTCTATTAAACCTACTATGTTTAACATCGTCAGGAATCTGATCCTCCATCTCATCTGCAGGCGTCCCTTTTCGCTTTGAATAAATGTAAGTAAAGGCTAAATCAAATTCAACTTCTTTTACTAAACTTAAAATTTCTAAGAAATCCTCTTCAGTTTCACCTGGGAAGCCAATAATTATATCTGTTGATATTGATATATTTGGCACTTCTTTCTTTACCTTTTGCATAGTGTCTAGATATTGTTCTCTTGTATAATGTCTATTCATTCTCTTCAAAAGATTGGAAGAACCCGCCTGAACTGGAAGATGTATTTGTTCACATACTTTTTCACATTCTTTTATTGCAAATATAACATCCTCTGTGAGATCCTTTGGATGAGAAGTCATAAATCTGATTCTCTCAATTCCATCAATTTTGTTAACTTCTCTAAGTAATTCTCCAAAATTAATTTTAGGCTCTAAGTCCTTTCCATAGGAATTAACATTTTGACCTAGTAAGGTTATTTCTTTATATCCTTTTTTAACTAAATCTTCAATTTCCTTTTGAATATCCTCAGGTTTTCTACTTCTCTCTCTTCCTCTTACATAGGGAACAATACAATAAGTGCAAAAGTTATTGCAACCATACATTATCGTAACAAAAGCTTTAATGCTACTTTCTCTATCTATTGGGAGTCCTTCAATAATTCCATCTTCTTTATTAAAAATCTCAATTACCGTTTTAGCTTCTTGCCTTACTCTATTTAAATATTCCGGAAACATATGTGAATTATGTGTACCAAAAATTATATCCACAAAAGGATATGTTTTTATTAATTTTTGAGCCATACCTTCCTGTTGCATCATACATCCACAAATAGCTATAATTAGTTCGGGTTTCTCTTTCTTAAGCCTTTTTAAGGCTCCAAGACTTCCATAAAACTTGAGTTCTGCATTCTCTCTTACACAGCAGGTATTAAAAATTATTATTTCTGCCTTAGTCTTTTCCTCTGTTTTAGAGTATCCTAGATTTAAAAGCATTCCAGATAATTTCTCTGAATCTTCTTCATTCATCTGACAACCCCAAGTTTCTATATAGTAATTTTTATTTATATTTTTCACAATGTACACTCCTTAGCAAATTTAATCTAACTTATTAATTATAAACAATAAAACCGTAAAAAACTATAATATTCCTAAATATTTATTGCTTTTTTAACTCAAACTATATATAAGGGAGGGATATATATGTATGATGCTAAAAAAGGTGATGAAAAAAAAGAAAAAGTGTTAAAATACAATTGTATCGCGGATAGGTCCTATTATAAAAAGAATCGCGACTCCCTTTTTAATTTAAAGACTGCACATGTTCCTACTGAAAATCTAATTAATTAAGTAAAAAAGGGTATACTTTAAATGTACACCCTTTTTCATCTATTTAACACCCAATTATAACTTTCACTTAATATTTTAAAGCCGCAAGACTTATATAAATTTAAAGCACCATCATTATAGGATTTAACCTTAATAAAGGCAAAATTATAATTATAAATTAATATAATGTTTAATAAATGAAATAATAACTCTTTTCCAAAACCTCTATTTCTATATTTTTTTAATATTCCAAAATTTACAATAGTAGCATTGTTAAATTCAATTATAACTTGACCATAGCCAATATAATTGTTTTTATACCTCATAAGGATAGATCCAGGTTTAAGGTAATAATTTTGAAGTTCATCAAAATAAATATCCTCCATTTTTAGAGGAACTCTATTTACATCCTTAAATATTTCATTTTGTAATTCGCATCTAATCTTCTCTAAAGGACCCTTCTCTACTACGTGAAAACTAATATTTTCATCATATATAATATTATTATAATTTACTAGATGCTTACTTAATTCAAGGGTGCCATCTTTCTTTTTAAAGCCGCTTTCTGATAGTATTCCGAAATTAAAATCATTTTTCATACAGGAATAATTTAAACTTGAGTTTCCTTTAATTAATGATATTAATATATTAAAACCTTGATACATATTAACACTATCAATAACACTAATAGCATTAATGGTAGTATTATATTTGTTCAAAGAATTAACCCATAAAAAGCCTGCTAAATCCGAACCGCATTTTAAGATTTTTATCTTCTTTAACAAAAATATTTGGAAGGCATATCCCAAGGAGTTATAATCATCCATAAAATTTTCATTTAATTCATTAAATTCTTTTCTTCTTCTATTTAATTCTTCAAATCTTTTTAAATCTTTTTTATTCAATCCAGCACAATTAAACATAGTAAACCTCATAATTCTAAATTTATATGTATATTATTATTATACATAATCTGAGATGAAATTTAAATAATCTTCTATAAATTCTTGTTGTAATTCATTATATTTTATAAACCTATTCAGATTATGCATATATTTTATCTCATTCCAATTTTTATATTTAATATATCGTTTTTCTCCTAACTTACAAAACTTATGGGGAAATATAATTAGGGCAAGCATCGCTCCAACATCTGCCTTAGTCAATTTGTTTTCACTGTTGTATGCTTCAATTAAGATTTTGGCTTTAGAAAAGTCCCATTGATATTCATTCTTATTCATTAACTTTCTTATGATTTTACTAACTTCATTTATTTGCAAATCAATAACAATGCTACTTAAATCAAGAATATAGGACTGCTCACCCTTTATTAAAGAGCTTTCAAAGTGAAAATTATCCTGGCAGAGGGTTTTGTTATCTAAAGCTAATTTATATAACAAATAGTAATTGGAATTATTCAATATCTTAAGAGAAAGAGAGCCACGTGAAATATAATTATCAATAAACTTTAAATAAGCTAAATCAAATTCGTTCTTTAACCTTTTACTTTTTATTATTTTTTTGAATTTTTCTAACTCAATTATATTGTAATTAAAAATTTGTGGCCAGTTTTTAATATTATTTTTTAACTTCATTTTTTTACTATCAATTTTAGATGAAGCTAAATGAAACTTTGCAAGTGTCTGCATACACTTTTGGGCATCAACTATGTTGTCTAAATTACACTCACAACTATCAATCCACTCTATTGCATAAAAAGTTATATCTTTATATTTTACAAAAATTTTTCCGTCTAAAGTTTTTACATACTTTGGTGTATTGTAAAACCCTAATCTAGTTAACTCCTCAACAAAACCACTTAAGTTCTTTGTTCTTTTAACACCAGTTTTCATCTTTTTTAAACATAATATTTCCTTATTGGTCTCAACTTTATATGCTGTTTTTATCTTTTTTATATCTATTATCTCACTAATCTGGTACCTTTCTAATACCCTTATAATTACTTCCTTTTCTCGGTCCCCAAAAACCTCCAATAAATCTACTTTATTACTAGTCCTCATACTTCCTCCTAAAAGAAATTATTGCTAATAAAGTATATTTAATATTTCATATAATATTACACAAAAAAATAAAAGACTCTCATAAAAATGAGAGTTATTATAAGGTACATGACATTACTGAAACTTCTTGTTCAAAAATCCCTCTTTTTATCTCTGTGGCTGTCATGTTCTTCGCTTTTAAAAATTCTGTCATATAATCACAAGCATTCCAGGGATTCACACTTTCACCACAGGTAAATACATCAACTGCTGCATAACCAAGTTCAGGCCAGGTATGAATGGTCAAATGGGATTCGGAAATTATTACTACACCACTAACTCCTTGAGGACTAAATTTATGAAAGGCAACTTCTCTTACTTCTGCTCCTGCCTTTAACGCTGATTCAACCATAATCTTTTCAATATACTCTTTATTGTTTAAAATCTGAGGATCACAACCGTAAATCTCAGCTAAAATGTGACGTCCTAATTCTTTCATATCTCCATCATGCCTCCTTTATTTTTAATAACAAATTAAATATTATCAAATTTTAACAAAAAGTCAACATAAATTACTTTTTAACTTGAAATATTTCTGATACGATTTTAAGTATAACATAAAAAAAATAAAAAATGCGTGCAAAATATCCACACGCATTAATAAATTTATAATAGTATTTTTGAAGCTTCCTTAAAGTTCATTTGCCTCTTTAATGCTAAGTCCTATTTTTTTACTCTCTTTGTTAACATCCAAAATTTTTGCTTTTACTTGCTGTCCGATGGTTAAAGCTTCATCAGGCTTACCAATCCTCTTATGACTAATTTCTGAAACATGAACTAAGGCATCTACACCAGGTTCAAGTTCTACAAAGGCTCCAAAACTAGCAAATCTTAATACCTTGCAAAGCACAATACTGTCCACCGGATACTTTGCTTCTACATTTATCCAAGGGTCTTCAAACAAGGCCTTCATGCTTAAGGATATTTTTTTGTTTTCCTTATCTATATCTAATATTAAAACTTTAATTCTATCAGAAACCTTTAAAATGTCAGCTGGTTTAGTAACTCTTGCCCAAGATATTTGAGATACATGAAGTAATCCATCTACACCATTTATATCAACGAAAGCTCCAAAATCTGCTAATCTTTTAACCTCACCTTCAACAATATCACCCTTTTGAAGTTTTTCCCAAGTTACTTCATCTAATTTATCTTTATCTACCTTAAGTAATTCCTTTCTTGAGCCTACAATTCTAGAATTTTTTCTACCTTCTACAAGTTCAATAATTTTTATTCCAATTTCTTTTCCTATATAGGAATTTAGATCATCTACATGATATAATTCCACGTGAGAAGCGGGAATAAATACTCTAACCCCTTTATAGCTGCTTATAAGTCCTCCCTTTACAGATTCCTTTACAAAAACATTTATACTTTGCCCATTTTCAAAGGAAGTTTTTAATTCTGAATAACCTTTTTCTCTTTCTAATTCTATAGCTGACAATACAATAAATCCATCATCGTTTCTTCGACTAATTATTTTAACCTGAATAAAATCCCCTATTTTAAACATATCTGATAACTTTACACTAGCATCTTTTAGTACTTCGTTTTCAGGAAGAATTGCGTCTACCTTATACCCAACATTTAAAAAGATTTCTTTTTCATTAACTGAAATAACTTCACCTTTTAAGGTTTCTCCAACTACTATTTGTCTGTCATTTTGTTGCATGAAAGCTAATTGCTCATTTACTTCTTGGTTATTCTCTTCATTCATTTTTATTAATGCCTCCTTAATAATCCATTCAGGTGTTGAAGCTCCAGCTGTAACACCTATATTTATAATACTTTTAGACTTTATAATTTCGTCAGGTATTTCTCCAGCATTTTCAACATGAATTGTATATTTACAATTGTTTTTACATATTTCATATAACTTTGTTGTATTAGAACTGTTTTTACCACCAATAACAATCATAGCATCCACCTTTTTTGATATTTCTTCAGCGGTCTTTTGTCTAACTTCAGTGGCACTACATATTGTATTAAAGGCAATTATTTCCCTACAAGTTTTTCCAATAATGTTTAGTACTTTTTCAAAATTTTCTTGTTTTTCAGTGGTTTGGGACAAAACACATACCCTTCTTGGTATACTTTGCAGGTCCGATCCATCCTTAGATATAAATGCTTTATTATCACACCAACCATTTATACCCTCAACCTCAGGATGATTTTTATCTCCAACAATTACTATTCCATAGCCTAAGTCATAATATTTTTTTGCCTTCTGATGTATAATTGAAACATGGGGACAGGTAGCATCAATTACGTTGTCTACAGTAGCTTTAAGTGTATTGTACACCTCTGGAGTAATACCATGTGATCTAATAATTATAACATCATTTTTATTAAGTTTGTCTATTTCCTCTAATTTAATAGGAAAAATATTGTTTTTCATCAAGTAATTAACAACGTCATTATTGTGTATTAATGGACCTAGAGTATAAATATCTTTATTAAATTTATTTTTAATATTAAGTGCCTCATCTACAGCTCTTTTTACACCAAAACAAAAACCGGCTTTGTCTGCTAAAATAACATTTTTCAAGTAAAAGCCTCCTTTATGATTTTCCCTTTTGAATATGTGCTGAAATGCTGTGAACTACCTGATCTATATCCATAAAGGAAGTATCTATTTCTATAGCATCTATGGCCTTAGTTAGAGGGTTAATAGCCCTATGAGTATCTATATAGTCCCTTTTAATTATATCGCTTAATATAGCATCAAAATTTACTTGGATACCCTTATTTTTAAATTCATTAAATCGTCTTTTAGCTCTTTCACTGGCAGCAGCGGTAAGAAAAAATTTAAACTTTGAATTTTTAAGAACTACCGTTCCAATATCTCTACCATCCATAATCACATCATATTTTCCTGCCATATCTTGTTGAAGCTTAACGAGTATCTCTCTTACTTCAGGTATCGCTGCATAATTGGAGACATTATTAGCAATATAGGGTGAGGTTATTTCATCATTTACATCTACACCATCCAATAATAATCTATCATTTTCAAAATGCATATTTAAATTTAACACAAGTTCTTTTAAAGCTTCCACATCACTTGGTAAAACATTGTTTTTTAAGGCTGCTAAAGTAACCGCTCTATACATAGCGCCAGTATTTATGTACATTAATTTGTATATTTTTGAAAGCCGCTTTGCAATTGTACTTTTTCCAGCACCTGCAGGCCCATCTATAGCTATAGATATGTTCAAATAAAATTCTCCCTTTCGTCATATATTAAAAAATCAACTCTTTATATTTATTCTATATAAAATATTAAAATCCTTTAAAGAAATTAAAATATTCAAACTCATTTAATATTATTTGAAGATGCCTTAATCCCCGCTAAGTAACCTGTTGATAATGCTAATTGTAGATTAAAGCCACCAGTATAAGCATCTATGTCAATGATTTCTCCAGCAAAAGAAAGGTTTTTCATCGTTTTTGATTTCATAGTAGATGCATCAATACTTTTTACATCTATTCCACCACAGGTTATTATAGCCTCCGCGATTGGTCTCAATCCCTTAATACTAAGAGTTAAATTTTGAAGGAGCATTACTAGTTTTTTTCTTTCTGCTTTAGTTATGAGATGTACTTTTTTATCTGGTTCAATTTCTGAAAGTGTTATGATAATTGGTATAAGTTTTTGTGGAAGAAGTTCATCTAAAGAGTTTTTGAAGGCTTTATTTGTAAATTTTGAAAAATCCCTCTGAATTCTTTTATCTAATTCCTCCTGGGTTAAAGCTGGTTTTAGATTTATAACAGCTTTAGTACAACTATTTCTATTTATAACCCTACTAGCACTAAGTGCAATAGGCCCTGAAATACCATAATGTGTAAATAACATTTCTCCAAATTCTTTATATAAGACTTTATCTGAACTACTTTTTATACTAAGTTCAACATTTTTAAGAGATAAACCTTGAAGTTCCTTTATCCAATCTTCTATAGTTACAATTGGAACCAATGCGGGAAGAGGGGTAATAACTTTATGTCCCATAATTTTCGCAAATTTAAAACCATCTCCTGTTGACCCTGTCTGAGGGTATGATAATCCACCTGTGCATAAAACAAAATGATCGCCAAAAACTTTAGTATTATTACTTAATTCTATTCCTACAATCTTATCTTCCTCTGTAATAAAACTTTCTACATTTGAATTTAACCTTATATCAACTTTTCTAAGATTAAGCTCATTGTAAAAAGCATTTATTATGTCTGAAGACTTATCAGATTCTGGAAAAACTCTATCACCGCGTTCTACTTTCAAATTAACTCCAAGCCTTTTGAAAAAATTCATAGTATCTTCATTTGTAAAAGTATAAAGAGCACTATATAAAAAGTTCGGATTTCCTGGAATAAACTCAAAAAATTCACTAATTTCTTTTGAACTAGTAATATTGCATCTCCCTTTACCTGTTATGTAAAGTTTTTTACCAAGCTTTTCATTTTTTTCTATTAATATAACTTTATTATTTTGTGAAGCAGCAATGGCAGCCATCATCCCCGCTGGTCCACCGCCAATAATTACAACTGTTTCCATGAACTCACCACCTATCTATTATAATTTAATCTAGTTTTAGCATAAATTCAACAAAAACTTGCATAAGTTAAATGAAATAAAAAAACTGATATAGGTGTTCCCTATATCAGTTCAGTATATAAGGTATCTTCTGATACCTTAATATTTTTCTTCAGAGTCTTTATATGAATAAACTTGATAATCTTCCCAAATATTCTCTAGCTCAGTAAAAGTAGATGAAATCTTTTCTTTTTCTCGTAAACCTACAGCTATTATTAGGGCATTAATAAGGCTTAAAGGTGCCACTAGGGAATCTACAAAGGAAGCCATATTACTTTGCGCTATCAATGTATAATCAGCTTTTGAAGCTAAGGGAGACAATAGACTATCAGTAATAGCAACTACTGTAGTACCTTTTCTATGTGCAAAATTTAATGCTTCAATAGTTCTAGACGCATATCTAGGGAACCCAATGCCTATAACTAAATCATCCTCAGTAATTGAAATCATTTGCTCAAAAATATCACTAATACCATAACTTACCATCTTTACATTGTCTAATATTAGATTTAAATAAAAACCTAAAAATTCAGCTAAAGCAGTGGAACTCCTAAGACCGATTATATATATCTTCTTTGCAGTAAAAATATTATTTACTACATTTTCAAAGGTTTTAATATTCATCTTCTCTAAGGTTCCTCTAATATTTTCCATATCAGACTTCAATACTCCCTTAAGAGCATTTTCTTCATTTATGAAATTATTAGAAAGCTCAATTCTCTGAACTGTTGTTAATTTTGTTTTTATTAATTCCTGTAAAGCCTTCTGTAACTCTGGATACCCGGTAAAACCCAACTCGTTTGCAAATCTAACTACTGTGGACTCACTAACGCCTACACTAGTTCCTAGTTTTGAAGCAGTCATAAAAGCAGCTTTATCATAATGCTTTAGGATGTATTCCGCGATTAACTTTTGTCCTTTGCTCATCCTTGGAAATTTAATTTGTATCGTTCTCATAAGATCCTGGTTCGTGTTCTCCATAGAAATTCAATCCTCTCTCATATCCTGAAAAGTTATGAATTATTTTCTCTATTTTAACATCTTTTGCAAAAGCATTCAAGCAATAATTCATTTTTCATTTAATTTGCTTTATAAATATTAATAACCGACACATTTTCTTTTTTCTGAACTCCGAACACAACGTTGAATTCTGCTAGGTTTTTGTTTAAAAAATTAACTATTTTATACATTTCATCAATTTCAGTAAATTCTTTAGATGCGATTAATTTAAGTCCTTCTTTCATTTTTGCTAGTCCTCCCTTATAAGGATTTCAAATAATTCAGCTCATCTTCTTGAAGATATCTCCATTTACCAACTGGCAAATCGCCTAATTTTATATCCCCAACTGAAACTCTTTCTAATTCTTTAACTTCATGACCAATTACTTCGCACATTTTTCTAATCTGCCTATTTTTACCCTCGTGGATAGTAATTTTAACTTCACTACTCCATTGGTATTTTTTCACTATTTCAATTTCAGCATTAGAAGTTATATAGTCATCGATTTTTACTCCATTAGAAAATCTATAGATTTCTTCAGTATTAGGAGTTCCATCTAAGATAGCCATATATACCTTATTAATTTCTACTCTAGGATGTATTATTTTATTATAGATTTCTCCATCATTAGTCATAATAATTAAACCGGAGGAATCATAATCTAGTCTTCCAATAGGATATACTCTCTCTTCTACCTTGACTAAATCCATTATAGTTTGCCTATCTTTCTCATCTTTTACTGTAGAGACTATACCAACAGGTTTATTTAAAATAATATAAACTTTTTTTTCTTCAGTATTTATCAATTGATTATCAACCATAACTTTATCAATTAAAGGGTCTACTTTATACCCCATCTCACAGGTAATTATACCATTTACCTTAACTCTTCCTTCAGCTATTATTTCCTCACATTTTCGCCTAGAAGCCACTCCGCAACCGGCCATGTATTTCTGTAGTCTTTCCATCAAATCACCATTACCTTCTCTTATAATAATCAAATTTTACTACATTAGAGTCTTTATGACAATGTTTTATTGCTTCTTAAGGTTATTGCTAATTATTTGCATTTAGTCTATAATATTAATGTTATTAATATAAGTAATTTAACTGAAAAAATTTTGATTCAATGGAGGATTTCGTTTAATGTTACAATATACTTTTATGCAAAATGCATTAATGGCTTCAATTCTTATATCAATTTTGTGCCCCTTTGTAGGCGTGTTTCTAGTTTTAAAGAGACATTCCATGATAGGAGATGCACTAGCGCATTCCTCACTTGCAGGAGTTGCCATTGGATTATTATTAGGATATAACCCAATAATAAGTGCTTTCATTTTTACCTCAATTGGTGCAATTTTAATAGAGTTTTTAAGGAATTATTACAAGAAATATGCTGATTTAATTTTAGTTATAATTTTAACTTTTAGTGTAGGTATAGCAATTACTTTAATAAGTTCTGGTAAAACACACGCTAATGTTAATGCATATTTATTTGGGAGTATAATAACTGTTTCTAAACAGGATTTAGTCACTGTCCTTATATTAAGTGTAATCGCTGTTATAACTTTAGTTTTCTTATATGAAAAACTTGTTTATATCACCTTCGATGAGGAAGGTGCCAAGATATCAGGGGTAAATGTAAAATTAATAAATTATCTATTTGCGTTACTTGTTGGATGTACAATATCTGTATCTATTAGGGTAATTGGAATACTTGTCATATCCTCTATGATTGCATTACCTGTAGCTACAGCCCTTCAGCTTAACAAAGGTTTTAAGAAGACCTTGATTTTCTCAATTTTATTTGGGTGTTTTGATATGTTATCAGGAGTAATACTTTCATATTATATAAATTGTGCTCCAGGTGGAACAATTGCACTGGTATCAGTAGCAGTATTAATTCTCGTAATAATAATGAAGCAAATAAAAAAATGAGGCTATTTATTAAATAGCCTCATTTTTTTTGTTACTTGATTGTCAGGGCATTCGTCCATAACTCAAGCATACCTTTCAACGAAACTTAAGCTATCTAACATAGGAATTATTTTTTCATATATTCATTGGCTTCAGTCATGAAACTATCTAGCCAATTGTTATCAGGGGTAGTTGGAGCGGGTCTACCCAGGCGTAAACCAGTTTCAAACCTTCAAGACTGAAGTTAGAAAGTGGGATAAAAAATGGCTATGCAGATTTTTATTATGTCTCTGCATAGCCCTTTTCACTTGGTGATTAGATAGGAATCATCTTTTTTTATTAATAAACTTTTAGTGCATATTTGGTTGAAGTACTATAGACTCCGTTATAACCTATAACCTTTACGTAATAGGTACCCGTTGTAGTGGCATTATAAATAATACTCTCAGAAGTAGTGCTTCCCTTTGCAGAAGAAGCAACTAAAGTTCCTGATGATTTATATAAATATAAATCATAATCTTTTGGCAGATTAGTTAGACTTATATTTATAGTTCCAGTTGCACTTTGTGTAAACTTATAATAGTCCACATCTGTAGCATTGAAAATAAAAGAGTTATATATAGTGTTTTTAGTAATTGAATACGCTTGCGCGGTTGTACCATTAGGCTCATAGGTGTCAGTAGAAGTAGAAGCTACTATTCCAACTGAAGTAAATGCGTTACCTACTGCGATTACTTCTGCACTACTTACTCCATATAAATCAGTAGCTGACTGTATTAAAGCATTTCTAGCGCCTAAAAAGTCAGTTGTTGAGATCATATAATTTGTTAGTGCTCTATAGTAAATTTGGGAAGTTTTTGCACAACCTAAAGCTTGGGCAATTAAATACGCTGCTTTATTAGTGATACCCGAGTTAGTATGAACTCCACCATTATCTGAGGTTGTGTTTACATACTTACTCATATTATCTGGTTGAGAATATAAAGTTGGAGTTGCTAAGCTTCTTAATGCATCTCCAGCTATCTTTGGTGTATATACAGCATCCCCAACGACCCAGTCGCTAGAATTGAAGGTCCAACTTCCGCCGAACTTAACATTGTACTTATCATAGGTCTCTATCAATACATCTGACATAGACTCATTTAATGCTCCAGATTGATTTTTATAAACTAGATTTGCTGTCCTCTCTGTAACACCATGAGTCATTTCATGACCTACTACATCTAAATCCCCACTTAAATAAGTAAATAGCGTACCATCTCCATCTCCATATACCATTTGCGCCCCATCCCAAAAGGCATTGTTATATTTAGAATCATAATGAACTGTAGAAGTTATAGTCATTCCAGCATTGTCTATACTATTTCTATTAAATAAATTTTTATAAAAATCATATACAACTCCAGCAAAATAATGAGCACTAACACCAGCCTTTAAAGTTTCTGTATTAAAATTACTGGTGATATTAGTAAGTAAAGTGCCAGGTTCTACCAGCTTAGTATTTGCTGTATAAGTAAGAATCTGACCAGTCATAGCTTTTGTAGTATCTTTCATTTGATAAGTGCTTCCACTTTGATATAGATTTAGTGTTTTAGTAAATCCATCAACAGCTGTACCACTACCTATAATAGCCCCATCATATCTAATATTGTCAAGTTTGTCCAAAATAGTTCCTGAACTAGCCTCAACCAAAACATCATAATTTCCTATCTTAGGCTCATTGAACTTGATATTTACGTTATAAACCTTATAAGCCTTACCATCTTTAATATAGGCTAAAGCTTGTACTTTAGGTTCATAGGCAAGTTGTGTGTAAGTAAATTCCTTTTTAGCTATTTCTATTGCCTCTTTTTCTGAAAGCGCTTTGTTGCCCAGGGAGGTAATAGTATTAATAGTATTTTCTACTTCACCAGTAATATTTATTGCAATTCCATTATTATTGTAGTGAAGTGTAATTTGTTTGTCCTTAACAGGTAATCCATCAATGTATTGACTCATTTGAACATGTGTATATCCTAATGCATCTTTAGTGGTTTTAGTAACCTTAAACTTATCTGAAATTTTATCTAAACCAAAAAGTGATTTATTTTCCTCCATAAAGTTTAGAGCATCCTTATCACTGTTTAATTTTCCAGCAGATAGGTTTCCAGAAATAAATACTTTTCCTTTAGATAGCTCAATATTAGAATTAAGTTTATTATTACTTAATTCATTCATATTTTGTAAAATCTGTTCACTTTTATTTAAGTCGTTGTTTGCAGCATTGACCATAGATGGGGTATTACTAATAAGGGATAAGATTAAGCCGAAACTAAGTGCCATTGGTAAAATCTTTTTTTTCATAATACAACCTCCTACATATTATTTGAATGCTAAAAACATTGAGTCCATTTTATTGATTACGCAAGTATAATTTTAAGATATTGATAAATAAAAATATATATATATATTATTATTAATTTAACACTTATTACAATTTATGTCAATAACTATAAAGTATATTTTAATTGTAAATTGAATAAAGTTTTTAATTTTATTCAATTTACAATTAAAATTCTATTTTTAAAATGATGATTGATCCACTTATTAATTATGGTGTCAATCTTGTCCTGTCTCGTGGAAATAAAGATGCTTCTCTTACATTTTCCAACCCTAGTAATTGAGCTGTAATTCTCTCAAGTCCAATTGCAAAACCCCCATGTGTAGGCATTCCGTATTTGAAAACAGAAGTATAATTTTTATAGATTTCAGGTGTTAAGCCTTTGTATTTAATATTATTAATTAACATATCGTAGTCATGAATTCTTTGACCTCCCGTTGTAATTTCTACACCTCTAAATAATAAGTCAAAGCTATGGGTCTCAGTTTCTCCTAAAGGCATTGTATACATTGGTCTCTTTCTTCGCGGATAATGAGTTAGAAAAATAAAATCACACCCAAGTTTTTCTTTTGAATATTTACAAATTAATTTTTCTGCATCAGGATCCAAGTCTCCATCTAAATCTGACTTATTATATTCTCTGCTCAATATTTCTAATGCTTCACTAAATTTTATTCTTGGAATCTTTGTATTTAAAGCAGGTAAATTTACATTTAATATTTCTAAATACTTTAGCCCCTCTTTAAGTACTTTGTTTATTATATATAATAATAATTTTTCTTCAAAATCCATAATATCTTTTTCATCTTCAATAAACCCCATTTCACAGTCCATGCTAACATATTCATTAAGATGCCTGCTAGTACTATGCTGTTCTGCCCTATATACATGAGCTACTTCAAAAACTCTTTCAAGGCCAGCACCTACCATCATTTGTTTATAAAACTGAGGACTTTGAGCTAGATATGCTTTATTTTCAAAGTATTTTAATTCAAATATTTCAGAGCCACCCTCCGCACCTTCAGCTACAATTTTTGGTGTGAAGATTTCAGTAAAACCTTCCATTGATGAAAACTCTCTAAAACCCTGTACAATAAGGTTTTGTATTTTAAATATTGAATTGATTTTTTCATGACGCAGACTCAGAATTCTATTATTTAACATGGTATCTAGACTAATTTCTAACTCATGCTTATTGATTTCTATAGGTAATTCTTCTCTAACATTACTAATTATTCGAAACCCTTCGATTACTATCTCATAAGAACTTATTGCATTATTACTTTCTTTTACTTCTCCAATTATTGATATTACTGATTCTAATTTTATTGAACTCACATCTATAGTATTATTTTCTGCAATGCACTGCACATAACCAGTTCTATCTCTCATTATAATGAAGGTTACAGTTTTTAATTTCCTTACCCTATAAATCCAACCTTTAATCAGTATATTTTCCCCTATTGAATTATTTATTTCATTTATTAGACTTCTTTTCATAATAACATCTCCTCGTCTTTTAAAATTAGTAATCAAAAAATCCCTTGAGTAAAAAACTCAAGGGATGAAAATTCATGGTGCCACCCTAGTAAACATAATCTATCAAACTTTACAAAATAGTAATATAACTTTCAGAATGGGCCCTATTCTGAATAAAAAAATAAAAGTTTTCACTTCTTATTAATATAGAAGTGAAAACTTTTTTTCACGGTACCATCCTACTTTGACAAAGTTTAATTAACTACGCCATCTCAATTCCCTATAACGGAGGAATCCGATTTATCTTACTATAAATTTCAGATAAACTTCTCAGAGATGTCTTTCAATATTTCCTTTCTCATGGAGCTACCACCCTTCTCCACTCGCTTTAGATACTTGGATAACATTTACTCTTCTCTTCACAGAACTATGAATATTTATTTGTTACATTATATTACTTATTCACCATTAAATCAATAGGTGAATCCATATAATTTTTGTTCTTGTCTGAAAACTTATTTACAGTATTTTTAATTAAGTCTTCTTCTACAATATAAGGCAAAGTAATCTGATCAGATCCTCTTCTTGTATTATTATATTCTACACTAGTAGAAATAGAGTTTTCATTGCGGGCCCAGGCCCTTCGGGCTACACCACCCATAACATCCCAGGGAATTGCACTTTTGATTATATTGTTTACTCGTTCACTACCATCTAAAACCAATCCAAAGCCACCATTCACTGATTTACCAATTCCCACACCACCACCATTATGTAGGGCAACTAAACTCATCCCTCTTGCTACATTTCCAGCAAAACACTGTATAGCCATGTCTGCCATTATATTACTTCCATCCTTTATATTAGAGGTTTCTCTAAAGGGTGAATCAGTCCCGCTCACATCATGATGATCCCTTCCTATCATTATAGGGCCTACTTCTTCTTTTTTAACCATTTCATTAAATTTTAGAGCTATATTCATTCTACCCATTGCATCTTGATATAATATTCTGGCCTGTGTACCTACCACCATTTGATTTTTCTCTGCATCTTTAATCCACATATAATTATCTCTATCTTGAGCTCTTCTATTAGGGTCGATACACTCCATTGCAGCTTTATCAGTCTTTACAAGGTCACTGTGGTCTCCACTTAAGCATACCCATCTAAAAGGTCCATATCCATAATCAAATAACTCAGGGCCCATTATATCTTCCACATAGGATGGGAAGATAAAACCATCTTTTTCATCAACTCCATTTTTAAGGATTTCTGTAACACCAGCATCGTAAACTGCCTTCATAAAGGCATTACCATAGTCAAAGAAATAGGTACCTTTATCTACTAATAACTTTATCAATTCAAAATGCTTCCTTAAGGATTTATCCACTAATTTCTTAAAGCTATCTCTATTATTTTTAAGCAAAGTAGTTCTTTCATCAAAAGTTATTCCTTGAGGGCAATACCCACCATCATATACCGCATGGCAGGAGGTTTGATCTGATAAAAGTTCAATTACAATATTATTTTCTACAGCATGTTGTAACAAATCAACTATGTTACCATGGTAAGCTATAGAAACACTTTTTTTGTTGTCTAAATATTGCTGTGCTATTTTAAAAATTTCCTTTAAATCAGAAGAAGCTATTGTTACCCATCCTTGATCTAACCTTGTTTTTATTCTAGAATAATCTACTTCCGCTATTATTCCTACTCCTCTTGCAATTTCCACAGCCTTAGGCTGAGCTCCACTCATTCCACCAAGCCCTGAACTTACAAACAGATGCCCAGCTAAATCTTCATTTTGCCCTATATTTAATTTTAATCTTCCAGCATTTAAAAGAGTATTAAAGGTTCCATGAACTATGCCCTGCGGTCCAATGTACATCCAACCCCCAGCAGTCATTTGTCCGTAATTTGCTACCCCCATTTGCATAGCATAGTGCCAATCCTTTTGATTATCAAACATTCCCACCATCATGGCATTTGTAATTATTACTCTAGGTGCTTCAGGACTAGACTTGAATAAACCTAAAGGATGACCTGATTCAATAACTAAAGTCTGATTTTCTGTAAGTTCCTCTAGATACCTCATTATCAGATTATATTGCATCCAGTTTTGACACACCTGACCGGTTTCACCGTAAGTTACAAGTTCGTAGGGATATAAGGCTATATCGGAATCAAGATTATTATCAATCATTACCTGAAAAGCCTTACCTTCTATACAATTTCCTTTATACTCATTAATTGGTTTACCGTAGATTCTATTACTTGGTCTGTAACGATATCCATAGATTCGACCCAAACTTACTAATTCATTCATAAATTCTGGAGCCAGTATGTTATGAAATTCCTCAGGAATATATCTTAATGCATTTTTTAATGCAATCTCGGATTGTGCATTAGTTAAATTAAAACCTCTATCAGGAGCTCTTCTAATCCCCTTTTGAAAAGTTGGCATTTGGGGTAATATCATAGATAACTTAATCGTCATTGCATTTGAGATATCTTCATTTTTAATCATTTATACTCCACCTTAACTTATATTTATCTTATTTACTATATATGTACAGTTTTTAAATCTCTTAATTATATCATTTTTCGGTCGGAAAATTCAATATACTAGTTTACATTTAAATTTAGTTGACATAATATATATTATGTTTTTATTCTAAAATTCTTATAACCTATATATAAATAGGAACTAATAGGTTATAAGCCTTTTAGGTCCTTGCTGTACTTTGAAGTTTATTTACTTGATGATAATATTTTTAGTAATCCTTTAGATATAAAATACCCTGCAATACTGAAAATAACTGTACAAATACAAAATACACTTAAACCTTTGCCTGAAATCCCTAATCCAAAAGTTTCTCCGCCTAAAATCCCAGTGTATACTGCAAAAACCCAGATAAAAACAAGTTCCAAATTCTTAAAAGCAACTAATCTTAGGTTATATTCTATATTTCTCTTTTTAAAGGATACGTAAGCTAAACATAAAAATAAACATGTTAGTATTAAAAGAATTAGTAATTTTAATCCATAATCTTTATAATCATTGTAATACTGATTTGAAGACATCCTGCTAGTACTCGTATTTACCATTTCGAACATTCCATGCTGAGTTGAATTATACCCGTAAATATTTAACCAACCTCCAACTTGATCAAAAACTTTAGCACTTTTGTCAGATATAAAGATAAATAGTACCTTTATGGTTTCATTTATAAACCATGGTAATAAGAGTATTGCTCCGCCGACTATTCCAGAAACAATGCTATTTCCCATTATTGACTGCACAAGTACCATAAAAGTAAAAATACATATGTACTGAAATGTATCCATAAAAAACCATTTAAATAATTCAGAATATGGATTTAATGTGGTGTTTAGATTATTTATTTTTGCTACATAAACCAAACTTAAAAATATGAAGGTTACTACAAAACTTATTATTATGCTGAGTACCCCAACCATCCATTTATTCAGTATTATCTCTTTTCTAGTAAAGGGCATAGATGCTATAAAGCCTTGAGTTTCACTAGTTTTTTCACCAATAAATAATATTATAGCCAATATTATTATTGCAAAGGCCATTACTAAAAAATAAAAAACACTTGAATAAAATCCATTATAGAACCATCTATCAGTCCTAACAATATCCTCCATTGCCATATATGATTTATCTCCATTAAGTTCTGCTATAACAGCATAAACCTTATAATATAACAATATTACAATAGTTAAAAGGGTTACCCATCTTACATTTATCCATTCCTTATAAAAAAGGGCCTTATTTATAATTTTATTCATTTTTATCCCCCTCTTCTACAAAATATATAAATAAATCTTCTAGACTCATATCCACAAGTTCTATAAATTCTGCCCCCAAATCATAAAGCTTTTTTTCAAAATCTTTTGTATGATTTTTAGTAATTATGTAATTTACTCTACCTATAGGTTCAACTTTAATTACCTCACGAAGAGAAGATAGTTTCTCATCTACACCATCTCTATCTTTAAATACCACCTGAAGTTTTTTTATACTATTTTTAACTTCTTCCATTGAGCTTGTGAGCTCTACTTGTCCGTTTTTTAGTATTGCTATATTATCACATATTCTCTCTATATGATCTAAATGGTGAGAGGAAATAAATACAGTTACACCTCTTGAAGCCACTTCATCTACAATAATTGACATTATTTCTTTTTTAACTATAGGATCAAGACCCGATGTAGGCTCATCAAGTATTAGGATATCCGGGTTTATACTTAAGTTTAAAAGTATCGATATTCTCATTTTCATACCTTTTGAAAGCTCTCTAATTCTTCGTTCTACAGGAATTTTAAAGTTTTTATTAATTTCATGAAATCTATCTTCTGAAAAATCAAAATAAGTCTTTTTATAGAATTTTAAGAGTTCCTTTACCTTAAAAGATGAAAAATACTGATTTTCATCGGATACATACCCTATCTTCTGTTTTACTCTATTATTATCAAAAACCTCTTCACTATTTATTAATATATTTCCCTCATTAACTCTGTAAATACCTGTTAGGCATTTTATCAATGTAGTTTTACCCGCACCATTTTCACCAATTATCCCAAATATACTTCCCTTATTTACATGTAAATTAACATTTTTGAGAATATATTTATCATCAATCCTTTTGCTAACATTTTTTATATTTATCAAGCTAACACCCCCATTTTATAAATTCCTTACAGTTTAAAATTCTCTATAAATTTCATTTAGTATATCAATTAACTTATCCTTATCAACACCTACATAATGCGCCTCAATAATTATGTTTTTCATATGTTCCTTAATTTCTTTTAGCTTCTCCTCATCCATGATAGGTTTGAAACTTTCAGCTACAAAGGTCCCTTTTCCTCTTATAACCTCGATTGCTTTCATTCTTTCCAGTTCATTATATGCTTTACTTATAGTATTAGGGTTGATAGTTATTATAGAAGCCAGTTCTCTTACCGAAGGTAGTTTATCTCCTGGTTTTAGTATTCCTTTTATTATATTTTCTTTAACTCTCTCAATGATCTGTTCATAAATAGGCTTACTGCTTCTGCTATCGATAGTTATCAAAGTTTTCACCTTCTCTCAAATTGTATTTTTTCATTTTAACTATTTGTAATGCGTGTACACTTTGAACTACGTGAACTATTTCATGTAGTACACTCTTAATATAATACTTTATCCTTTTAATGTCAAGTACAAATCAAAAAAACTGATAAACAAATCAAAAAAACTGATAAACAATTGTATTCACACTGTTTATCAGTTCTTGCATTTAATATTATTTTTTCAATTCAAGAATTAGAAATTCCTCTAATTCCTTAGTTTTCGCCTTATCCATAGGTTCTAAATCCTCTAATCGATAGGGAATACCCATTTTTTCATATTTACTCTTACCCAAACTATGATAGGGTAATAACTCAATTTTAACTACATTTTTTATGGTTTTAATAATACTTGCTAACTTAATTATATGTTCCTTTGAATCTGTAATGCCAGGAACAATAACATGTCTTATCCATAGACTAGTTCCTGCCCTTTGTACGCTATCAAGAAAATCATCAAAGCCTTTTTTACCTTGGCCTGTTATTGTTCTATATCCAGGGTCATCTACATGTTTAATATCTAACAAAACTAAATCTGTATATTTTAAAATCTCATCATATTTCCCTCTTCCAAACCCTGAAGTATCTATAGCAGTATGGACATTATTCGCCCTACAAAGCTTTAATATTTCAATTAAAAAATCTGGCTGTAGTAATGGATCTCCACCTGAAAAGGTAACACCTCCTCCAGACTTTTCGAAATAAGGCTTATATCGAAGAATTTTTTTTAACAACATTTTTGCTGTGATTTCGTCCCCTTGGTTTTCAATCCAGGTATCAGGGTTATGACAGTAAGAACATCTTAGTAAACACCCTTGAAAAAAAACTACAGTTCTTATTCCTGGTCCATCTACTAATCCTGCGCTTTCTATTGAATGAATTCTTCCTTTAATCATATCGATACCCCCTTTTTAAAATTGCCCCGCAAATATGCGGGGCACACAAAAGTTATACTTTATCGTGGAAAGTTCTATTTATTACATCTGTCTTTTGATCTTTGGATAATCTATTAAAATTAACCGCATATCCAGAAATTCTAATTGTAAGTGTTGGATACTTTTCAGGATTATCCATTGCATCCATTAATAATTCTCTATTTAAAACATTAACATTTAAATGATGTGCACCTTGACCAAAATAACCATCCATGATTGAAACCAGATTATCTTCTCTTACATTACTATCCTTACCTAATGCATCAGGAACAATTGAGAAGGTATTTGAAACACCATCTTCACAACAGCTGTATGGAACCTTTGCTACAGAGTTTAGAGACGCTAGCGCACCTTCTATATCTCTTCCGTGCATTGGATTAGCACCAGGTGCTAGAGGTTCCCCTGCTTTTCTTCCATCCGGTGTAGAACCTGTCTTCTTACCATAAACTACATTAGAGGTAATTGTCAATACTGATAATGTATGTTTAGCATCTCTGTAAGTAGGATTTTTCTTAAGTTCTAAAGAAAACTTTTCAACTAATTCTACAGCGATATCGTCTACCTTATCGTCATCATTACCGTATTTAGGAAATTCACCAGTAATAAGGAAGTCTTTTGTGATTCCATTTTCTCTTACTGGTTTTACTGTAGCATATTTTATTGCACTTAGGGAATCTGCTGCCACAGAAAGTCCTGCAACTCCAAAGGCCATTAATCTACCAACTTTAGTATCATGTAATGCCATCTGTCCTGCTTCATAAGCATATTTATCATGCATGAAATGTATAACATTCATAGTATTTACATAAAGTTCACTAATCCATTCTAGAACCTTGTAATAATTTGCTTTAACTTTTTCGTAGTCTAATATCTCGTCATCAATTTTCTCAATATTAGGTACAACTAAAAGTCCTGATTTTTCATCTATTCCGCCATTTATAGCTAGTAATAGTGATTTTGCTAAGTTACATCTAGCACCGAAGAACTGCATTTGTTTTCCTACAGTCATAGCAGATACACAGCATGCAATAGCGTAATCATCGCCATAAGTATCTCTCATAATATCATCATTTTCATACTGAAGTGAATCAGTAAGTATTGACATTCTAGCACAGTATTTTTTAAAGTTTTCAGGTAAGGTCTGTGCCCAAAGCACTGTCATATTTGGTTCTGGAGCTGATTCTAAATTTACTAAAGTGTGTAGAAATCTAAAGGAGTTCTTTGTTACTAGATGTCTTCCATCTAATGAAACTCCACCTATTGACTCTGTAACCCAAGTTGGGTCTCCTGCAAATAAGTCATTGTAATCTGGTGTTCTTAGATGTCTAACAATTCTTAATTTTATAACAAACTGATCAATAATTTCTTGAGCTTCTTCTTCTGTAATTACTCCATTTTTTAAATCTCTTTCAATATAAATATCAATAAAGGAACTTGTTCTTCCTAGTGACATAGCCGCTCCATTACTTTCCTTTATTCCAGCTAAATATCCAAAATATAAGAATTGAACTGCTTCTTTAGCATTTTCTGCTGGTAGTGAAATATCAAAACCATATGAAGCCGCCATATTTTTAATTTTTCCTAAAGCCCTAATCTGTTCATTTACTTCTTCTCTTAATTTAATGGTTTCTTCAACCATAGGTCCTTTTAATTCTACTAAATCCTTTTTCTTTTCTTTAATTAAAAAATCTATTCCGTATAAGGCTATCCTTCTATAATCACCAATTATTCTTCCTCTACCGTATGCATCTGGAAGACCTGTTATTATACCAACTTTTCTCGCTGTTCTCATTTCTTCAGTGTATGCGTCAAATACTCCGTTGTTATGAGTCTTTCTATACTTTGTAAATATCTCATGCATCTCTGGATCAACTTTATAACCATAGGATTCAAGAGACTGTTCAGCCATTCTAATTCCACCATAAGGATTAACTATTCTTTTTAATGGAGCATCAGTCTGAACTCCTACAATAACTTCATTTTCTTTATCAATATATCCTGGTTGAAAAACATCTATACCAGATACAGTTTTCACATCAACATCTAAAAGTCCAATTTTTAATTCTTCTATTACTAATTTTTGTACTTTTGTTAATACCTTTTGTGTCTTGGAAGAAATCCCACATAAAAAACTTTCATCACCATCAAAGGCTGTATAATTCTTTTGTATAAAATCTCTAACATCAATTTTTTCTTGCCATTCTCCTGTATTAAATAAATTCCATTGCTTCATCATATTCATCTACTCCTTAAAATTTGTATTCATTATAATAAATTTTCTTTACTGTTACAATAGCTTAATACATATATGTTATGTATTTGTTTGCTGTGTATTAGTTTTTTTTATAATCTGTTATAGTCTTATTATATTTTATTGTAAAACAAATTTCCGTGATTCAAATCACATTTAATAAAAAAATAGCCTAATGATATATTATTATCATTAGGCTATTTTTTTATTATAATCCTTTTAAGATTCCTAGCTTAGCTAGTTCAATTATAGAATCTTTATCATTTTTAATTACGAAGGTTTCTTCTATTCCATTTCCATCTTTTGATTTTGTAAAAATAGAAATAACCTGTTTCTTAATACTACGGACTTCTCTATCTTTAAATCTTTCAATAGTCTTTTCAAGTACCTTGCCTTTTAAAAATCCTTTTCTTAAACATGACCTTAACGCTAATTCAACTAATGAATGAAGTTTCTCATCTGCCTTCACTTCTTCTGAATCAATATACCTAATTAGAAAGTCCACTGATTTGTTCAATTGATTTACATATATTTTAATATCGTCAGCTCCTAAAGAAAATGCCAAAATAGTTAATGAAGTAGTTTCAATTTTGTTTTTTAAATTCTTCTCATTAAATTTTGCAAAAGAACCATCTGCATATTGATTCTTAGCAAGAATAAGAAGGATTTTTTCTATAGGATACTTGTAATCTAAAAACTGATTTTCTCTTCCCAAATAATCCTCAGTATATGTTTTATATAAAAAACTTGGAAACTCAGAAAAATGTTCTTTTAAATTTTCAGTGATAGCTTTATCAGAGAGATTTTTTTCATATACTTTTAAAGGAATTATGTTTTTTAATTGAATACCTAACACAGGCTCTTCACGTTCTTCAACTACAATAAAGGAGGTCTCAGGGCTAATAATTCCAGATTTTTTAGAGATCTCAATTACCTTTTGTCTCATATCTTCTTTAATTTCACCACGTTCACCCAACATTCTCTCTTCTAGGGATTGAATACGCTTTCTTGCCCAAACCTTCTGAATTAAATTCGCATTTTCTTCTAATTCAAAATTATCTAAATTAACCTTTTTATTATAATCTAAGTTACCAACTTTACCCTTAATAAAGATTTCACCTTCAAATTCACCAAGAGAACTTCCAAATACAGAAAAAGGCTCTCTATCATACATATAAGTAATTGTTTTAGGGAAGGTCTCCTCTAATTTTAATTTACCCCAATCTATAGACAAATCATTAACCTCAGGATTTTCTATTCTAGTAAACTGACGTAAAACACATTCCTCAATTCTTTCTCCTTCATAAATAAACTCGGCCTTACCATGACCTAATCTTGCAAGTTTATCTATAAAATATGTATTAACTATACTATCAATTCCGAAGGTAAAAATTCTATTATTTCCAATATGATCTTTTACATAATCAAGAATATCATTTTCTGTAACTACCATATCATCCGTAAATAACAAAATCGTATTATCCTCACCACTGTTCTCTAAAGCATATTTAATAGCATTGTAGATAAGTGTATCACCCTTAGCTTGAAGTCCATCAATCCAGTCTGAAGCATTTTCTAGGTTTTCTTCATTAAAAGGTAACTTTCCATCTTTAGAAAAAAATCTAAGTTCCTCTCCCATAGCCACTATATCAAAAGCATCACCATCAGATAAATTTCTTATACAAAGTTGCAATGCGTTTTTAGCCTCTTCAAGTTTCGCCCCATTCATAGATTCAGTTATATCAATTAGAAAAATATAATTTTCAGGTTTTTCTTCAGTATCTATTTCAAGTTTAGGAACTAGTCTTAGATAAACGATTCCCCTTTTCTCACCTTTATCCTTATATTCATAGATCATTCCACTGGTTTCACTTTGTTCTTCTTCTCTCATAATTAGAACAAAATCTTTCTCCATGTAAGTTTTGTTATCCTTGTAGCTAATCTTAGAAAGGTTAATTCCTTCTCTTTCAATCCCGATATTATAAAAAGGAGAGCTAAATTTAAGTTTACATAGGGACTCAACTAGTAAGCTCAGGGTGAGATTATAATCATTATCATCCATCTCATTTTCGTCCCCTAGTTTTTGTGGTGAGGCAAGAGCGGGAATAACTAACTTATAAGTTCCATTTCTATATTCTAAATCATCGATATAAGAAAGTTTAATTTTAATTGATTCTTTAGGAATAACTTTTCCAATAGTAATCTGAAACTCATGCGGCTTAAACTCTTCTAGGAGAAAGATATTTTCTCCTCTTTCTTCTGCTTCTTCATAAATCTTAACTGCCTTGCTTTTATCTTCCACTACTGCTCTCATTGTTCTTCCACCTACAGTAGCCTCAAACTCAGAAATAACTGCGGTGTATGGAATAGGGAAACTGTATACAACCTCTATGCTCTTATCGCTTCTATTTTCAAATATTTGATTAATTGTAACTTCAACAAATTCCCCGCATATATTTCCACTAATAGCTGCCTTTTTTAATACTACATTATTGTCATTTCCTTTAATATCCTTTATGCCATAATTACTCATAATTGCTACCTCCTGATTTAAGCTATATTAATATTTTTTCATTTTAGAATATCTATAGTCATATCTGAAATCGGATAAGAAACACATGGATGAAAATATCCATGTTCTTTATCCTTACCCCTGCGTGAATCTACTAAAGTATTTACGAAAATATCCCCTTCAATAATGCGTGACCTGCAAAACCCACATTCTCCTGATCTACAATGAGAAGATTTTTCAATTCCTGCTCTTTCAAGTGTTACTAATACAGTTTCTTTAGCCAAGGATTCTATTATCTTTTCTTCCTGATTTACAAGTATAGTAATTTTAAACTTCTTCTCCTTAGCTGCTGTTGGGAAGTCAATTTCATCGTAAATATCTTGAGTTTCGCCATATACTTGTTTTCTTATTCTTCTATTAGGAATTTTTAATTTAATTAGTTCTTCATATATGTTTTTATACATTTCTTGTGAGCAACAAACAAAATATGTGGATTTATTAATAATATCCTTTTCAAGTTTAACTATCTCTTGGTTAAAAACTTGATTATCATTTAAAACTATTATCTTTAATTTTGTGGGTACCGCTTCTACCAATTTTTTAAGATCTTCTATTAAAACCATATTTTGAATAGATTTATTTTTATAAAATATGATTAAATTTAAATCCCAATCCTTTTGTATAATTTCATAAACTAGTGAATAAAAGGGTGAAATCCCAGCATCTTCTGCTATACAAATCAAGTTTTTAGAATCTCTTAGTGGCTCATAAAAAAACCTGCCATGAGGAAAAGTAGCTTTAATTTCTTTACCCAACTTCCAATTTTTCCAAATGAAATCATTAGAAATACTATTTTCTTTTTTTACAACAATAATTTCAATATAAGGCTCACAATTAGCCTCTTGATCTATTATTGGTGAAGCTTTAAAAGGCGGTGAAGAGATAAAGAAAGTTCTATTTACACTAGTATTATCCATATCAATTGTTAAACTCAAGTATTGTCCTGATTGAAATACTGGAAATCTTGAATTGTCTTCAGTACTTAAAGTAAATTTAATGATTTTAACTTCTTCAGATCTATCAATTATAGAATCAATTCTTAATAAACTTCTTTCAGGATGAAGTATTCTTGCTAAAGCTTTTACTGGGTCATGCCTTAAAGGTTTAGGAGAAGCATCCAATATTCGCTCTTTTCTTTTAACTCCAATTCTTTTTAATGCACTTAGATCTCTTATTAATCCATTTACCTTCATTTCACTACCTCCCAGCGCTCATCTGAGTCAAAATAGTATTAGCTGCTTTTTTACCAGATTTAATACAATAAGCAAACCCATTTCCTGTGGATGCATGGGCACCAGCAAATTCAAGTCCTTTTACAAATTTCTCATCTTCTTCTGAATCCAATCTAGATGTAAAGGAATCCCAAGTTCTATGTTCATACCCAAACATGGATCCGTTCCATGAACCTGTGTGTCTTGCAATAGTTACAGGGGTTACAGTTTCAATTTCTTCTATATGTTCAAATAAGTTAACACCAAGCACTTCTCCCATATTCTTAATCATAGATTCTGAAATTTCTCGCTTTATATTATTGTAATTTTCTGGTGTTACATGTTCCCATGCTTCACCCTTTTGCAAGCCCGCAATACTAAGCTGTGTTGTCCCCTTAGGTGTACAATCTGGAATTATTTTATTTAAGCATACTGCTGTATAGTATTTGGGGATTGCTAAGTTTTTGCTATTTTCATAAATCTCATTTGAATCAACAGTATTACTTACAAAGTAACTATAATTATTAATGTTTAATTCCTCTGGAGGTACATCTAGACCTATAAATACACAAAAGGCACTACTTCCTACGAATCTAGCATTATTTAATTTATATGCTTCTTTTGATATTGATTCCTTAGGATATATCATAGAGCCATAAACCTTATTAGGATAGGCACTACTAATAACATAGTTTGTTTTAATTGTTTCATTTTTGTCTGTGACAATACCTGTAACTTTTCCACTCTCAACCAATATTTTTTCTACTCTTGTATTATATTTAATTGTAGAACCTAATTCTTTAATTCTTTTTTCCATAGAAAGACTTAATCCATAGGAATTATGTTTGAGAACAGCTGCTCCACCGCTGAAGTAATCAGCCATCATTGAAGCCCAAGTTGTAAAGGATACTTTCTCTAGAGGAACTCCTAGATAAAGCCAATACGGATAAATAATATGGAGTGCTTTTTTAGGAATATGGAACTTTTTAATTACCTCATCTGCGGTGTAACCAGCAGTTCTAAAAAAGGCTGTTCTTTTGGTGAAAACTTTTAATTTTCTTCTGTTTTTTCTACCTTCGTTCTCTGAAAAATAATTAATTGAATCATGTATTTCATCACAAAGTTCCATTAGTTTTGTTAACGGAATTTTACTTCCGGGAACCTCTCTCTCTATCACATCAATCATGTCTTTTGAATTACAAGGAATTACAATATCTAAATCCTCTTTAGGAATGATTAACCTATATGCCTCACTTAGAGAAATAAACTCGGTATCAACACCAGCTTCCTCTAAAAATTGTCTAATAATCTTAGGATTTTCTTTAGGTCCGATTCCCTGCATTCCATGTAGTGTAGCTTCAAATTCAAACCTTCCACGAATAATACTAGTAGCAAGTCCACCGGGTATATTTCTTTGTTCTATAAGTATAACTTTTTTACCAGATAAAGAAAGCTCAAGTGCTGCGGCAAGACCTCCCATTCCAGCTCCAATTATAACTGCATCATACATGTAGATCACTCCTTAAAAACATACTCTTCCATATTTTATAACTTAATATTACCATAAGTGTACATATGCCTACAATCACTTTTCATAATATTTCAATAATTTAAACATTGAAATTTAGTTACATTATTTCCCAGGTAATAATTTACAATTACTTTATCACCTACTGAAATTTAATAAAAACTGGTTATATGCCAGTTTTTATTGAAAATCATTATCTATTTTTTCAGAACTTTCTTTTTTAATTTTATCAAAGGGTAATATTATTTTTACACCATTCTCAGTTGTAATACTTATTCCCGCATTTAATGAACTAACTCGGTCCTTTGTTAAATCAACTGTAATATTTCTATCCTCATCAATTTTCATAATTATCCTCCATAAACTTATTTTATTATAGTCTAAGTAATTTGGAAATAATTATTCAAATATTTGAAGAATAATTGAAATTCAATAACTTTTTTATAGTATTATAATACTCTATTAACCTCTGTATTTTTTAATATACTCATTAAAATTCCAACTATTATAAAAATCTCTTGCGCTTTTATAACCCGAATTAAAGAGTTCAACACTCTTTTCAGTTGAGATATTAAATTCAGTTGTTTTTACTCCTAAGGTTTGTATCTCTATGGTTCTTACTCTATCTTTTAAAGGAAAATACCGTTCTTCTTTTTTATCTACCACAGTGTCAACAATATCAATCAAATAAGAGATAATATCCTTTTTCCCTAAAGCTGTATTGCTAAGACTATTCTCTTTAAGCTTAAAACCAAAGGTGGGCCATCTTGGAGTCCTATCAGTGTCAAAAATCCAAATGGGAAAATTACTAATTATCCCTCCATCCACTACATAACTTAATTTGTTTTTATATTTTAGAATTACAGGTCTGAAAAATATTGGTATACTTATACTCATCCTCACAGCCTTAGATATCTTAAACTCCAATGGATCTATTCCATAATTAACTAGATCATCAGGTAAGATAAGTATATCTCGATTAGTAATATCAGAAGCTATTATCTTTAGCCTAGATTCACCATTTACATACAAATCTTTAAATTTAGTCTTGCCTTTTTTTTGAAGTAAATCCTCAATCCAGCTTTCAAGTTCATCCCCAGTGTAAATTCCCCATCTTTTAAATAAGGAAAAATAGTTTTTTACTCCAAAAAAGGGTATTGTTTTTAAAGAGCTAACTCCTAATAGATTTTTATATTTTAAAGACAGTAAAAGGTCTTTAAGTTCCTTACCGCTATAACCAACAGCAAGAAGGGCTGCAACTATTGAACCTGCTGAAGTTCCTGCTAGCTTTTCCCAAGAAAATCCTTGATTTTCAAGATATACTACTGCTCCTACAAACCCTATGCCCTTAATTCCTCCTCCTTCAAAAATCACATCTGCTTTCATAACCTCACCTCATATAAAAATATGACTAGGGTTAATACCATTATTACTAAAAATTTAGTTTTCTAGAATTTAATTTTAGCCATAATTCTGCAGACTTATAATCAGGTATAAATCTATCAACCTCAGACCAAAAACTTTTTGAATGATTCATATGAATTAAATGACATAATTCATGAACAACTATATAATCAAGAACAAATTTTGGTGCCATAATTAGCTTCCAATTAAAATTAAGATTAGCTTTGCTAGAACAACTCCCCCACCTAGTTTTCTGTTCCCTTAAACATATTCTATTATATTTAACGCCGATAATCTGTGAATATACTTTGATACTTTTGTTAAAACTATCGGTAGCCTGCTTTAAATACCAACTTTTAATAATTGCATGAATTTCATCATAATTTAATTCTTTTATCAAATTTATATTTAATACATTATCTTTAAAACTTATAGAATTTTCTTTTAGACCGCTTAATACATTATAAGTTATAATATTACCTTCAAAGTACAACTGATTATTCATTTCTTCTTTAGGTATATTTAAATGTTTTATAATCCAATCTTCTTTTGAATGTAAAAATCGCTGAACAAAGTCCATATTTATTCCTTTAGGAATTGTTACTTTCATTCCCTCGCAACCAATACTAATTTTAATATTTTTAGCCCTAGGATTTATTGTAAGTAGATAATTGAATTTAATATTATTTAGCACTATACTTTTGTTAATCTTAATCATTAAAACCATCCTATTTTTATGTATTATAACAGTAATTTTTATATTTATCCTTCTAATACGGCATTTTTGTATAACTTTATTATATTATAGTATTGATTTATTAGAAAAAGAAGGTTTTTTCATTAAAACATCGAATATAATAATGACATATAAATTTTTTATAAATGGAGGTAAATTATATGAAAAAAGATAATACTTTAACTTCTGCTAAAGAAGTAGTAAAGTCAACAGCAGGAAAAGTTATTAAGTCTACGGAAGAAACAGCAGAAGCTGCAATAAAGATGGCCTCTGATGTGGTTACAAAGGAGAATGTAGAGAAGACTCTTAATGCAGTGAAAGATACAGCTAAGACTGTAAAATCAAAAGCTACTAAGGCAGCTACTGCTGCAAAAAAAACAGTAGCCAAGAAAATTGATATTGGATTTTATGTTCAATATGGAGGAAAAGAGGTTTCCAAACAATTTTTATTAGATAAAATTCATGAAGAATGGTTGAAATCTCATAAACTTTCAGAAATTAAAACCTTAGATATATATTTAAAGGTTGAAGATAATACTGCATATTGTTTGGTAAATGGAGAAATAAACATCGACTTAAAATTATAATAAAGTTGTAGAAAAAATAAAGAGGGCTTCGGCCAATGTCATTTAGTTAAGACATTAGGATGAAAAAATTCAAAAGAGTAAGGTATAAAAAATATGCCTACTCTTTTTTATTTTTTGAAAAAGTACTTGACAAGTATATAAAAAAATGAGGCGCAGCCCCTTAAAAAAAATAGTTTTTTGGAGGCGTTGCGAATGCTTAATTACCCTAATCATGTTAAGAATAAACTAATTAATATTGTAGAAGAAATGGCCGAGAATCCTGAATGTTATGTTAAGAATCCTAATCGTGATTTTACACGTGAACGTAAACTAACATTCAAATCTGTTATTGAAATTTTATTATCTATTGGTGGAGGTTCTATTTCTAAAGAACTTTTAGAACACTTTAATTATGATGCTGCTACAGCTTCATCTTCAGCTTTTGTACAACAAAGAGATAAAATTTTGCCATCTACTTTTGAAATTTTGCTTGATAAATTCACTAATTCTTTTGATAATCTTAAAACTTACAATGGTTATAGACTACTTGCAGTAGATGGATCAGACCTTAATATTGCTTATAATCCTAAAGATATTGATAGATATTGTCAATCCTCTCCTGATTCTAAAGACTATAATATCTTGCATCTTAATGCGATGTATGACTTATGTAATAAACTATATATTGATGCTTCTATCCAATCGTATAAACAAATGAATGAGTATAGAGCTCTCACTGATATGGTTAAGCGTTCTAAAATAACTGAAAAGGCCATATTTATTGCTGACCGTGGTTATGAAAGCTACAATGTATTTGCTCATATTGAGAAAATGGGTTTTAAATATG
>JACMJL010000087.1 GCA_014380625.1 Clostridiaceae bacterium
ACCCCTTTTATATAGTGGCAAATATCCCAAATGATGAAATAACAAAGGGAGGCTTACAGATACTAAAAAAGTTTTCATTTATTGCTATTATTATATTAATAATCTCCTTTTTAATTGCCTATGTTATCTCTGATAGTATTACTAAAAGAATCAATCAGCTAATTGATGTAATGGCAAATGTTGAGAATAGTAAATTCAGTGTACAGGTCCCTGTAGTTTATAATGACGAAATCAGTGTTCTTAAAAGGAATTTCAACTGGATGGTTGAGAGAATTCGAAATCTTATTGATGCTGTATACAAATCCAATATTGAGAAAAAGGAAGCAGAGCTTAAACTGCTTCAAGCCCAGATTAATCCTCACTTTCTTTATAATACCTTGGATAGTATTAATTGGCTAGCAGTAAGAACAGACGCCAGTGAAATAAGTTATATTGTAAAGAACCTATCAGATTACCTGCGTATTGGCTTAAATAAGGGTGAGGATATGACTTCAATTGAAAATGAGATAAAACATATTTATGCATATTTTAATATACAGAAATTTAGATTTGAAGATAAAATTAATCTCGAGGTTAATATTACAAGTGAAATTTTAAACCATAAAACAATTACTCTGGTACTGCAGCCTTTAGTAGAGAATGCAATTCTTCATGGAATTCTAAAAGAGGAAGGAAGAAAAGGTGTTATAACTATTACAGCAGAAGAAATAGAAGGTATGATAATACTTGAGGTTAAGGATAATGGCATTGGTATTGAAAAGGATACTCTGCTTAAGATATTAGAGAATATGAATAACTTCACAAATGCAGATATGGGTTACGGTCTTAGAAATGTACATCAGAGAATAAGATACAAATTTGGAGAGGAGTATGGTCTTAACATTATAAGTGAAAAGGATAAAGGTACAAGCTGTCTATTAATATTCCCAGCAATATGATATACAACAGACTCCACAGGAGTCTGTTTTTAATTACTTAATATTTTACCTATTCATTGTAATTCAGTAGATTTACCTATTATTGAAATGCTGTTAAAGTGATAGGTAGAAGGTTGCAAGAGTTTTACCAAGGAGTTATTAAATTGAATTTTGTGTAGGGAGGAATTTTATGCAGGTTAAGTTGAAAGTAAATAATGGACAACCAAAGAGTACCTTAAAGAGTATGAAAAACTTAATAATAAGGGAACGTTATTGGGAATTATATTTAATGCTAGTACCCTCAGTTTTAATACTAATTATTTTTAAATACGTTCCCATGAATGGGCTGATAATAGCCTTTCAGCAGTATAATATTTTTGATGGAATTCTTAAAAGTCCCTTCATAGGGATGGAAAACTTCAAAGAATTATTCAATAACCAGGAGTTCTATACCGTTTTCAGAAATACTTTACTTATCAACTCCTATAAGTTGTTGTTCTACATCCCTATACCAGTTTTGCTAGCCTTATTTATAAATGACGTTAAAAATGCAGCCGTTAGAAAAGCTATACAAACCACCATTTATTTGCCGCATTTTTTATCCTGGGTTATAGTTGGAGGAATATTTGTAAATGTCCTGGCAGTAAATGGTGGTATTGTTAACAATCTTATTGTAGCACTAGGTGGAGAGCCTTTAAAATTTATGTATGATAAAAGCCTCTTTAGAGGAGTATTGATTACCTCCTCCATATGGAAGGAAGCTGGATGGGCTACAGTAATTTATCTTGCAGCTATTGCTGGTGTTGATCTTCAAATGTATGAAGCGGCGGTAATAGATGGTGCCTCTAAGATTAAGCAGATTTGGTATATTACTCTGCCTAGTATTAGTACAACAATAATATTAGTGCTTTTAATGTCCCTAGGTAATATATTAACCAATTCCTTTGAACAGATTTTAGTAATGTATAACCCATCAGTTTATGAGGTTGCAGATGTAATTAATACCTATGTATATAGACATGGTGTCGGTCAAATGGAATATAGTTATACCACTGCAGTGGGTTTGTTTAATTCTGTAGTTGGATTTGCGCTAGTTATGTCCACCAATTCTATATGCAGAAAATATTTAGATAGAAGTCTATGGTAAGGGGGTTAAGATTTGGTTAAATCATCAAAATCCGATAGAACATATTATATTGTAGCCTATTTCATACTATCCCTATCGTTTTTATTAATACTATTACCTTTCATGAATCTTATTGCAATATCCTTAAGTGGGGAAGCTGAAGTACTATCTGGAAGTGTAACCTTTTGGCCACGGGATTTTATTGTAGAAGCCTATAGATATGTTGTAAGCTCTTCGCAGTTTTTTACCTCCTTTATGGTTACATTAATCATTACAGTAGTTGGTAGCTTGGTGGGAGTATTACTTGCAGTTAGTGCAGCCTATCCGTTATCAAAGAAGAATCTTCCAGGCAGAAAATTCATAATGCTATTATTTGTAATTACCATGTTATTCAGTGGAGGGATAATCCCAACCTATATTTTGATTAATAAGATGAAACTGCTGAACAGTATCTGGGCAATAATATTTCCGATGGTAAATAGCGTATTTAATCTTCTTATAGTAAAAAATTATTTTGAATCTTTACCTGAGGAAATTGGTGAATCTGCTCAAATTGATGGGGCAACCCATTTTACTACATTGTTCAGCATAATGCTTCCCATTGCAAAACCAGTACTCGCCACAATAACTCTATTTTATGCTGTAAGCTTCTGGAACGAATACTTTACAGCAAGGCTTTACATTACAAAGCAATCTATGATGCCCCTACAGCTATATTTGAGAACAGTAATATTCGAAGCAATGGATCCAACTGGCAATTTTGCATTAGATGGTGAGAATATAAAAAATGTTGCTTCGCAAACGATAATAAATGCAACTATTATTTTATCAATGCTGCCGATGGTAATATTATATCCCTTCCTCCAGCGATACTTTACGAAGGGTATTATTATAGGCTCTGTCAAGGGTTAAGTGAAATAGTAATAGGGGGTTGATACAATAAATGATATATCTAAATATAAATTAAATAAAATTTAGAGGGGGAAATAAAAATGTTAACAAAAAAAAGGTTTTTATCAGTAATTTTAGCAATGACATTAACAATTTCTACCGGTTTGTTCTCAGGATTTAAAAGTACTCAGACCTCAAGCAAAAAACTAGTTGGAGCACCTGTAACCTTAAAATACTTATCATCCCAAGATAACTTTGATCCAATGAAGGATTTCACAAGAAAGCTGATACTTGATACAATTAATTACGATGTACAACCAGAAATGGGAATTGATGATGATAAAGTAAATCTAATAATGGTTTCAGGACAAGAATATGACATGATAAAAATATATAACCTTAATCTTTTAGGAACTTACATTAACAATAAGGTAATTTATCCACTTAATGATTTAATTGATAAGTACGGTCCCAACTTAAAAAAAGCCTTTACAAAGGAAGAGTGGGA
>JACMJL010000088.1 GCA_014380625.1 Clostridiaceae bacterium
ATCGATACAGGGAGCTGGTGGCCGGGGAAAAAGGTCCTGGTTTCACCCCAATGGATCGAGCGAGTTAGTGGGAGCGAGTCGAAAGTATTCGTCAATCTTCTTCGCGAGACCATCAGGCAGTCACCTGAATACACTGACGAGTCTCTGCTAAACCGTGATTATGAGATTGGACTGCATAAACATTACAATCGCCAGGGATACTGGGTCGATTAATTGGCTTTCAAAGGATTATATGAAAAAAGATGCTTTAGGTTTGAATAAGGAAAATATAAATAATAAAGATAATGAATTAATAGTTAAAAAGATAATAATTTGGAACTGAAATATAAACTGTGATACATGCATCATGTCGCAGTTTGTATTTATACTTTTTTATAGTTTAGCTTTATAATACAGAAGTTATTTACGACTAATGTAGAATACAGATTTAAAAAATGAAAGGGTGATAATTGATATGAAACAAGCGAAAGCATATGGAAACATTGCATTTTTAAGTACTTATCCACCTCGTGAATGTGGAATTGCTACATTTGCAGAGGATCTAATTAATGCTATAGATAACATTGGAATAATAAGTACACAGGTAATTGCTATAAGCAATTCAGAAAACTGTTTTTACGACAATAAAGTTATGTATCAAATTAGGCAAAATGAGAGAAATGATTATATTGAAATGTCTAAGAAATTGAATGCTTCTGACATTGATTTGCTAGTAATTGAACATGAATATGGAATTTACGGTGGGGATCATGGTGATTATATTCTTGATCTGGTTAATAATTTAGAGATCCCCATAGTAACAACTCTTCATACCATATTGTCGGAACCAAATAAAAAACAAAGGCTAATTATCAATGAACTCGGAAAAAAGAGTGAAAAAATTATAACCATGGCTCGAAACACCAAAAGAATGCTTCATTCAATATATGGTGTTGAATCACAAAAAATTGAAGTTATTCATCATGGAGTTCCCCTAAGACTGACTCAATCCAGGGAAACCTTAAAAAAGAAGTTTGGCTATGAGAATAGACAGATAATAAGTACCTTTGGTCTTATCGGACCGGGAAAAGGGATAGAATATGCCATTGAAGCAATATCTAAGGTAATCAGCGACAGTAACACCATCGGTGTAAAGATGGTTGAGAATAGAGATGTATTGTACCTTATACTAGGCCAAACTCATCCAGCACTGAAAGAAGAAGGAACCTCATATAGAAATAAGTTAGAAGAACTTGTAGAAAGACTTAATCTGAACAAAAATATAAAATTTGTAAATAAATACCTTTCAAAAGATGAAATAATACAGTATTTGCAGCTATCAGATATTTATATGACCCCATATTTAGCAAAAGATCAGGCGGTGAGTGGTACACTGGCTTATGCGGTGGGTTATGGCAAAGCAATTGTGTCTACTCCATACCTATATGCTAAAGAAATGTTGTCAGAGGGAAGAGGATTACTTGCTGAATTTAGCAACCCTGAATCTTTGGCTGATTGCATAAAACAAATTCTACAAGATCCTTATAAAAAAGCAACGATGGAAAGAAATACTGCGAAGGTTGGTAGAACAATGTATTGGAACATGGTAGCAATTCAGTACATGAATGTTTTATTAAGTATCATCACATCAGCTCCAAAAATTGGTGTAGTGCAATGAGTAATATAGACAAGGACATGCTATTTACCAATTATTTGTTTGCTATAACTGATGATGTAGGTATCTTTCAACACAGTATATATGGCATTCCTGACCTAAGTGAAGGGTATACAACGGATGATAACTGTAGGGCATTGATATTAGCAGTAATGCTTTTCGAAGGGTCTAAGAAACAAAAATATCTAAAACTCATTTACAAATACTTAGCCTTTATGCTTTATGCGCAAAACAATAACGGAAAGTTTAAGAATTTTATGAGTTTTAACAGAGAATTCTTAGATGGAGAAGGCTCAGAGGATTGCTTTGGGAGATGCGTATGGGCTTTAGGACGCACAAGCTCAAGTTCATCTATTCCTGAAAATATTAAAAGAAGCTGCTGTCACATGATAAATAAAGCATTGGACTACTTACCAAAACTTAATTCACCGAGAGCAAAAGCATATTCAATAGTGGGATTAAGCTATTTGACGGAAAGACCTGAAGTTATTAATCATATTAAGAATCTATCAATGTCTTTGGTTGAGCTGTATACACAATTTAAGGATGGTGATTGGCACTGGTTTGAGGATTCCATGACTTATGGCAATGCTATTTTTCCTTGGTCCCTGTTTAAATCCTATAATATTCTCAAGTTGGATGTCTTGCTCCAAACAGCCAAAGAAAGTATGGATTTTCTTGGGCAAAATACTTTAAGGAAAGACTTTTTTAAACCTATAGGATGTAATGGTTGGTTTATGAAAGGTAAAGAATCTGCAGTATACGATGAACAACCCATAGAGGCATGCGAAACATTACTTTCTTATCTGGAATATTATGAAATTACTAAAGATAAAAAATATCTCAAGAATGCAGAAAGATGTTTTAAGTGGTACACAGGTCAAAATTCAAAGGGAGTATCATTAATTGATAGAGATACAGGTGCTTGTTATGATGGTTTAAATGAAAAGGGCTTGAATTTAAACCAAGGATCAGAATCTTTAGTTTCTTATGGTATAGCATTTATGGAAATATCAAAATATAAAAAAATCAAAACTCTTCAATAGTGTCTTAAAGTAAAGATAATAAGGAGGGAACTTTTGTGGAAACAAATAAAAATAAAAGTGATAATTTTGGTTTAGGGATTGGACTGTGTTTTGGAGCACTTGGAGGATTCATAGTTGGGTTAATAATTAGCAATATTTTAATCGGTTCCACTCTTGGGGCTGCCATTGGAGTTGTAATAGGAAATATTTATGATGAAATAATTGATTTAAGAATCTACAAAATTAATAGTCGAAGAAACAAATTATAGAAAGTTGTATATATAGTAAATTAACTAAATCGGAGGAAAGCAAATGGAAGAAAATAAAGTTAACAGTTTCCGAAAAAATAATTAGAAACTTACAAAAGTAGTGTATTATACTCGGCATCCTTGAAGTTATTTTGGCCTTTCGACTTATTTTTAAGATTCTTGGGGCTAATCCGGAGCACACCTTCGTTTCAATTATATATAATATTTCAGGAGCCTTCCTGGCTCCATTCAGTGGCATTTTTAGAACTTCTGTAACTAAAGGAATAGAAACCAAATCAATTCTGGAGCCAGCCACTATTATAGCCATGATTGTGTGTGCACTTATTTCATATGGAGTAGTAGAGTTAATTAAAATATATGAAACCCCTAATGACAAAAGAATACAATAAGTTTAAAACCAGGTAGGCAGATAATTATTCTTCATAGTTTTAACTTAATAAAAAGGTGTTGGGATTAATAACTACTTAGGATTTAACAATGTAATTAATAAAATTGGAATTTGGGAAAATTAAAATAGAGGTGCAGAATGTCAGATTTAAAAAGCAAATTTGAAAATGCAAAAGATAAAATTGTAGGAAAAGCTAATAAGGGGTTAGGAAAAGTCACCGGTAGCTTTGTAAATAATTGTTGAAATAAAGAATTTATCATAATATAATTAGGCATATAAATACATAAATTATAGAAAATGGAATGGGGGATTTTTATCGCTAATTTACTTGAAGATCTAAGAGATAGATTAAATGAACTTACGGAAGATGAACAAATATTAGCTAGAGGTGAAATACTTAAAATCAGTCAACAATTGGACAAACTAATTTGTGAAGAATATTCTAAATAGTAATTATAACCCTTGGAGGTGTTTATAATGAATAAAATAATAAAAGAAACAATAAAGACTGCAAAAGGGTTACAGCGAAAGGGGATTATATATCTTGATGACAGTATTGATATAGGAGCGGAGGCTAACTATCAAGTTATAGCTGCAATTGTTGTGGATTTAAACATTTTGATGGATGAAGAAAAATATGAAGCCCTTAAAAGTGATAAAGAGAAACTTCTACAGGAAATAGTTCTTTCAAGCTCTTGTGAAGATGATTTAATCTATGGTTTTAGTGATGATTTTAAGATGCATATTATTAAGCAATTTATTGATCTTGAAAATCCAGAGTTGATTTGGGGTACATATTGTTTTATAACTAATTTCGTAAAGCTTCAAGAGTTGCATGAAAAAGCTTTAATTCAGATTAAAGAAGAAAAATTCCTAGATTTTTAGTTAAAGCAAAATATATAACTAAGAGTATTAGTTCAGGTTGATGACAAACCCAGTATAATTCACTTTGACTGGATTTTTTTAATTTGTATAAAGCACAGATAATAGGTATCAAATTTTCTTAAATTAGTAAACAATGTGACAATAAAAAATCGGCTGTCCTCGTACCTGCGGTAGCCACATATTACTTAAGTAAAGGAGCTAGTCCACACACGAATAATTGTAATGTCTAAAAATGTAAATTGAAAAATTACTTTACCTAGGTTTAGCTCCTAAAAAATGAGGCTAATCAAAAGTGCAATAGAAGCAATTGACATAATAATTGTTATTATCCACCCCATAATGTTGGAAAAAACAGAATTCGAGTACTTACCCATGATCTTTTTGTTGTTTGCTGTTAACATTACTAAAACCATTAATGGTGGAGCAGCAATGCCGTTAATAATAGCAGTATAATATAGCATACGCAGCAGAACCAGCTAAAATAGGTATTGCTAATAATCCAGTCCCTAAGATCCCGATAGCAAATAACAAATATGCAAAATTTCCTGCAAGTGGCCTTAACGCTTGAGCTGCCTGAGTGGCAGTGTCTATATTGGTTATACCATGAGTTTTCAATGTAGAAGCAGTGGTTACAATGATAAAGAACATAACAAGATTAGAGAGTAGCATACCTATATTGGTATCAACACCCATATGCCGTATATCCACATCCTTTACGTCTGGGATCCCTTTACCTGTACCCATAGCTCTTATCCCTAATTTATTGTTTTCATGTCCCTGCTCGACCTCTTGATTAGTCTGCCAAAAGAACAAGTATGGAGAGATAGTTGTTCCGAGTATTGCTACAACATTTAGAATATAGTCTTTATTCATAGAAAAGCTAGGTACAAATGTGGAATGCAAAACTTTGCTCCAATCTACTCTGATGATGAAAGCAGTTATAATATAAGCAAATAACGTTAATGCTAGATATTTTAAGAACTTAGCATAGACCTTATAAGAAACAAATATTTCTAAAACAACTATTAATAAAGCTATACCTAGCAACCAATAAATAAATGATATTCCAAGCAAAAGTTGACAAGCAGAAACCATAGCTCCTAAATCTGCCCCAATATTAATGATGTTTGCAATTGCCAGTAATGTCACTGCAAAGTATAATATTTTTTTTTGAGTAATGTTTTTTTATTACTCTTGAGAGTCCTTCTCCAGTAACCATGCCAATACGGCTACACATTTCCTGAATAACAGCCATAAAAGGAAAGGAAAACAGAGCAGTCCATAACTGACCGTAACCAAACTGTACTCCAGTCTGAGAGTAAGTTGCTATTCCAGAAGGGTCATCATCTGATGCACCAGATATAAAACCAGGTCCCCAAATTTTCACTAATTTTTTAAGCTTTTTTATTATTTTCATTTTTGGGGTTGTTTTCATTTTTAAATACCACCTTTTCATGATAAATATACATATAGGTTTACCTAATTTCATATGAGCTATATGCTTACATTTTGAAGATGCAACCACTTTCCTATATAAACATATTTAATATTTTAAGCAATACACCAAACTGAGTATGAATTGCCATTAACAGTGAAATCACCGGTACCATCCTCAGCTATTTTAATTTCTACTGAAACATTACCAGTTATATCTACAAAGGTCTTACCAAAAAGTTCTTTTCCAGCAAACATTCTTAGAGAACCACCGTCATTTGTATTAGAAATTAAGGCAGCTAGTCCATTTTATCTTGTCCATCCTACAATATAGTTTTGTTCATGTAAACTATCTCCTTTTATATTATGTTTTTAAATAAAGTTAATTATAATTTAAAATAACAATATACTTTTTTCGAAATTAAACAGAAAATTAAACGAATATTCTAGTAAATATAGACTATATCTACTTTCGTGAGTATTATACCATGCACATATTAAATACAACATAAATCATATAAAAATTATGTTGTGTGAATAATTCGTAGAGTTTAATAAAACAAAATGTTGAAAAATGTTGAAAAATGTTGAAAAATGTTGAATAATCACGACGTGAATGGTATACTAAAAATAGAACATTCTAAATTATAGGAAAATTATATTATTTATGGATGTAATAAATAAACTTGGAATTAGGATAAAATAAAATGGAGGTGCGAAATGTCAGATTTAAAAAATAAAGTTGAGAATACAAAGGATAAAGTTATAGGAAAAACTAAGGAGGGTGCAGGAAGGGCCACCGGGAGTCAAGAGATGGAGCTTAAAGGAAAACTTCAGTACCAAAAAGGGGATTTAAAGGATAAGGCTGGTAATACCAAAGAGAAGATTGCAGAGAAGGTCAATGATACGTTGGATAAAAAGTAAGAGGACAAAAGAAATTAGTAGTTTTTATTTTAGATAAAAAGACATGAAAAAAAGCAACTAAACTATTTAAAAATATATAAGTATTTTTTTACAAAGTCTATATCTTAATTTATTCGGTAATTAAAAATATAGACTATTTTCTTTATTAGTATTAGCTAATACTAATAAAGCTCACTCATTTTAATGAAAATACTATGGAAGTAGAGGATGTTTCTAAAGTAAAAAAAGCTATAGCAGATAATATAAAATAAATAGTTCTAATGGGGGATAACCATGAATTTATCAACTATTTTTATAATACTTATGTATATATTTAGTATTGCAGCTGTTTTAACGCTGATTTTTATAAAACGAAGTGATACCAGAGCTATATTTGCTTGGCTTTTATTATTCTATTTTCTACCTTACGTGGGGTTTATTCTTTATTTCTTTATTGGTAGTAAGTATAGAATGCGTGTTATGTCAAAAAAATATGGCATGAGTGAAATCGAAGAAAAACACAGTAGAACTATTAGTAAACAAATTCGTGATATTGTAGCAGATAAAATAGAGTTTAAAGAAATAGAAACTGAAAAATATAGAGATATGATAATTTTGAACTCAAAAAATGCAAATAGTTATTTTACCCAAAATAATAATGTAGAGCTTTTAATAAGTGCGCAGGAAAAATTTTCTCGTATGTTTGAAGATATTAAAAATGCAACAAAAAGCATTGAAGTATTGTATTACATTTTTAAAGCAAAAGATAATGTTGGTAGAGAATTCGTTTCTCTTTTAATAGAAAAGGCAAGGAAGGGAGTGGAAGTGACGCTAATATATGATGGGGTTACTTCTTTGCCTACTCATATGAGCGATTTTAAGGAATTAAAAGAAGCCGGCGGACATGTGTATAGATTTTTGCCATCAATGTTAAAAAGCTTTTTGATTGTCAATTACAGATTGCATAGGAAAATAGTTGTTATTGATGGGAGAATTGGTTATACTGGTGGAATTAATGTGGGAGACGAATATTTTGGCTTGAAAAAGATAAAACCCTGGAGGGATACATCTATACGCTTGACTGGTAACTGTGTACTTTCACTTCAAACAAGATTTTGGACTGATTTGGTTTTTTTGCAAAATCAAAGCTTTAAAAATAAAGATATAGCTAAATTGATGTTTGATGAAAAGCTATTAAAAAGTTCTTTTAGTCCAATTGAAGAAGGAAACTTAAGAGTACAAATAATTTCAAGTGGACCTAGTACTAAAAATGACGCTATAGA
>JACMJL010000089.1 GCA_014380625.1 Clostridiaceae bacterium
AGGCAGCAATTTTTTGTTGGTGTAGTTTTCTGCTTTTTTTATTTTGAATAAACCACAATACGCTTCCTTTTTCAGATTGTGATAGGGTGAGTGTCATTTTACCCGAACAGCTACTGCATATTTTAGTAGGGTCTAAAGGTTGATGGTCAGCAGAAGATTCAGTGTAACCCGCTTTGTTTTTAAATTCCGCTAAAATCTTAGATTTAGTTGCATATATACCGTAATATCTTACCAGTCTAAAATTATTAAGCGGAACGTGTTGAAGAAGAAGCGGGAAAAAGTCGTAATAGTGTAAGGTCATTATCTTTTCAGTATACTTTCCCTCCTTATCTTTTTGTTTGTAGTCTTTGTATTTAAATGAAATATATTTTCCATTAATACTGGTAATTTTATATTCGCTTAAGCAGGCCCTTTTGGAGTATCTGCCAATGTATCGAATCACTTGCTCTGGTATATTCATAGGGGGTTCCAAATGTAAGATCCAGGGAGTTTCAAATAACGAGTCAATAAAATGTTTGTACTGCTGGGCATCTTCAAAGTTATGCTCAAGTACGTCATTATTGTAAGCTTTGTTAATAGCCTCAATTACTTTTTCTCTAAATAGGTCTTTAAGTTTAGGATAGTCTACCCGGTCGCTAATGGGAATAGATTTAAGGCTGTTTTTTTGTTTGTCAATACCACCCCAACTCACAATCATGTGAACATGGAGATGCAGATTTTTTCTTTCGCCAAAAGTGTGAAGAACGCTAATCACCCCTGGTTGTAGGTGGTATTTATTTTTAATAAAATCTTTCATCAAATTACTGGCTACGGTTAAAATAGTTTGAAAAAAGAATTCATTGTTTCTTCGGATGAGATAATTTAAACTGTGAGGCAAGGTCATCACTACGTGTCGGTGTGGTACATTAAGCAAATGATTGTAAATAGTGTGGGACCATTTGACGGTGTCAGCCCAACTGCAATTTGGGCAAAATCTATTTTTACAACTATGAAATACTTCAACCATTTGGCCACAATCCTTACAAGTATACACATCTTTACCAAGGGCTTCAGTGCGGCACTTTCTAATGGCATTTACAGCTTTGTATTGAACAGTAGTAATAGGATGTTTAGGATTAAGAACATAGCTATCCCAATGTTGATTAAAAAAGCTGGCTAAAGAAAACTTCTTTTCAAAAGACTTTTTATCAGTATGGGGTACGGTAGAACACATTAGTTTTCATCGTTTACGACTTCAAGGGCAATTGAAAATGCTTCGAATGCGTCAGGGATAATCAATTCACGCTTTCCATTTTTTTCACCATAAATATAATCGTCTTCGTTAACAATTACAACATCAAATTTTTCAAAAATCTTATCGAATTCCGCGTTTAAATCGTCATAATTGGGAAATCCGTCATCATCCGTAAAAATCTGGAACTGGTCGTAATCATTAAAGATGGAAAATAGCTTTTTATTTAATCTTAACTCTTTCATAATGATTGAATTAGATGAAGATGCTACGAAGCTGCTGAGCGGGCATTACGTACAACGTTTAGCATTGCCGAAGTACGGGAGTTTGAAAAACGTCTGCCCGGAACCAATGCTTAATTGAAAAACAGAAGTACAAGTTAATAACAAAAAGCTAAATTAATAATGTCCTGCCCGGACTTATGTTGATAGCGAAGCAAAGCTGAAGTTTGTTTGTCCAGCCCGTATTTTGGCAATGCAATGTTGTACGTAGTGCCTTTAGAGTGTTGCATTATTATTATATAGAGTTTCAAAAAAGCTCGTGTTTGATAAAAGCCCAATGTAAATTGATTATCTTTTATTTTTTCGACCATAGGTTGATTTATAGAGCCGCTTTGAATCATTTTTAGTTAGTGTTTATAGTTTTTTAGCGTCAAAATGAGCATTTTTAATTCCGACAAGGCACACGTCTCCCCAGGTATTTTAGGCAGCAATTTTTTGTTGGTGTAGTTTTCTGCTTTTTTTATTTTGAATAAACCACAATACGCTTCCTTTTTCAGATTGTGATAGGGTGAGTGTCATTTTACCCGAACAGCTACTGCAT
>JACMJL010000090.1 GCA_014380625.1 Clostridiaceae bacterium
AGGATCATCAAAAGTAACTAATGATATTATTCCTTTAATTTATGTACGCCACGTTTAATTATATAAGGAGGAAAATAATGAGAAATCCAAATTTTACAAATTTGTTAAAAGTTCTAAAACATGAAGTACCTAGCAGACCTACTCTTTTTGAATTTTTTATGAACGAAAGATTGTATAAAAAATTAGTGAGTAATGATATTTATTCCATGTCAGATAAATTAGCTCATTATAGAGTTTTAATACATGCCTTTAAAAATGCAGGTTATGATTATGCTACAGTACTAGTTTCTGATTTTAAATTTCCAAAGGGTGCTAGACATGAAGGTAAGAGCATTTCACAAAATGAAGGGGCTCTAATTACTGACAGAGAAAGCTTTGAAAAATATGTATGGCCTGATGCAAATGCCTTTGATTATTCTGCTCTTTCAGAAATAAAAAATGAGCTTCCAGAAGGAATGAAACTTATAGTATGATTAGACCACAAAAACCTATGGTTTATCCGTTAGGATGCTAAGCTATTTTAAATTCTGATTTATTAAACTTGAGAATACTATAAAATTGTACAAAAATAACAATAAAAAACTTCACTAAGGCGACAGCCGAAATTTCAAGCAGTTTTACTAGTAGCTTTTTAAAGTTATATGCTGCAATTTTAAAACCAACCCATAATTTTGAACGCAGAAATCCACGGATAGGCATATTGTCAATTTTGTATCTACGCCTAAGCACAGAGGGTATACCCTCAACACCTGCTCTTTGATTAGTAATCTTGATGTACTCTGATTGGGACATTTTTTCTCTTTGAAGATCAGTGTTACGTCTTTTTTCACTAACATTTATAGTATTGAATTTCTTTTGGGACTTTATAGGACACCTATCCTTATCAGTACATTTTTCACAAGTATCTTTGTTGAACCTTGCAGTATAGGACTTAGAGCTATTATATGACTCTTCTGGTTCAGATCCATTAGGACAACTGATTATTATGTTTTTTTCTTTATCCACAGAAAATTTGTCGTAGCCTATTTTATCTGTGGATGGTTTTCTTCCAACTAGTTCACCTGGTATTAGCTCTATATTTTTCTTAAGTGCTTCTTCTGCTTTTTCTTGTTCATAGTAGGCCCCATCCGTAATAACCTGAATCTTTTCATCGGCTTCTTTCTTTTCAGAAATAGCCTTTATAACATCATCTGAAAACCTAGAATCACTGTAGATATTAGGCTTAAGATCATAATTAGTTATAACACTAGTGTCATCATTAAAAGTCTCTACAATATTTGCAACATAACCAGTATTTCCACCATATTTTTGTCTGTAGGTAGCATCTGGATCTGTAGGATTTTGAAGACTTGTTGAAGATATTTCTTTACCAGCCTTAGGTTTTAAGTTGTTATTTTCATCTATAATTGCTTGATTTTCAAGCATTCTAACTAAAAGTTGGTAATTTTCACTACTGGTTATAACTATATCTGCATTTGAACAAACTTCATAAAGCATTCCAGAATGCTTTAGTAAAGTTAAGAGCTTGGAAGTAGCATTTAAATCTTGAGTCCTATATATGGTTTCATTTTTGTTACCTTTCTCAAGGTATGCCATACATTCTTGGGGAATAAGGGATTTGTTATAATCATTAAGGTCTTTAATGAGCCTATAGTTCACAGAATAAACCAATTCAAGCCTACTGAGTTTTTTGCATGAAGAACTAACCATTAAAGAATCTACCCTTACTTTGTTATTATCAATGCGAAGGAATTTTGCAGTAACGTCAGCTAGCGCTTCAATTTCTATTTTAATTAAATCAATGCCTGAAGACTGTTCGTACTCAATAACTCTATTTCTGAAATTTGTTAAAGTATTTATAGACACAGGCTGCTTTTCATAATTTGTAGTATGAAGAGCATACTGATATCTTATATCAAAGTGAAGAGAACCAATAAGTTCTTCATCAGTCTGTTGAAATATTTCTTTTATCATAAGTAAAGCAATAATGATATTTATAGGCGTATTGGGTCTTGAAGCATGATCATTACTATAAATTACAGAAAAGCGTTCCTCATTTATTTGAGGGAAAACATAATCTCTAAGGGCTTGCGCCCAACTTTTCTTTAAAATGTCCTGAAGATATTTAGGCATTTGAGCTACAGGATCTAAAAATGTAGTTTGTTGCGCGCTATTTTTGCAAAACATAGTAAATCTCCTTAAATGATGATTTTTTGATATTATTATATCACAGGTTACTACCCTTGGGATTAATTACAAGCTTTTTGTGGGATAATCATGCTATTTTTATATTTTTTGCAATATGGAAACTTGTATACAGCAGTATACTAGCTGTGTTTTATCGTAGGACATTAGTAGTTCTTTCAGTATTAGGCTGATAATAACAAAATAGCAGGATGCCATTTACGACTTAGCTATTATTAAAAGTAATACAAATAAAAGAAGCTAGTGTTTTTGAAAAACATCAGCGTCTTTTGCTTCTATATATGAAAATCCATCTTGTTCCACTTCTAATATTATATATATTACCTTTCCTTAATCTCCTAAGGTTATTTTTATAATTTACCTCTCACTCTTGAATTAAAGCTTTTCCCCACACTTTCTAGAGGTTTCCATATTTATTAATAAAACAATATGTTCTTTAAATTAATCCAGTATTATGAAAATAAATAAATTCCTTAACAAACCCTCTTAAAATCATAACTAAAGCTATATATTAAGTCATCATGGCAAATGCTTTAAATAATAATTCATGTAGGTGTTTCTTTTATTATTTTTAAGTGTCTCATGCTTTCTTCATCCATAAATATTATTAATGCTTCAACCATTGTAACTATAACTTCATAATCAACCTGATCTCCTATATCAATACTGTCATCTAAATAAAGAATCCACTTTCTCTATAATTCTTTTGTAGACTTTAGTGTTTTTTTATATTTTATTCATTATACCGTCACTAATATACCAAGGATGCAGTAAGCTCAAACTTAACATTCTTTTAAAATAAATATTTTTGAA
>JACMJL010000011.1 GCA_014380625.1 Clostridiaceae bacterium
AAAGCTTAGACTTATGGTTTACGTTCATATCAATTTTATATAAGTCCTTTATTATTCTCACTGCATCTTGATTAATTGTATCTCTTAGTTCTGTACCTGCAGAATAAGATTCAAATATATCACCAGCAAATAGTTTACCTAGAGCCTCCGCCATTTGAGATCTACAAGAATTGTGTACACATATAAATGCAACTTTTTTCATTTTTAAATACCCTCCCTTGATTACTATGTTTTAATTTAATAAATCTAATAGCTTTTCACCTTTTACTTCTTCAGGCTTCCATTCTACAACTGCTAAATTGCCCTTAGAAATCTCATTAACCTTATTAATCCAAACAACCTCGTTACTTGCTTTGGCTTTAAGAATTTCATTGGTAGTATTGGTAGTATACAAGCTTGAATTAATAACCCACCATTTACTATTAATACCAGCACGTCTAAGATCGGATTCAAGCCTCATAGCTTCGTAAACAGGTGTAGTTTCAGCTAAGGTTACAATTATTACTTCTGTTTCTACTGCATTTTTAAGGGTGGGTAACAACTTCATAACTGCTTCTGGAATATCTCCTTGTGAACGTTGAATTTCTTTATTATAGCTTTGTGTGGATTCCAGGAGCAAAAGTGTATGTCCTGTTGGAGCTGTATCTATAACAACTACTTCATTTTCAGATCTTTCAACGATTTCGGCAAAAGCTCTAAACACAGCAATTTCTTGAGTACAAGGACTTCTAAGATCTTCTTCTACATACTCCAGATCTTCTTCACTCATAGTTTCTCTTGCTTTACTTAAAACTTCTTCTTGATACTTTTTTAGTTCCTTCTTTTCATCTATATTACTCAAGGTAATACCAAAACTCTCATCTAAAACAAATTTTAAATGAGCAGCTGGATCTGTAGTTGTAAGATGAACTTTTTTGCCCTTCTTTGCAAGTCCTAGTGCAATTGTTGCAGCAATGGTAGTTTTTCCAACTCCACCTTTACCCATAGTAAATATAACCTTTTTATTAGAAGCGTATATATCATCTACAATAATTTTCAACTTGGGAATTTCCTTAATATTTAATTTTTCTTCATTGTATTTTATATTATTTGTAGTTAAAAGAGCTCTTAGGTTTTCTAGTCCTGTTACATTATAAGGTCTTAAAGGAATTTCGTAGATTTCTAAATCACTTAAACTACGAGACATATCTTTTAGTGATTTTTGTTGCTTACTAAAAATATCACTTGAAAGACTATCATCAAAATTCTTAAGCACTCCATTTATGATGAGCACTTGATTGTTAACGCCAATATCGCGTAGCTCTTTTGATGCTCTTTCAGTTTCTTTTAAAGGTGCCGGTTCTGGCCTTGTAACAAGAATTAAAGTTGTTAGTTCCTTATTAGCTAAGGTTGTTACTGCATTTTTATAAATTTCCTTTTTAGCTTCAAGACCTGCTAACTGCCCTAGACATGATGCGCCATGAGTACTTTCACTTATAAAATTACTCCAGGCGGATGGAAGTTGAAGCATTCTAAGTGTATGCCCAGTGGGAGCTGTGTCAAAGATTATATAATCAAACTCTCTTTGAACCTTTTCATCAGTAATAAAAGTTGAAAACTCATTAAATGCAGCAATTTCAACAGTACAAGAACCTGAGAGTTGTTCCTCCATATTCTTAATAACCACATCCGGAAGTTTTCCTCTATAAGGTGCCACAACACTTTCTTTGTATTCTCTTGCTGCTTCTTCTGGTTCAAAATTAGCTACAACTAAATTAGGCACCCCTTCTATTGTAATTCCCTTGTTAGTAAGTTTTGTATTAAAAACATCCTGTAAATTAGAAGCTGGATCTGTACTTACCAGCATAATTTTCTTTCCTTGATCTGCTAAGGTGATAGCAGTGGCACAAGCAGCAGAAGTTTTTCCAACCCCGCCTTTCCCTGTGAAGAATAAATACTTGGTTAATTTTATTTCATTGGGATTAAAATCCTTTGCCATTAACAACAACCACCTTTACACCCGCAATCCTTAGTTTTAATCTGTATTTTCGTCTTAAGATACTCCTCCGGAATTTCTAGTAGTTTGGAAAATTCAGCATTTGTTGGATATTGCTTAGTTTTAACCACTTCTCCAGCCAAAATAGTTACTGGTAAAATCTCTACTCCATCACTATTAAGCAGTCCATTAATTATAGTATTATCCACAAAGGCCTGAGGATTATTTGTTAAGTTGTATCTTTCTATAATTATGCCTTTATTCTTTAATCTATTAATAACAGTTGATACTCTTAGTAAATCTGGATTAACAGCAGGCCCACATACTCCAGTGGAACAACACATTGCAGGGTCAAAAATAATCATTTTTTTCATAATAAATCTCTCCTTAATCATTAAATATTTTGTATTATTTACTGTTACAATCACATTTATCCTTACTATTTCTACAAATACAATCTTCTGTATCTGTAAATACATTCATTAAGGATAAAACTAATTTATTAGCCTTTGTATTATCTAGAGAGTAGTAACTCCAAAGTCCATCTTTTCTGCAGTTTACAAGCCCAGAATCCATAAGCACCTTCATGTGGTGCGAAAGAGTTGGTTGAGTAAAGTCAAAGTCTACTAATATATCGCAGGCGCATCTTTCACCGCAGGACAACATATCAATTATTTTTAATCTATTAGGATCTGATAAGACTTTAAATATTTTAGCATTAATTTCATAATTATTATTCATTAAACCACCTCTTACATAGACGTTCATCTATATATACTATATACTCCTCAGCTTCTTATTGTCAACAGTAATAAATATAGTATTAGTATATTCACTTTTATCTATACAGTGATAATTTTCTGTGGCCTCCTTCAATACTGAACCCAGTTTCTTACTGCTTTATATCGTTTTATAAGAACTGTAGAGGTTGTTTAATTCTGTATTAGATGTTAATATATGTTTAAATGGTGTTTTATACAAAAACATTTATTTTCTTAGAGACATAGGAGGGTTTGTAATGTTAAAAAAAATGTCTAGTAGTATGAGTGTAATTTTCTTGATTTCAAGTCTACTAACAGTGAATGTGCATGCAGCCAGTGGAGCAGCAGTGAATAGTGGCATAACTTTTTATAAGGATGCTAATTATTCAGGAACAGCGGTAACTCTTGGTGTTGGAGATTACACCATGAACCAAATGAATGCAGCAGGAATTCCAAATGACTGGATGTCTTCATTAGTCATTCCTAAAGGGTATCTTGTTGAAGTGTATGACAATGATAATTTTACTGGAACTAAATGGACATATATATCAAATTTAAGCTATGTAGGCGCAGACTGTAATGATAAGATGTCATCCTTTAAAATTTTAGCCGCAATGTTCTATATCGATGCAAATTACGGTGGAACTTCAGTAGCCTTACAGCCAGGAAGCTACACCATGGCACAGATGAATGCAGCAGGAATTCCAAATGACTGGATGTCTTCCCTCAAAGTACCAAAAGGATGGACCGTAGAGGTATATCAGCATCATGATTTCACTGGCACAAAGTGGACATACACATCAGATTCTCCTTTAATTAGTTCTGATGCCAATAACCAAATGTCATCTGTTAAAATTTACAATAGCACACCAACCACTATAGGTGACTGGTCTAATTTCCAAACTCCAACAGTTGTGTTCCAAGATCAGGCACAAGGCCTTGAAGGGTCTAGCATATTCCAGGCTGCAATTCCAAATGTAGAAAAGATGATGCAA
>JACMJL010000091.1 GCA_014380625.1 Clostridiaceae bacterium
AACAAAACTAGTTACATATGGAATATATAACTATAGCAGAAACCCTGCTTTTGTAGGATTTGATTTGATGTTTACAGGACTTTTCCTAACTTATCCAAGTGTCCTAACTGCATTTATCTTAATAATAAATGTTATATCAATTCATAGACTTATACTTCAGGAAGAGAAGCATTTACAAAGTGTATTCGGAAAAGAATATATATCATATAAAGGAAAAACCTCACGATATTTATAAAGTAAAATACTTAATGGATAATTTAACTCATATTGAACATGTTCTAAAGTATATAGATAAACTAATTGATATCAAATTAGATGTGTCCATAGTGAAATTCACAATAAATTATAATATAATACAAGTACACACATGATATAATAATTATTTCACAACATTTGAGTAAGAAATGGAGGCGTTTTTATGAAGGTACTTATTTTAGGGGCAAGTGGTTTCTTAGGCGGAACACTTTATAAAAAGATGAAAGAAGAAACTGATTTTTGGGTATTGGGTACTTACTTTGAATCAAAAAAAGATAAGGAACTAATAAAATTAAATGTAACTAATCTTATTGAGGTAAAAACTTTTTTAGAACATTTTAATCCAGAGATTATAGTATGGTGTTTATTAGGAAAAACCAATGAAAAAGAATTAATAGAAAAAGGATTATCAAATGTTCTTAACACTATAAATCAAACATGTAAATTTATATTTATGTCAATTAATGCGGGTTTTTCAGAAGCTGATATATCCTCATGTAAAGTTAATGAGTTATTAGAAACAATAATCAAACTTATAAAATCAGATTATAAAGGGATTGTTCATTTAGGTCCAGAAATAATTCTTGATACGTCATTAAATGGGCCATTGGTGCAGTAACATCTAAAAATGTAGTCTGAAACTTGTTTCCCCTCTAACATTATTGCAGAATTGGTTTTTATTTTCCAGGCCGCCGGCACAGCTTTATAATACACTTCTCCAGCCATATCTATAAAAGAGTCAATTTTTAAAATCTTGCCATCTTCGTCTACCTCCAAATTAAATGAAATTGAAATATAAACTCAATTATCGCCATCATCGAACATAATAAAAATTCATTATGGGGATAGTAATAATGAGGTGAAATTTATGGCTAAAAAAATATCAGTAATAATGGTTTTGCTTATTATGATTTTGTATTCAACTGTAATTAGTGCGGAAGGATTTAAGCATGTGGAAATTTTTGACCCGAAGCAAGATAAGGTGGTAAAGGTAGTTCAGTTAAATACAGAAATTCATGACTTAGTTGAAGGTTGGATGAAGGAAATAGATGGTATTCATGGCAAGATTGATCCTTTTACTGATGATGGATACGTAATCAAAATCCCACTTGATCCTGCTGTTAAGGTTCAGAGCAAATGGCTAAATGCAAGTGTAAGAGAAGTTTACGTAATAATTCCACAACAAGATACACCATTTTTTATGATTATTGAAGATAAAGCTAAACTGTCTTGTTTTCCATTTAACGGGGATATAGATAAATTGTCAAAGGTTTTGGATTTCAAACTAAAAAGTTGAAAATAAATCTTTTTCTTCTCCAATATTAGTTTTTGTTATATTTAAAAAATAATGGTAATATAGGGATATAGATTGTGTGTTGTAATTATGTGTAATTAAAGCATTTGAAAAGAATGTAGCGAAAATTGTGAGGGATAATATTGATGAAAGCATTAGATATCATAAAAAGATTTACAGATGGTGATTTTTCAGTTCTAAAAAAAGAAAAGTGGCTACTTTTTTTAGGGCTAAACAGTGAAGTAAATGTCAATTTTGAAAGAATAGTTTCTTTTGGGGAAATGAAAAGCAATTACGTATTAAGTTATGTGGAAAGAGAACTTGAAATTTTGGAAAAGTGTAATATTTCAGAGGACTTGAGAAGCTTTGTGGAAGAAACTTTAAAGTGGAGTGAAGTTGCAAAGGGTGGGTTAACTCATAAAAGGCTTCAGTGGAGAAAACAGGGTTATAATTTAGTTGCACATAACATTGGGTCATCTCAAATTTATGGAGAAGAGTCTAAGGAGCTTGAAGATGATGGAAGGAAGATTGTTAATGCATTAATATTAACTCATGGACTTATTGGGCAGTACATAAGAGGAGAGGTTCAATTGGTTGACAACATGCCTCTTTGGGAGCTTATAAAAGAGAAATTGTTAACTAAGGACCAGTTGAGAACAGTTTTGAGAGTATTAAACCTTTGTGTTATATCTGGAGTTTCTAATATGCTATGGGAAGAAGTCAAATCAAAAGTGGAAGAAGTTATTGAATTAATAGTTGAAGGTAACTTTAATAAAGAATACTCACTTCAAGAAAAGTTAAAGGCTCTTAGGTCTGTTTCTATAAAAAATGGTGAGAACTTTCAAGAGGAATTTAATAAATATTTTAGTGACGGCAAAAATGACAATTCCTTTGGTGATATTTTTTCAAAAGTTGATTTATGGTATGTAGAAGCAGCGTTATACGATTTTTCTTTTGAGGAATTTATCAAAATATTCAACATAATAAATAGTTCAATTGATTTGAAAAAGGTGAAACATATTAGTTTTTCTGATTTTATGAAGGAAATTTACTATGAACATGCTGGTAAAAAAAGAGTTAATATATATAAAAAACGTATTATTGAAAAATACCTTTCAGAGCTTTCAATTAAGGATATAGTAAACAATAATTATGTGGCAAATCTTCATGTAGGCCATGAGGTTTCAATCCATGATGAACTTGATGATACCCTACTGTTTACTTTTAAGTTTTCTAGTGCAAGCAATAAGTTAATCGATTTTTGTGTTGAGGCTGA
>JACMJL010000092.1 GCA_014380625.1 Clostridiaceae bacterium
CGAAGCATAGTATAAAATCATTCTGGTCCTGAAACTGTTCGGTTTTACCATGTACTGCAATTTCATATCATTCCTCCTCGTATAATATGTTTATCCTCAAGTTTTTTACTTGGCGATAACCATATTTTATTTTTTATTTTTTTATGGTTTTATAAATGAATACTCTAATGCTAAAATATTTCTATGGAATATATAAAGCAAAGGTTACGTCTATCCCCCCTTGCAACGCCATTGGTGATTGCTCAAATAGCTTGACGCCTGACTTAAGTATCATATACTGCTAACACAGATGTTGCGTCCTTTCTCAAACGACCAGCAAAGTAGTTTTTGAAAGTGAATGCTTATTATGCGAGGTTTCAGTTAGTACTTAAGATTAGGGTATTCCTTTCTAAAATTCCTCAAAAATTCAACACAGAAAGGTGGTGATTTCGTGAAGAAAATAGATTTTCTTTCTACTTTATTTATTGGTATTGATGTAAGTTCAAGTTCCAATGTTGTTTGCGTTATTGATTTTAACTCAACTAAACACCTACAATTTTCTGTTTCTAATAATCATATTGGTGCAGTCAAAATTGTTGAAACACTGGTATCCTTTCTTCATAAGAATAAATTTAAATATTTATTTATTGCATTAGAATCAACTTCTTTCTATAGCATTCATATTGCAAATTTCTTATCTTCAGAAGAACGGTTATTAGCTTTTAATCCTTATGTTTACTGCCTTAACCCTAAAATGATTTCAAACTACAGAAAATCATTTATTGGTATGAGCAAAACCGATCCTTTAGATGCTTTTATTATTGCTGATTTTGCTCGTGTAGGTAGAATTAATACTCAACCTTGGCGAGGTTCTCAGTTTCTTGCTTTACAACGCCTAACTCGCCATAGACTCCATCTTGTTGATTCTTTAACTAGAGAAAAAACATATATGGTTTCTAATATTTTTCTTAAATTTAGCGAGTTTTCCGTTCTTAAAGAAGAAGAGCATCCGTTTTGTTCAAATTATGGTTCTACTGCTGCTGCAGTCCTTACTGAGTTCCTTTCTACTGAGGATATTGTTAACATACCTGTTGAAGAATTAGTTGATTTTATATGCAAAAAAGGTAAAAATCGTTTCTCTGATCCTTTACATACAGCAACATTACTCCAAGAAGCTGCTAGAAACTCCTACCGTTTGGATAAATGTTTATATGAGCCTCTTACTATTTCAATAGCTTCCTCTTTTAACTGTATCAAAGCTTATGAAACTGAAATTAAAGCTCTTAATACTGCTATTGAAAAAACAATTAAAGGTATTAACACTACAGAATACCAGTCTTTATTGTCAATCCCAGGAATAGGTCCTGTGTATGCAAGTGGTATTCTTGCTGAAATAGGTAGTGTCTCAGCCTTTAATTCTCAAGATGCTCTAGCTAAATATTCTGGCCTTACATGGACACAGCACCAATCAGGAAACTACAGCGCTGATGATACTCAAATGTCCAAAGCCGGTAATAGCTATTTAAGGTATTATTTAATAGAAGCTGCCAATAGTGTTAAAAACAATATCCCTGAATACAGCGCCTTTTACCATAAAAAATTTAATGAGGTTAAAACTCATCAACACAAACGAGCACTCGCACTTACGTCTCGAAAATTAATTCGACTGATTTTTGGATTGCTGGCCAACAATCAGCTTTACTCAGCAAAAAGAGTAAATACAACTGAATAATTTACATATATTTCCTTTTGTGACTTTTCACAAAAAAGGTTTGTTTGCCATGCTCTTTTTTATTCCCCCAGCCTATAGATATTTATTTTAACCTATTGACATATCACCAGATTGCTATTATCATAATAATTAGGTAGTATTTAATCTCTGTGTGTCTACCAAATTTAAGGTTACTATAAATGGAAAAGCTTGTCAAGTTAATGACAAGCTATTTGGATTACACTTTCTATTATAATTTAAAAAATGCTTAGTCAAATCTTAAGATCACACACATTTTTACTTCATCCTCGTAACGACTTAAAAAAATCTCCGTCTTTATATGCTACTATGTCTGGATTTGTCATAATATTGATTGTGAAATAACTAATCTTTTGAAAATATCAAATTAATACTTAAAAAATAAGAACTCACTAAAATAGTGAGTTCTTATTTTTTAAGTATTAATTTATGGTCGGAGCAACAGGACTCGAACCTGCGACCCCACGCACCCCAAGCGTATACTCTAGCCAAAACTGAGCTATGCCCCGAAACATATATTTATATTAAACTAAAAATTTAATTTTGTAAAGATATAATGCAACAAAATTTATTGTTGATGTTTAGTCCTGATGTTTAGTTGATATTAATCTTTGGTAGTATATTGTAATCCTGCACTAAAATTGTTGATTGGGGTATTATATATGCATTGAGATTTCCTGCATCGCCTTAATAACTAAATCGATTTCATCTAGAGTATTAAATCCACCCGGGCTGAATCTGACGATTCCACTTCCCATTGTATTTAGGGATTCATGGGCTAAAGGTGCACAA
>JACMJL010000093.1 GCA_014380625.1 Clostridiaceae bacterium
CTTGTTTTTCTATATAAATATTGTATATAATTAGTATTAAGACTAATTTACAAACAAATTTAGAAATTATTTTTCAAGGAGTTGGTTTTTTGTTATTAGATTTTATAAAGGATAAAAATAAAAAAATACATTTTATTGGTATTGGCGGAATAAGTATGAGTGGTCTTGCCGAAATAATGTTAGAGAACAATTTTAAAGTCTCAGGTTCGGATATGAAAGAATCTGAAATCACTTCTAAGCTAACTAGAAATGGCGCTAAAATATTTATTGGACATAAAGCTGAAAATGTAATTGAGTCTGATTTAATAGTCTATACTGCTGCAATTTCCAAAGAAAACCCTGAACTTTTGGAAGCTCAAAGACTTAATATTAAAACTATTGATAGAGCAGAGTTTCTAGGGGCCATTATGAAGGGCCATAAATATAATGTAGCAATTGCAGGAACTCATGGAAAAACTACCACAACTTCAATGGTTTCTCATATAACCCTTAAAGCTGACCTTAATCCTACAATACTTGTAGGCGGAAAGTTAGATTTAATAGAAGGAAATGTTCGCGCTGCAAAAAGTGATTATTTTATCACTGAAGCCTGCGAATATAAAGGCTCCTTTTTAAAGTTTTATCCTTATATCGGAGTTATCTTAAATATCGATGCGGACCATTTAGATTACTATAAAGATATTGATGAAATTGAAGAGGCTTTTCTTCAATTCGCAAAACTTATCCCTGACAATGGATATTTAATTTGCAATGCAGAGGACAGCAGGGTACAAAATATAATTTCCAAAATAAACTGTACTGTATGTACCTTTGGAATTGAAAAAGGAAATATTCAAGCTAAAAATATTACTTACAGTAATAAAGGATGTCCATCTTTTGAAGTTCATTATAATGGTACTTTACTTGGAAGTATTGATCTAAACGTACCTGGGAATCATAATTTATCAAATTCCTTAGCTAGTATCGGAGTAGGACTTAGTTTGAATATATCTTTTGAAACAATAAGAATGGGTTTGTTCGAGTTTTATGGTACTCACAGAAGATTTGAGAATAAGGGTGAGAAAAATGGTGTCACTGTAATAGATGAATACGCTCATCATCCCACAGAAATAAAGGCAGCTTTAAAAGCAGCTAAAAATTATCCACATAATAAAATTTATTGTGTTTTTCAGCCACACACCTATTCAAGAACAATCACTTTATTTAAAGAATTTAGCGAAGCCTTTACTGATGTAGACGAATTAATTTTAGCAGATATTTATGCTGCAAGAGAAAAAGATACAGGTATTGTTTCATCCGATATGTTAGGAGACAAAATACGAGAAAATGGTGTAAGTTGTGTTAACTTTCATGATTTTAAGTCTATTTTAGATTATTTAAAAAAGAAGCTCTCACCTGGAGACTTGCTTTTAACTGTAGGTGCTGGTGATGTAAACGAAATTGGTGAGATGTATTTAATTTAGTTAAATAAGTAGGAACTGATCTTCTAAAGGAGGTCAGTTCCTAAAATTAATAATCAAGATATTTGTAATTTGAGATATTTTTACAATCCCTTTAGATAGGTTGAAATTACTGACTTTTAGCTGCCTCTTTACATAAAAAATGTACTATTTCCTAAACAATAACCCGTCAATATAATACCATTAATTCCTTTAACTTTTTCAAATCATCATTTATTTCACACATTATATAATCTATAACTATTTCCTTATTAGAAGTACTTTTATTTCTTAAATTATCAATCACCTTTAAATGATTAATAATGTTATTATCCAGCTTTATAGAACTTTTTATATTATCTATTTTACCAAAGCTTTTTTTACTAAGCCTAAATTCACCCTCATGCATTGATATTTGTTTCTGGAGATCATTTATATCCACCATTATCGCATCTAACTCTAAATTCTCAAGGGTTAAAACTCCGCCTTGAACTAACTTATCTATTCTATCTACTATATAAAGACAATTTCGCTTAATATCATTTGCATAATTAGGAGGAAATATAAAGTAATTAACTAATACAGCCACTGTGATACCTATAAATGTATCTAAGATTCTATTCATACTATAAACAAAGGGATTCTTTCCATTTAAATTTACCATTATAGCCATAAATACAATACATGCTATTGAAATAGACTTCTCCCATTTTAATAAGTTACATATATATATAACAATAACAACTCCGATTCCACAGAGAATAGCATTTCCTGGTACTATGGATGCACACAAAAATCCAATTCCAGCTCCTATTAGTGTTCCTAGCATTCTATTTTTTCCCGCTCTAAATGAATTTATAACTGTGTTTTCCATTGAAATTATTGCAGCTATTGCAGCATAAAAAGAATACTCTAGTTTTAATATTCTAGAAATTAAAACACATATAATAACAGCAAGGGCTGTCTTAATATTTCTCATCCCCATTTTTACTTCTCCTTTGTATTATAATATCTTTTCAAACTCTGTTAGGTAAATGTCTTTACTAATCTCAATGTCCCTAGTCTTTTCATATCCATTTTTCAAGTATAATCTAACTGCAGGAATATTCTCCTTTCCGGTACACACTATTATCCTATCTATGGTACCTTCAAGTTTTTCTAAAAAACTAAGTAGCTGCTGTGCAATACCTCTCCTAAAAAAGTGAGGATGTACTGCCACTCTATAAATGTCTAGAATATTTTCAATAGTCTTGTAGGAAGTTATCCCTGCTAAAACACCATCTATAAAGTATCCATAAAAACTTTCATCACAATCTTTTAGGCTATCCATAGTATCCTTTAGGGGTGGTATTCCATCGAATCCTATGAGTTCTGCTTCAATTGTATAAGAGAGTACTTGTAGTTCCAAAACCTTCTTTGCTGTGTCCTTATCCTTTAAATCTAATCTTTTAATCATAAATAACCTCACAATTTTACATTATTTTATATTTGTATACTATCTTACTATGTAAACTTATTATCATCAAGTAATAAATAACCTTATTTCCCAAGGAAATGTTAATAAAACACTTGACATCTGTAATTAGTGAATGTTAACATATAAAGGAAGTAAAAACTCAGAAAAGGAGGTAGGAAAATGTTAAATAGAATTAAAGCCACATTTGGCATGTATTTTAAAAGAAGTATATTTGAATTTAATATTGGTAGCCCTGCTTCTGAGATGGAAATTTTTCCATAAAATCAGACTATTGTAAGTTAACAATAAGTCATGGGCTATATACCCATGGCTTTTTATATTTTTGCTATTTCATTTTGTTTTAATTCTATCTAAATTGAAACATGCAATGATTTATCTGTATTTAAACCGTGGGTATCCCTACGGTTTTTTATTTTGAAAGGAAGTGACATTAAGTGAAAAGAATTCTTAATTATGTATTAAAACGCAAAGTATTAGTTATCATCCCTGTAATTGCAATGTTATTAAGTATTATCCTTGATATGTTTAACCCTTACTTTTCTAAGATAATGGTTGAAAAAGTAATAACAAACAAAGAGTTAAGTCTTTTACCAACAATATTAATTTCTGTAGCAGGAATTTCAATTGGAAGAGCAATCTTAGGTTATGTTAAAGAATTTTTAGCAGATTATTTAGCTACAGAGGTTAGTAAGGATATGAAAGCAGAATTATTCGATCATATTCAAAGTTTGCCTTACTCATACTTTGATAGTATGAATACTGGAGAGCTTATGTCTAGAATTGGAGAAGATGTTGATAATATATGGAGAACTGTTAGTTTTGGATTTAGACTTTTTATCGAGAATGGTCTCTATTTCATAATTGCATCCTCAATACTATTTTATCTTAATTGGATACTAGCACTGGCATGTATAGTTATCATGGTTCCTATTGCTTTTATATCAATGAGATTAGAAAAGGTAGCAGGAGAAACCTACGGTAAAATAAGTGATCAAGCTGCAGAAATGAATACAGTAGCACAAGAAAATATTTCAGGAGTAAGACTTGTTAAAGCCTTTGCAAGGGAAAAGCATGAAATTTTAAAATTCTTAAAAATGAATGAAACAAACTATAAACTCAATGTAGAACAAACTAATATATTTTCAAAGTTTTTTCCACAAATTGAGTTTCTAACAAATATCGTAGTAGTCTTTATGATATGTCTTGGTGGAATATTAGTTATAAAAGGTAACCTAACGCTTGGTACTCTAGTTGCCTTTAGCGGTTATATTTGGATGCTAATCTGGCCAATGAGAATGCTTGGTTGGTTAACAAATATGATTGCACAAAATAATGCCTCCGCCATTCGAATATTTAAAATTTTAGACACTAAAGCAGCTATAAAAAGTGATGAGGATTCCATAGTTCTTGAGGAAATCAAAGGTAGCATCAAATTCGACAACGTAACCTTTAAATATAATGATGAAATTGTTCTTAAGAATATTAATCTAGAGGTAGCTCCTGGCGCAACCATTGCCTTAATGGGAACTACTGGTTCTGGTAAGACATCTATCATAAATCTAATAGGGCGTTATTATGATGTAATGGAAGGTTCCATAAGTATTGATGGTCATGATGTTAAAAATATTAACTTAGAAAGCCTAAGAAGCAAAATGTCAGTAGTTTCCCAAGATGTCTTTCTTTTCTCTGAATCTGTAAAAGATAATATTAGGCTTGGAAAACCAGAAGCCTCTATAGATACTGTAATAGAAGCTTGCAGAGAAGCTTGTGCAGATGAATTTATAAGAGAACTTGAGGATGGCTACGAAACAATAATAGGTGAACGTGGAATTGGGCTATCAGGAGGTCAAAAACAAAGGATTTCTATTGCTAGAGCTTTAATTCGAGAAGCCTCAATTTTGATTTTAGATGATGCTAGCTCCGCTTTAGATATGGAAACAGAATACTCTCTATTGAAGAATTTAAAACATCGAAAGAAAAAACCTACTACCTTTATCATCGCTCATAGAATATCTGCTGTTAAAAATGCGGATAAAATCGCCTTTTTAGAGAATGGTTGTATAGTAGAAAGTGGTACTCATGAGCAACTTTTAAAATTAAAAGGTAAATACTATGAAATTTATTGCGAACAATTTAAAGATTTTGAAGATTTAGAAGGCGAGGTGGTATAATGGCTAAGAATTCAATAAGACAAGATGAGGATATGAGCACCCATTCAAAGAAAGAAATTGTAGAAAAACTATTTACTTATTTAAAACCTTTCAAGGTAAAGGTAATACTAATTGTTCTTCTTCTATTATTTGTAATGCTAACAGGGGTATTAAACCCTTATCTTCTGCAAATTGCCATAGATAAACATATTATTAACAAAGACATAAAAAGTTTACTTCTTCTTGGTGTCTTTATGATTACACTTAACTATATTGCCCTTTGGGCCTCAAGAATAAGAATGAATATAATGGCGGCTGTTACCAATAAAATCTTACTGAATATCAGACAACAATTGTATTCACATATTCAAAAACTATCTTTTTCCTTTTTCGATAATAGACCTGTAGGTAAAATCCTAGCAAGAGTTATGGGTGATGTGAACTCTCTACAAGAACTGTTTACTAATAGCATTACCACCCTAATCCCTGACTCCTTAAACCTAATCTGCGTAACCATTATAATGTTTTGTATAAATTTCAAACTTGCTTTAGCTTCCATAATAATTCTTCCTTTATTAGCTTTAGCTATGTCATTTATAGAAACAAAAAGCAGAAAACGGTGGCAAGTTTATAGAAAAAAGAGATCTAATTTTAATGCCTTTACACATGAAAGCTTCTCAGGTATGAAAATTAGCCAATCCTTTGCAGGAGAGAAAAATAAGTCTAAAAGCTTCTATGAACTGAATAAAGAAATGATGTCTGGCTTTATTAATGCAGTTGGGCTTAACGATTTATTTTGGCCCATAGTGGACCTGTCTTGGGGTATGGGTGTAGTAGCTGTATATTGGTATAGCACAAAGATAATGGACACTATATCCATTGGAACCATTGTCTCCTTTACCTTGTATATATCTATGTTTTGGAGACCCATAGTAAATCTATCACAATTTTATAATACCCTAGTTACTAATATTGCTGCTGCTGAAAGAATCTTTGACATATTAGATATAGAACCTGATATTAATGATTTGGATGCTACTGCTAAAATGCCTAAGATTAAAGGTAATGTTGAGTTTAAAAATGTAACGTTCTCTTATGATGATGGAAACCCAATATTAAATAATGTTAGCTTTAAAATAACAGCAGGAGAAACAGTAGCTCTTGTAGGTCCTACTGGAGCTGGTAAAACTACCATTGTTAATCTTATAAGCAGATTTTACGATACCCAACAAGGTGAAATCTTAATTGATGGAAGAAATGTGAAGCATGTAGAACTTACGTCTTTAAGATCTCAAATGGGAATTATGCTTCAGGATACCTTCTTATTCTCCACTACCATAAAAGAAAATATACGTTATGGAAAGCTAGATGCTACAGATGAAGAAGTAATTAATGCAGCTAAAGCCGTTAATGCTCATGATTTCATCATGAAATTAGATAAAGGCTATGAAACAGAGGTTAATGAAAGAGGCTCAAGGCTTTCTGTAGGCCAAAGACAGTTAATTTCTTTTTCTAGAGCCCTGCTAGCGAACCCTAGAATATTAATTTTAGATGAAGCTACCTCTAATATCGATACTGCCACTGAGAAATTAGTTCAAAAGGGTATTGAAAAACTTTTATTTGCTAGGACCTCTTTTGTTATCGCGCATAGACTTTCAACTATAAGAGATTGTAGTAGAATTATGGTAGTAGATGATGGTAAAATTGTTGAAGCTGGCTCTCATGATGAATTAATAAAATTAAGAGGCTTGTACTATGATTTGTACGTATCACAATACAGATTCCTTACTGAGGGCGCATAGTTCCACTAGGTAAGAACAATTGCCATGAATCAAATATCAAAATTTTAATAATAAAAAGAAAGGGACTTTCTCAAAGTTATTTATTTGGGGATAGTCCCTTTTCTCTTGTGTACAAAAGCAGATTTTTAGTGTATATTAAAATTATGGATTTTTTTCTTACTACGTACAATTTCATTAGCTTTAACAGATGGAATCCATTAAAATTTATTCGATGGGGGAGCCCTTTATGAAAGGATTAACTTTTAATTTTTCAGCAATTCTTGGCGCATTTGTACCCCTATCTTTTTATTGTTGTTTATGCGGTACAATTTTAACCTTAATAATATTTCCTTTTTCTATAATGTATACTGAATTAGCAAAACCGCTAAAGAAGCTTGCAACTATTTTTGCTATATTGTGGTTGTTAAATATTATTGCAAACATATTTATATTACTTACTAATCCAAAAATTTGAGTTTTTAAAGTAAAAAAATGTTATTTTACATAAAAGTGATTCGAAAAACAACAAAAATCCTTGTAACTATAATAGTTACAAGGATTTTTGCTATTTTATCTATAGGTACCTCTAATTGATAACAAGTCAGTATCTCTAGGATACTGACTTGTTTCTTGAAGCTAACTTAGCTCCTCTTAATATACTTTCTTATATCTAATGCAACTGCTCCAATTATTATTACACCTTTTACAATGTACTGATAATATGCACTTACACTAATAAATGCTAGTCCATAATTTATTACTGTAAATATAAGTACTCCGGTTATTATTCCTGGCACAGTACCTATACCACCCCAAGTTGAAACTCCTCCAACAACACAAGCTGCAATAGCATCAAGTTCATACATGTTACCTGTATTGTTAGTAGCACTACTTACACGACCTGCTTCAAGTGATCCTGCAAAGCCATAAAGTGCTCCTGCTAATATATAAATTAAAAATAGATATTTAACAACATTAACTCCAGAAACTGTTGCTGCTTCAGGATTTCCACCTAATGCATACATATTCTTTCCAAATCTTGTTTTATTCCACAAAATCCAGATTATCACTGTAACTATAACTGCATAACAGATTAGATATGGAAGCCTATAGTCTCCACTTCCAAAGTTACCAAGAGCAAAGTTTTTAAATCTCTCATCAAAGCCACCTATTGGTTGAGCTCCTAGTGGAGGTCTATCATAATAAAGTGAATTTAATCCGTAAACTATAATCATCATACCTAAGGTAGCAATAAATGGTGGTACCTTTAATATTGCAACTACAAAACCATTTGCCAAACCTACGCATGCACATACAAGCATAGCTATTATTATTGGCACTGCTAGTGGCAATGCAGGTAAGTCTGGATACATACGACTTGCGTAACCTGGTGCTTGTAGTAAGGATGCTGAAACTACTGCAGCTAATCCAACTGTACGTCCAGCAGATAAATCTGTACCCTGAGCTATTAATATTCCACCACAACCTAATGCTATAATAACACGAGTTGAAGCCTGAGTTAATATATTTCTAAAATTTTCTATTGATAAAAAATCTGGTGATATAATAATTATTCCAATTAACAATACTACTAATACTAAGTATATGGCATTATTCATAACCCATTGAGAATTGATTTTTGACCTATTCCTTGCTTTTTCCATATGAAGTTCCCCCTAATCTATAAATATTTCGCTGATAAACGCATTATTTCTTCTTGAGTTGTTGTTTTTGAATCTACGATATCTGCAACTCTACCATTACTCATAACTAAAATTCTATCTGTTACGCCTATTAACTCTGGCATTTCCGAAGATACCATAATGATTCCTTTACCCTCTTTAGCTAGGGTATTCATTAACTGATAGATTTCATATTTAGCACCAACATCAATTCCTCTTGTAGGCTCATCCATCAAAAGTATTTCTGGCTTAGTTAATAACCATCGTCCAATAATTACTTTTTGCTGATTTCCACCTGATAAAGAACCAATAGTTGTCTTTTGTGATGGTGTTTTAACTCTCATAGAGTCAATTACCCACTGAGTATCCTTTTTAATATTTTTATTTGATAGCAATCCGAATCTTCCAACATAACTACTTAAATTAGCAATTATCGAGTTAAAATCAATATGAAGTGTAGCAAAGATACCAGTTACACGTCTTTCTTCAGTTACCATAGCGAAGCCATTTGACATTGCCTTTTGTGGCATTGTGTTCTTAATTTCTTTACCATGAAGTGTTATTTTACCAGAAGAAACCTTCCTCATTCCAAATAATCCTTCAAGAACTTCAGTTCTTTTTGCTCCTACTAGACCTGCTACTCCTAAAATCTCACCTTTTCTTAAATCAAAACTTATATCTTTAAAACATGGTTGAAATTCTGAAGTAAGGTTTTTTACAGTAAGTATAACCTCACCTGGTTCATTTAATTTTTCAGGAAAACGGTTTGATAAATCTCTTCCTACCATCATATTAATAATTAAATCAGTTGTTAGTTCATTTGCATGCTTAGTTGCAATCCATTGTCCATCTCTCATAATGGTAACCTCATCAGAAATCTTTAATATTTCCTCCATTTTATGAGATATATATATTATGCTAACATCTTTCTTTCTTAACTTGTTAATTATCCTAAATAGATGATCAACTTCTTTTTCTGTTAAAGAAGATGTAGGTTCATCCATAACTATTACTTTAGAATTATATGATACCGCTTTTGCTATCTCTACCATTTGCATCTGAGATACTGATAATGTATTAATCTTTTGTCTTGGATCAATGTCGATTCCAAGATCTTCAAATATTGCCTTCGTGTCTGTATACATTTTGCCTTCGTTTATAAACATTCCTTTTTCAGGGTAACGTCCAAGCCAAATGTTATCATTTACACTACGTTGTCTTACTTGGTTTAATTCTTGGTGAACCATTGAAACACCATGATCTAACGCTTGTCTTGAATTTTGAAATTGTATTTTATTTCCATCAAGGGTTATTTCGCCTGTATCTGCATGATATATTCCAAATAAACATTTCATTAATGTTGATTTACCAGCTCCATTTTCACCCATTAAAGAATGTACTGTTCCTGGTCTAATTCTTAATGTTACATCGGACAACGCTTTTACTCCTGGAAATTCTTTTGAAATATTAACCATCTCTAGTATATATTCTTGTTTTAATCCCTCTGTAGCTGTATTCTCCATGGTTTACACCTCCATACTAACTTTTTATTAAAGAATAGAGGACGCACATGTTGTGCGTCTCATATTCAATATTCTTATTTGTAAGCGTCTAGTCCTACTTGAATATTTTCTTTAGTTATTGCTAAGTAAGGTACACGTACTGCTTTGTTTTCGTCTAATTTCCAAGCTGTTCCATCAGTTGGTGCTTTTCCATTAGCTACATTTAATGCTAAGTCAAGAGTTGCTTTTCCTTGGTTTACTGCATCATTTAATACTGTTCCAGCCATTTTACCAGACTGAATAAGACTAAGTGCATCTGGAATAGCGTCAACACCGAATACTGGTATTTGTTTAGCATCTTTATATCCTGCTTTGTCTAATGAAGCTATTGCTCCTAAAGCC
>JACMJL010000094.1 GCA_014380625.1 Clostridiaceae bacterium
AATAGTTTTGTTAAAGAACATAAATACCACCTCGCTTAATAATATTGTTAGTACAGGGTTATTTAATAAAAATGGAAAACCCTTGCTCCATAAAAAACAAATAGAACAAAGGTTTCGTAACTTAAAGTGACTTAATTATCTGAGTGTTCTTAGTACATTATAATGGTAAATAATTAAAAATAGAAGAGTTAATTCTAATTTATACAATTTATCTGTAGTGTGAGTTGTGTAGCGTTGTTATTAAAACTAATATTTTCTTTTTATATTGAATATTTTGTGCTATCTTAAATAATTATATACTTAGGTGTAAAATACCTTTTTTTATAATACTTTAATATGGAATTATAACCAGCGATTAAATTATCTGAAATAGATTCTGATGATTGGACCGATTGATTTGGGGATGTTGCGCTGGGCACCAGGCGCAGGTGCCTTGATAATGTCTATTATTCTTGCACGAAAAACCTTATATAGTAAATAAAATAAATGATAAGGAATGGAACATATATATAATGCTTGTATCCAGATGAATATTCAATAATTTTTAATCTTCTATTTGAAAATTCCGATAATGCGATAAAATGCAGAGATGCTGCTCAAAGAAACGGCTTTGAAAAAGCAATATACTTTGACAACAGCAAAAATGCAAAAGAAATTGAGTGTTTAAAGAAATATTATCATATTGTGGGACTTCAGATCACAAGCAAAATCGGATTAGAACGCATAAATATTAATTGTAAAAAGGTTATGGATTTTGCCACACAATACAGCGGAGAACTACAGGAGTGGATGTTTGGAGAATTGCTTGATTAGCAAGTTATTTTTTATAAATTTATAATCTCCAGATCATCAGGAACAAGAATATTACCATTAAAAAATTCCATACCCTCTTCAGTATAGAGTTTCTTTCTATCTGTTAAGTTTCTATCTTCTGTATGATACATAATTAGGTTTTTCACCTTTAATTTAGCTGCGTTTTCACAGGCTTCCTTAACTGTAGCATGGTGTTTTTCATAGGGTTTAAAAATATCTCTTTGAGAATATAAGCAAAAGGCCTCATGAAAAAGGTAGTCGGCGTTACTTGCAAATTCAAATAGTTCTTCTCTGTAGGGTTCATCTCCTAGAAAGGTTATTTTTTCGCCCTTTGAAAGCAGTGTATTAAAACCAAATTGAAGGCATTTTGTACTTCTAATATCAAAAAACTCAACCTCCCAATCTAAAATAGAAATTTTACATCTATCATAGATTTCACAAAATATTATTCGGTCTCCTATATATTTTGTGAATTTATTTTCAAGTAATAGACTTGTTACCGTATTAATAGCCTCAATATTAGCTTTATGGCAGTAAATTTCTAGATTTCCATCATATTTACCATCTGTAATCTGTTGTGCTACTGCACGAATAATCCAGATGATTCCTGTAATGTGGTCGTTGTGTTTGTGGGATATAAAAACATGATGAACTTTATCCATATTTATATTTAATTTTTCAAGATTTGCAAGTATGGTATTTCCACCGCCAGTATCTACTAAAAAATGTTCCTCCCCATTAGAAAGTGTAAAACATGTATTATAACATTTTGTAACCATGGCAGAGCCAGTACCTAAAATATTGATTGCTTCCATTTTTGACCTCCAAGATATTTTGATTATTTTGTGGACACAAGTATATTAAGTGCTTCCTCAATATGTTTATAATTTTCAGCTTTTATCCATTCATCAGAAACAGCTATGTACTTGCAGTTATTCTGATGACTCTTCAAATAAGTATAAATTATCTGAACCTCATCAATTTCATCTCTACCAATTTTAATTAAATTATTTAAATCCTCAATACTAAAATATTTTAATATATTATTTCTTAAAATTACCTTAAGATTTTCCATAGCATAAACAGATGTACTATATTCCTCACTAAAAAGGATTCTATTCCCCTTTATAAGAAAAAATTTAAATCTAGCTTCTTCTAAATATTCAATTAGAACAATATTTTTATTTTCCTCATTAAACTCTAAAACCTTTTCACGGTTAACCAGAGAATTAACTGCAGAAATATAGTCTCTATATTTTGCAGCATTTTCAAAATCAAACTTTTCCACAGCATCATTCATCTTAAGTTCCATTTTATGGAGAATTGTTCTATCACTTGCATTAAAAAGTTTTACTATCTCAACTAAAATATTTTTGTATTCTTCTTTTGCTAAAGGATCAAAACAAAAACCGATGCATGTCCCTAATGAGTAATTCAAGCAAGGAGATGATTTTTTATAGTTACCACTGCACATTATTTTGAAGCATTCTTTTATCCCCTGAAGACATCTTTCAACAGTGTTTTTACTTGTATAGGGACCAAAATAGAAGGCTCCGTCATCCTTTATTAATTGGCTTGAAGCCTCAATATTAGAGTAGTCACCATTTATTTTTATATATGTGTAAGAGGAGGTACTTTTCATTAATCTATTATAAATAGGTTTAATTTCTTTAATCAACCTGCATTCTAGCATAAAGGCTTCAAATTCAGTATCAGTTACAATATATTTAAAATCCTTTAAATTTCTTACCATCTTCACTACTTTTGGAGAATGGGATTTTGAATTAATAAAATATGAGCCCACTCTACTTTTAAGGTTTTTAGACTTTCCAACATAAATAATGTTTTGTAGTGAATCTTTCATTAAATATACCCAGGTGCTACTGGAAGGTTTTTTACTTTTGCTTTTAAGTCCAATATATTACCCCCAAAACAATAATATTCTTATTATAGCACTAGCAAAGGCTATTCTAAAATTTTATTTAATATAATGCTTTTTCATATGCTATAATAAAGTTTGTAATATAAAATATTCCAAATAAACATTTAAAATTTAAAAGAGGTGTATACAATGGATATAAAAAAAAGAATTGAAGAACTACGAAATCAGATGAGAAAAAGAAACATAGAGGCATACATAGTACCTAGTTCAGATCCACATCAAAGTGAATATGTAGCAGAACATTATACTGCTAGAACCTTTATAACCGGATTTACAGGTTCTGCGGGCACTGCAATTATAACCTTAAAGGATGCTTGCCTATGGACGGATGGAAGATATTTTATACAAGCAGAAAGTGAATTGAAAGACACTGGTGTAACTTTATTTAAAATGGGCGAGAGTGGAGTTTTAACTGTTGAAGAATTTTTAAAGAAATCACTTAATAAGGGAGCAAAGATTGGTTTTGATGGAAAGGTTATTTCAGTAGAGTACTTTAGAATTTTACAGAAAGCTTTAGAAAACCAAGAATTTTCATTTGAAGTAAAGGAAGATCTAATAGATGAAATCTGGAAGGATAGACCTGAAATGCCTTGTAGCCAGGTAGTTTTACATGAGGTAAAGTTTGCAGGGAAGTCAAGAGAAGAAAAACTTACTCAGGTAGTTAAGGAAATGAAGACTATGGGAGCAGACTATTATGTTGTAGCAGGATTAGATGATATAGCATGGCTATTAAACATTAGAGGAAGAGATATTAAATGCAATCCTTTATCAATAGCTTATTCGGTGATTTCACAGAATAAATGTTATTTATTTATGGATGATAGAAAAATAACTTCAGAGGTTAGAATAGAACTTGAAAAGGCTAATGTAGAAATAATGCCTTATAATAGTCTAGGGAAGTTCTTAGAAGGTATTAAGGCTGGAACTATATTAATTGACCCAGCAAAAACTAGCACCTGGATAAATAGTGCCATAAAGATTAAAACTGTAGAGACTATGGATATAACTACCAGGCTTAAGGCTGTAAAAAATGATATTCAAATTGAGAATATTAGAACTGCAATGGTAAGAGATGGTGTTGCTATGGCTAAGTTTATAAACTGGATAAAGAAAACCATAAAGACACGTAATATTACTGAAATTGAAGCATCAGATAAGCTTGAGGAAATAAGAAAAGTAGGGGAGAATTTCTATGATTTAAGTTTCGGATCCATTTCAGCTTACAGAGCAAATGCTTCAATGCCTCACTATAGTGCTACAGAAAAAAATCAAGCTACTATAAAAGCAGAAGGCCTTTATTTAATAGATTCTGGAGCACAATACTTAGATGGAACAACTGATATTACTAGAACTTTAGCAGTAGGTCCACTAACAGAGGAAGAAAAGACAGATTTTACTTTAGTACTAAGAGGTATGATTAATTTAACTATGCAGAGATTTTTATATGGAACTACTGGTTCCAATTTAGATATTATAGCTAGAATTCCACTTTGGAATGCAGGCATGGATTTTAAACATGGAACAGGACATGGAGTAGGTTTCTTTTTAAATGTTCATGAAGGACCACATAGAATATCTATGGCGCCTAACAATGTTAAACTTGAAAAAGGAATGGTAGTATCCAACGAACCAGGAGTTTATAAGGTAGAAAAGCATGGTATAAGAACAGAGAACTTAGTTGTAGTTCAAAGGGATGAAATTACTCAGTATGGTGGGCAATTTATGAAGTTTGAGACTTTAACTCTATGTCCTATAGATTTAGAGGCAATAGATGTGTCCTTATTAACAATTGAAGAAAAGAACTGGTTAAATAATTATCATAGAATTGTATTTGAGAAGCTTTCTCCATACTTACAAGGAGAAGAACTAGAATATTTAAAACAAGCAACATTAAAGGTATAAATTTCAGATTAATAAATTAACAAAGTGCACCAGTTTAAGACTGGTGTTTTTACGTTAATAATAATTTTAGTGAAATTAAACAGTAAGTAAAACAGTATATTAAATAATTATATATTTGTCATATTATGTTGAAAAGTGGTACAAAATGGAGTAAGATATAAAAGAATATATTTGAAAGGGTGATTTAATGAAGTCTATTAAAACCCAGCTGATAACTGTTATTATTATAGTTACATTACTTCCTGTTATAGTTTCAACATCGGCTTTTAGCTTTTATACAAAGGCAAGTACTACACAATCAATAAAACAGAATAATTTAACTATAACTAAGAATATTTCTGAAAATGTAAGTAGTTATATTGAAAAAGCTTATACTTTATCTGAAGAAATTGCAAATAGTACTGCAGTTAAAAAATCAGATGCAGTAGAACAAAAACAAATACTAGAGGGGGCTGCAGGTAGAAATAAATATTTTGATTTATTATATATACAAGATACTAAAGGCGATCAAACAGCCCGATCTAAGGGAACTTTAGCTAATAGGGCAAATAGATGGTGGTTTACTGAAATGATGTCCAAGCAAAAACCTTTTGTTAGTAAATCTTACTATTCAATAACAACTAACTCTGCTGTTACTTCAATATTTCTCCCTATTTATAATTCTGATTCCAAATTTATTGGCATTTTTGGTGCAGATCTGGTTTTAAATCAGCTTCAGAAATTGGTTGAAAGTTATAGTGTAGGGAAAGAAAGTTATATCTATGTAGTTGATAGTGAAGGGGTAGTTATAGCTCATCCAGAGAAAAAACAAGTAACTGAGCTTTATAACTATAAAACTTTTAAAAAGACTGTTATTGAGAAAGATGCAAGCGGAAATGCTTTAAAGGATGCTACCGGTAATACAAAAACTAAGGCGGAAAATATAAAAATTGCACAAGGATTTAAAGATATTACAGTTAAAGCCCTTAGTGGAAATTCAGGTAGTATTGAATTTAAAGATACTAATGGAAAGGTAGTAATAAGTTCTTATTCTACAATAAAATTACCTGGGGAATCAAATAACTGGGGAGTTATTACAGTACAACCTAAATCAGCTGCTTTGGCTTCAATAAATTCGTCTATAATGTTAATAACAACTATAGCATTGATTATAGTATTAGTAGTTTTAATAATAACTTTTATATTTGCGAATGGTTTTACAAAGCCATTAATTAATTTGAATAATATTATCAAGCAGGCAGCTTTAGGAGATTTGACTGTTACCAGCAACTATAGCTCTAAGAGTGAAATTGGAGCAATTAGTAGTAGCTTTAATATTATGATTGGAAATACAAAACAATTAATAAATCATATACTTGAAGCTTCAAAGCATTTGCAAATATCTTCTGAAAACTTGGTAGCAACTGCTGAGGAAACCAGTGCTTCAATTGATGAAGTGGTAACGACGATATCTAGTGTGACTGGTAATTCAAAGAGTCAAACTGAAAAGTCACAGTCTGGTTTGCATAAAGTAATGGAATTAGGCAGTGATATAGAATCTATGGCAGCATTAGTTGATTCAAGTACTCATTTATCAAATGGTGCCATTAAACTAAGTGAAGCAGGAATTATAGTAATGAATACATTGGAGGAGAAGTCACTTAAAACAATTGAGGCATCAAACTCGGTGTCTTCTATAATTGATAAATTAAGCAATAAAACAAATATGATTAGCAATATAGTTGAGACTATTTCAGCTATTTCCCAGCAGACAAATCTATTGGCATTAAATGCAGCAATAGAGGCAGCTAGGGCTGGAGAAGCAGGTAAAGGTTTTGCAGTGGTAGCTGAGGAAGTTAGAAAGTTATCGGATAATACTGCTAAATCAAGCCAAGAGGTAAGAAGTGTTATTTCAGAAATTAAGAAGGATATAACTGATGCTCAAGATAATATGCAATATGCAGGTGAAGTTGTATCTGACCAGATGGGCGCAGTTAATGATGTTAAGAGTAATTTTGATGAAATAACAGAGGAAGTTAAAGAAATTATGGATAATATCACAGAACTAAACAATAAGCTGGAAGCTGTATTGTTAAAAAAAGATAGTGTAACCACTGTGATAAAAGAGGTTTACACTAATTCAACACAAATTTCAGCTTCTTCTGAAGAAATAGTAGCTATTACAGAACAACAGGCTGCTGCGATTGGAGAATTGACAAAGTTTACAGTAGAACTTAATCAGTTGTCTGGAGAATTAGATGAAAATATAAAACATTTTAAGTTATAAATAAAAGGGACCATCTCAAAATAAAATTAATTATTTTGAGATGGCCCCATTTTTAAATTTCAATATAAAACCTTAAGTGAAATATGCTAAATTAATTACATCTTTTGGACGTCTTTTATTCCAGAGTATATCTAAATTTATCTCGCGTTGTTCACCGTAGGTTGAGACTGAAATATAAAATATATTATCCTTAGAATTCAGTTTCAAACCAGTGATAGTCATCCAGTGCCAGCTATATTCTTTAAATTCCTTTATTGGATGGGTAAGAACTAGGATGGCAGTGGGAAGTCTTAAGGATAAAGCCTTAGAAATAAAGTTTATTGCCTCTTCAATGCTAGCAGTTTTATCATCTAGAATATGCGGAACTAGAGAAATACCTCTTTCTTTGGCGAAAGCCAAAACATAATCTGAGAATTTGTGAACAGAGGTAAGCCCTCTAAAACCTGGCTTTACGTATTTTCGAATCTCAACCATATGCTGAACAAAGTCCTTTTTATTAACAATACCCTTATAAGGATATAAAGCAGTATATTTATCCGGAAAGGTTTGGGATAAATATGCAGTTAAATTAGCCGCAGCAACAGGACCACAACCACTAAGTTGATTGAACTTCTTTGGAAACCAGTACTGATTGCCGCCGTGATATGAAATTTCTGCATCATATATATCAAATTTAATATTCTCAAGGTTAGTATAGTTAGGCGTAATGAAGTTGTCCATGTTTATCACCCCTTTTATAATTTTTCAAATGTTATCTAATATAATATAGCATTTATCTGTTGGAAACAAGGTAAATATGTCATATAAATAATATATAATATACACCTTAATATAATATATTCGTAAGGGTTAAAGAGGTGGTGTCTAAAAATAATTTTTTTTATTATCATAAGGTCTGAGAATTCTATAAAAGTATCAAAAATGTCACATTTCGGTAAGGTTAAAGCAGGAATTTATGAATAGGTATAGAATATTTATATTATTATACTTACATGTTGAGGTGGTATTATTGATAATTACTGAAAAATCTAGAGATATTATTCTTTTGGATACTTTAAATCCTTTTGAAGATATATTAAACCCATTAAACAAAAGAAATAGATCTCTTAAAAAAACAAATGGAATACCAATTTACTTTTATAGATATATAGGAATTCAGGATAACCAAGAAGATTATTTAAAGGAACTAATAGGATTTCAGGATAAATTAAAGAAATCTTTATCTATCTATATTAAGGTTACAGATGGTTTAAAAAAGAATTTTTTAAAAGAAGAATTAGACCTAGCCAATGAACTTTGGCTAGAGTATTTACTATGGGATAAAAGTACCTATAGAAGTAATAATGATTTAAATAGCTTAAAATGGAATGAAAATTTAAATTGGACTGCTAAGAAAAGTTTTGTAGCCATTATGAGTATCTTTGATTCTAGAGAAAAGAACCTAAATGAAACTATTAGAAAAAATTTCGGAATACTAATGCTTAAATGGATAGATACATATTTTCATTGTGTATTTCCTAGTGAAAACACCATAAGTGGAATACCAAAGTTTATTTATTATGGTCCGATAAAAAGAAATGAAGCATACTTTTTAATGTATATTTCAATGCTGGGATGTGATGTATTATACATTAATCCAACAGAGGATAAGGAGTTTTATAGGATAGACGAAAAAAATACTTATTCAAAATTAATTCAACATGATAAAAAAATTAATATGGTTGATTTTCATAAAATTCTTGTTGAAAAAGAAGCTATAAAAAATCAAACTATAGTTATAACACCTGAAATAAAAAATAACGAAGGTGAAAAAAGCTACGAAGAATTAGCTAAGTTATCCAGTAGTGTAGTGATGATTAAGATTTATGATGATAAACTAGTTCCTTGTGGAACTGGATCTGGTGTTGTAATCGATGAGGTTGGAACCATCGTTACCAACTTCCATGTGGTTAGAGCGGGGAGTATCTTTGGAATAATCTTTGAAAGTAATGCAAATGAATCAATTGAGGCAAAGCTGATTAAAGTGAATCAAGACAGCGACCTGGCCTTATTAAAGATAGATTGTAAAACTGAACCTATTCCTATTAACGGTAAGGATAGCTTAAATAGAGGGCAACAAATAGTAGCTATCGGAAGTCCCTTAGGACTTATGAACACTATTTCTGATGGAATAGTTGCTGGCTTTAGAAACTTTAAGACTGAAAAGTTTATTCAAATTACTGCGCCTATTTCCCCAGGAAGCTCTGGAGGGGCTTTATTAGATAAGTATGGGTATTTGGTAGGGATTACAACTGCTGGATATTTAGAAGGGCAAAATCTTAATCTGGCTGTACCCAGTAGTGAACTTCTGTTATTACTTAATAAATTCTAATAAGCATCAGTTATAGCCTTCTTTGATATATTATATTCTATAAATATTGAAACGTTCATCGGTTACAGTTACTTTTATTACTGTAACCGGTGTTATTTGCTTGCACACAATTTAGTGGATAAATATAGTTAACAATTTGTAAAACAAAGTAAACGACTACATATTACAAGGAAAATGTTTTATAATGTATGTACTGACATAAATTAACTTCAAGCAAAACAATGACTTGTTAGTTAAAAATGACCACATTCCATTTCTAACTAACTTTTTTAGTAGGTTAAGAGGAAGGGAGGTAAATCATTATAAAAGCCAGTACGGATGTGGGTTTTTTAAGCTCTACAATTTAAGTTAACTAAAATTAGGAGGTAATCAATGTTAAAGAGAAGTAAGGTTATTGGATTAATAACGGTGTTTGCTATGATGGTATCTATGGTTCCTAATATGGCAGTAAAGTCTGCAACAACCTGGAACCTAGTATGGCAGGATGAATTTAGTCAGCCTTTGAGTAGTTCAAACTGGTCCTATGATATTGGTACAGGCAGTAGTGGATGGGGAAACAATGAACTAGAATACTATACAAACCGTTCCCAGAACATACAGGTTACTAATGGGAACTTAGAAATCACAGCCTTAAAAGAGGCCTATGGCGGAATGAATTATACTTCTGCCAGAATAAAATCAAAAGGCTTAAAACAGTTTACCTACGGAAAAATTGAAGCTAGAATAAAACTACCTTCTGGTCAGGGTATTTGGCCTGCATTTTGGATGCTTGGGTCCAATATTGATTCTGTTGGCTGGCCAAAATGCGGAGAAATAGACATAATGGAACGTGTAAATAACAACGCCTTTGTAAATGGAACTGTCCACTGGGATTCCAATGGTTATGCTTCCTTTGGAAGGACATCTGGAAATCTTGATTTTTCACAATACCATACTTATACAATCGAATGGGACTCAAAGTATATTCGCTGGTTTGTAGATGGAGCCCAATATAATGAAATCTTAATTGAAAATAATACTGGTAACACCGAAGAATTCCAGAAGCCTTTTTACTTACTTCTAAATCTTGCAGTTGGTGGAAATTGGCCTGGAAGTCCAGACGGAGCTACTCCATTTCCTGCTAAAATGTATGTTGACTATGTGCGTGTATATAGCGCAGGGACCTCAACTGGCACCACAACAGGTATAGTAAATGGTGCAGTTTACACATTAGCCTCAAAAACAAGTGGAAAAGTATTGGACGTAGCAGGTGTTTCAACTGCTGATGGAGCAAAAATGACTCAGTGGACCAGCACTGGTGGTAATAACCAGAAGTTTAGAGTTGATGATATGGGAAATGGATACTATAAGCTAACCGCAATACACAGTGGAAAGGTTCTTGATGACCCTTACGCTTCTACTGCTAGCGGTACACAACTCCAGCAAGCTACAGATAATGGATCCGATGCCCAGCGCTGGAAGATTGAAAACATGGGTAATGGATACTATAAAGTTACTTGTAAGGCCAGTGGTCTGGTAATGGATGTAGCGGCCTCATCAAAAAATGATGGTGCAGCAGTTCAACAGTATACTAACAATGATACTGATGCTCAGAGATGGTTCTTCACAAAAGTAAATTAGTAGCCAAAGGGACGGGGTTATTGACAACTAAAGTAAAAGGGAAATTATGAGTATTTTTTGTAAATATATTTTAAGAGGATCTTCTTAATAATAAGGAGATCCTTTTTTATGTTATAATAATGTATAGAATTTTGCAAAGGAGAATATGAATGACCAATATATTTCATGTTTTAGTATACTTATTACTTTTTTTCATATTGTGGCTTTTAATTGAAGCTCAAGTTTATAGAGTTTTAAGAATTAAAATTAAGAATAGTAAGCTACCCAGAAGTTTTAATAATTTTAAAATTGTTTTTATATCAGATATACATTATGGAAAATTCTTTAGGGCTAATAGATTAATAAAGATAGTAAATAGAATTAATAAACTACAACCAGACATAATAATAATTGGTGGAGATTATTTAGATATTTCAGTGAAAAGTAAGAGGGATGTAAGTCAGTATTTAAAAAAGGAGTTTGAAATACTAAGAAAATTAAAAGCTAAGTTAGGGATTTTTACTGTGCTAGGAAATCATGATTATTTTAACAGAAAGAATTCATTATTAAATGAAATTAATGCAAGTTCTTTTAAGCTACTTCAGAATACAAAGGAATTTATTAATATTGGGAAAGATAATATAGAATTAATAGGAGTGGAAGACTTAGTTCAAGGAAATCCAGATGTTAACATGCTTAAAGAAAATAGTGATAATTTTACTATTGCTATATCACATAATCCAGATTTATTTAGTGATTATAAAGCTTTAATCAATTATGATCTAGGGTTCTCGGGACATACCCATGGAGGTCAAGTTACCTTCTTTGGATTATATGCACCTTATACGTCTTCTAAGTATGGGCAAAGATATGTTAAGAAGACCGTTCATGAGGAAACTAGAGAAATAGTATTAACCAATGGTATAGGAAACGGAATGTTGCCAATACGATTTTTTGCTATTCCAGAAATTGTAGAGATAGTACTCAAAAGGGTATAAAGTTAAAAGGGACTGTCTCAAAAACCAACTTGACTCTGACTATTCGACAAAGCTTTATGAAACTTGTGTATGTAAAATGTGCTTAAAGAGGTATAATTTAGGTTTTAAGCACATAAGAAAGTATAAATAACCAGCAAACTGAAGACCAAGTAGTGCCTAATACTTAAAAATATGATAATGTGTGTTATACTAGAAAGATGTCTTATAGAAGTATTAAAATTTATTAAAATGGAGAGATGAGAATTGAAAAAGAGAAAGAGACTTTTATTATTTACAGTAGCATTTACATTAATCTGCTCAACAAACGCTTTTGCAGCTGTTACACCACTGCAGTTAATTGGTAAGGATGCAATTTCTGTAGATATAGATACTAATGAAATTATTTACACTAAAAACATTGATACTAAGGCTTATCCAGCAAGCATTACAAAACTTATTACAGCCTTATTACTTGCTGAAAGTAAGACCTCAGGAGACAAATTGACTTATACAAAAGCCGCAAAAGAACAACCAGCTTATTCATATAATTTAAATATTCATCCTATAGCAATCGGTGAGACAATGTCAGCTGATAACGTAATGGACGCACTTCTTCTTTATTCTGGAAATGATATAGCATATATGATTGCAGATAACGTTGGAGGGAACGCAACTGATTTCGCCAAAATGATGAATGATAAGGCTACTAAGCTAGGAATGAAGGGATCTCACTTTATAACACCAAATGGATTGGATGATATAAACGATAATCATTATACAACTCCCTATGACTTAACTATTTTAGGCAGAGCTGCTTATAAAAATGATTGGGTAAAACAATCTATGGCTAAAAAAACTAGCATTGTTAAATCTTCTAATGGAACCCCTGCTACTATTGAAAATAGAAATAAACTTCTTGGGATAAATGGAAACCTGGGAGGCAAAACTGGCTTTACAGAAAAGGCTGGAAGATGTTTAGTTGCTATATACGAACGTAATGGTCGTCATATCATAGGCGTTGTTATGAATTCTGAAAATGATGAAAAAGATACAAAAGTCTTTGAAGATATGGCAAAACTAATGGATTGGAGTTATGCTGCTAAAAAAGAAGTATTACTTAAAAAAGATACTACACTGAAAACAATTTCTGTACCCTATAAGGTTATACCACTTATAGGACCAGAAAAAACAGTTCATATTGAATTAGAGTCAAAAGAAAATGTAGAGTCTTATATTAATGATGTAAAAGCACAAACCTCCTTTAATGTTAAGGAGATAAACCCTTGGAAGCTTGATACAGAGACCTCAGTTGGATCTTTAGATTTTAAACAAAGAGAGGCTGAAAAGAGCTATAAATTGTATCCAACGATTTCAAAATCAACACTTATTCAAGCTAATATGGGTATCTACATTGCCGCTGTGGTTATACTAATTGTAGTTTTGGTTTTAATTGGTTTTTTAATTCATTTTATCATCAGGCGTACAAGGCATACTGGAAGAAGAAGGCCAAGGAGACGAAGATATTAGCACATAAACAAAAGGAAATAGGGTTACGGTTATTACACAATGACACTATAGGGTGGAAAGATGTTAAAACAAGATAAATTATTACAAATATTCAATGAAGAAATTAGTGGTAAAAATCATGCTAAGGGACAAAGGGTTTTTAATAATGATTTAGTTTCACTACTTGAAATTAATAGTGAAGATTATTTAATTTATATACGAGGAAATGTAATTTCTGAAAATCTTTTTAATGAATATATTACTAAAATTGACATGGATTTAGGAACAAAAAGTATTTTATCTACCTACTGTAGCTGCTTAGATTATACAGAAAATGAGTTTGAAAAAAGAAATTATTGCTGTAAGCACTTGGTAGCCTCTTTTTATAAAGCTTTAGGAGAACTAGCTGCTCATCCTCTTTTAGGGGATGAGCAGTATTCAAAAGAGGCCAATTATAAAAATAAAGGCAAACTACTCTCTATACTTTTAGGTGATGAAAAGGATAAAGATGAAATAAAAATAGAGGTCTACATAAATAAAAGTAAATGGGACCACAGCCTAACAGCAGAGTTTAAAATAGGACTTAATTCTATGAGTTCAAACAATCTATATATTTTAAAGGATATTAATCAGTTTTTAGTATCTCTTGATAATAATGTTCCTGTAAGCTATAGCAAAAACTTCTGTTTTGATATAAAAAATCAGCGGTTAAGTGTAAAGGATAAACGACTTATTGATTTTATGAAGACACTTCAGGACATGGAAGAAACACATAAATATAGTGGAAGAAAAGAGGAAAGACTTCTAGAGGGAAAAAATATTAAAATTCCTGAGAATTTAGTACGCCTCTTTTTTGAAGTTATAAGTAAGCATAGGATTTATTTAAATGAAGGATTTTTTAGTAGACCTGTAGATACGGAAATTTTAATGCAAGTTCCAATTATTGAATTTGATCTAAAGATAATAAAGGAGGATTATGTTCTTAAATCACCAACGGGAATGCCAATGGTTTTAGGGTCTAAGAACGATGTTTTTTTATATGGTACACTAATTTATCTTCCTGCATATGAGTTTTGCTATAAAATTAGTCCCTACCTTAGGATTTTTAATGAAGCTAAGGTTGTAACAATTCCATGTGCAGAAGAGGAAAAGGTATTAAAAAGGCTGATTCCTGAGCTAAAACTTCTATCTGCTAATATTACTTTATCTAAGATTATTAAAGATAAGATTGTAATGGGTGAATGTTGTTTTAGCTTTTATTTTAATAAACAAGATCAAGATATTACTCTGACCGTAAAAGTAAAGTATGGAACCTTTGAGTTTAATATCCTAGAGGAATACGAAGAAAAGGTAATATATAGAGATAGAGCAAAAGAAGGGGGACTACTTTCAACCCTTAAAAGCTTATGCTTTGAAGAACTCAAAGGTAAGTTTTATCTTCGAGGAGAAGAAGCCTATATATTTAAATTTTTTAAAGGCGAAATTAAGAGACTTCAAGAAATAGGAGAAGTATATTACTCTGAAAACTTTAAAGGGTTAAAGTCAATTGGCAGTAAGGGAATCCTAGGAGATATTAAACCCGGAAGGTGTAATTATTTTGATTTAAACTTTAAAATAGCTGATATATCTTCGGAGGAAACCGCAGCTATATTAAGAGCCTTTAAAGATAACTTTAAATATTATAAACTTAAAAATGGAGAATACCTAGATTTAGAAGAATTAGAACTTAATAAATTTTTAAAGCTATTAGATGTGATGTCTTCTAAAGATGTACTGGGGAACCATATTGAAATAGCTAAAAATAAGGGAGCCTTCCTTGAGAGTTATTTAGAGGATAATCAAATTAGATATATAAAAGGGAAAACAAAATTAAAAGAAATAAGAGATAAACTTAAAGACATAGAAAAACTGAAGTTTAAAGGGCCAAAGGATTTACAGGGAAACTTAAGAGAGTACCAAAAGATAGGCTATAATTGGTTTAAAACATTAGACTATTTAGGTTTTGGTGGAATACTAGGGGATGAAATGGGACTAGGAAAGACCCTTCAAACCATTACCTTTTTACTAGCTCAAAAGGGTAGCAAGTCCTTAATTGTAGTACCTACCTCCTTAATTTATAATTGGATGAGCGAATTTGAGAAATTTGCTCCTACAATAAGGGTAGCTATTGGCACTGGATCAAAAGATGAAAGGCAGGAAATTATTAGCAATATAGAAAAAAGTGATGTGATTTTAACCACTTATAATTTATTAAAGAGGGATTTAGATAGCTATAAGACTATAGAGTTTAACTATTGCATTCTAGATGAGGCTCAGTATATTAAAAACCCAAACTCTCAAAATGCTCTGTCTGTGAAGGAAATAAAAGCAAATACAAGATTTGCTCTATCGGGTACACCTATTGAAAATTCTCTTATGGAACTGTGGTCCATATTTGATTTTATTATGCCAGGCTATCTATATGATGAAAAGAGATTTAGTGTAAGATATCATAAAAAGCTTAAGGAAGAACCTGAAATTATTCAAGAGTTAAACAGGCTTATAAAACCTTTTATCCTAAGAAGGAAAAAAAAGGATGTTATAAAGGAATTACCAGATAAAATAGAAAGAACGCTGTTGGTGACTTTTGAGGAGGAACAAAAGAAAGTTTATAAGGCCTACGCTAATTATGCGGTAGAACTTATCGAAAAGAAGGTTAAAGATGAGGAGTTTAAAAACAGTAAAATAGAGATATTTTCTTATATCTCTAAGTTAAGGCAATTATGCCTAGATCCAAGTGTAGTAATGGATGATTATAAGGGAAGTAGCTCAAAAATTGAGGCTCTGGTGGAGCTCCTTCTTGAAAGTATAGAAGAGGGACATAAAATACTAGTTTTTTCACAATTTACCACTGTACTTAAAAATATCGGAAAAAGAATAATTGCCCAGGGAATATCTTTTAGTTATCTAGATGGTTCCATTGCTTCAGAAAAAAGAATGGGAATAGTTAACGATTTTAATGCTGGGGCAAACCCTGTGTTTTTAATAAGTTTAAAGGCAGGAGGTACAGGTTTGAATTTAACCTCCGCTGACATAGTTATACATTTTGACCCTTGGTGGAATCCAGCAGTGGAGGAGCAAGCTACAGATAGAGCTCACAGAATCGGGCAGAAGAAGGTGTTAGAAGTAATAAAAATCATTGCAAAGGGCACAATTGAAGAAAATATCCTCATACTTCAAAAGGAAAAGAAAAAGCTAATTTCAGCTCTTATGGGAGATGAGTTGTCTAGCGGTGATAGTTTTAAAACTTTTACTGAAGATGAGATATTGGGATTATTTAAATAAGGGGAAATTTGCACTAAGATATACAAATCCTGCTATCTTAATTAAATGATTAGTTAAGAAGTCTTTGAGATTGACCGTTATCCTTCAAGATGAGACTATTTCCCTGCTGGTATATTTAGAAATGGTGTTGTGCCTCCATTTACAAAGGTGCTTACTGGCCATTTAGCTTGGGCATCTGCTTGTTTGCCTGCAACTTCTAGTTTTTTATATTCTATAAGTTGTGGTG
>JACMJL010000095.1 GCA_014380625.1 Clostridiaceae bacterium
ATTCATAGTAATTATTGTATCTGTGAGCTTGGCCATAATTCTTTCTATAGGATAATAAATCAACCAATTTTTAAGAGGGGCACCTTTATAAAAGTGAAAACCATGAACTGTATATAAGGTTTTAAGTCTTCTGTACCTTAACTTAAGTAATCTTCCATAAAGTGCAGCAATTGGAGTATGAACATGAATAATATTGTATCTGTTTTTTTTCTGAAGTTTAAATAACTTAATAAGTGCCCTGATATTTCTTAGGGCAAAAGGATTTCGAGTAAAAGGTATATTATAAACTTTAACACCACTTTGTACTAAAGATTCATCTATTTCTTTATCAATACAACAAGCACAATCTACAACATTTCCCTCATCTATTAACATTTTTATATGTGGTATTAAAAAAGCATTTATTGTTCTGCTTACAGTTGTAACATACAAAATCCTTTTCATAACCACACCCCTCCCTATTTGTAAAAACTTAAAAAATCTTAATTATCTTTGCTGGTACACCTACCACGGTACATCGCTCTGGTAAGTCGTTAACCACCACAGCACCTGCACCAATAGTAGTTTCTCTTCCAACTTTAATATTCTGTATAATAGTGGAACCTGTACCCAATAAACATCCCATTCCTACGCTTACATTTCCTGATATATTTACATTCCATAATACTGAGGTATAATCTTCAATTACTGATTCATGTCCAATTCCGCAGTTTGGGCTCAACACAACGTAATTACCTATGCTTATATTAGTTGTCATTACCACCCCAGGATAAATTATTACTCCTTCTCCCAGAGAATTTGTAGAAGAAATAGTTACAGAGGGATGGATTAAATTCGCAAATTTTTTGTTGGTTTTAATTAGATTTTCAACTATCTTTCTCTTCACCTCAAAACCTGTCAGCGCACAAGTTACATATACATCGGGAATAGTATTAATACCATCAATTTCCCCAATAACCCTATAACCATTTATATATGTATTATGTATTACAGGGTTATCATCTAGGAATCCCAATATATTCCACGTTGGTTCTTTTTCATTAATCTGTTCAATGAGAAAAGCAACCTCTCTTCCAACACCACCAGCACCTATTATAATAATATCCTTCATATCACTACCCTCATTAATCAATTGAATCCATTAAATGCTTCCACAGTTACATTATCCTTTTGATTTATATTCTCTTTTCTGAATACCTTCCTTATGGTTATAAATATAATTTGTAGATCCAGCCAAAAGGACCAATGCTCGATATACCATAGATCTAATTTAAACTTTTTTCTCCAACTAATAGCATTTCTACCGTTAACTTGAGCCCACCCTGTTATTCCTGGAAGTACATCATGTCTCTTTCTTTGTCTTCTGGTATAGATAGGAAGATAACTTACCAGTAAGGGTCTAGGACCTACTAAACTCATATCACCCTTGAGCACATTAATTAACTCAGGTAATTCATCTAAGCTTGTATCTCTTAGGGCTTTACCAAAGCCTGTTAGCCTTTTTTCATCTGATATCAGATTACCCTTTCTATCCTTTGTATTTAACATAGTTCTAAATTTAAACATTTTAAATATTTTGTCGTTTTTTCCTACCCTCTCCTGTTTAAATAATATTGGCCTTCCAAGTTTCACATAAACTAAAAAGGCAATAATTAATGAAAAAGGTAGCAAAATGATTATTCCTATAAAACTAAAAAAAATATCGAAAATCCTCTTTACCAACATTTATAACCCCCTCTGAGTTTTATTAAAACCCTTGTAAACTCATACATTTTTAGATTGATCTAAATAACCTTGCCTTACTGTTCTCGTTCTTAGCTTTTTCCTTTTACTGTCCACGCTATAAGATTTATTAGTTTCATTTGAATCCTCATAGTTTTCATAATAACCTTTATAATGATCTGTTTCACGAAGTTTATTAATCACAACTCCAATAATTCTCCCACTAACTTGTTCAATTAAACCCTTGGCTTTAACTGCCTCAGCAATTATTGATTCACCTGAAGAAACTACTAGCAAACATCCGTCAGAATATTGAGCAAGCATTTGGGCATCCGTAACAAGATTTACCGGTGAAGTATCAATTATAATGTATTGATATTCCTCCTTTAGACTCTCTATTAGGAATCGCATACTTTCTGAAGCAATAATTTCAGATGGATTAGGAGGTTTTGTTCCTACAGTAAGGATATGCAGTTTATCTATATCACTCTGTTGAATAGCCTCCTCCATTTTAACTTCTCCCAAAAGAATATTTGTAATTCCAACCTTATTAGTACGAGTAAACAGTTTGTGAATACTTGGTTTTCTAAAGTCACAATCTACCAATATTGTCTTCCTACCAGCCAGCGCCATTACCACCGCAAGCATTGAGGCAGTTGTGGTTTTCCCTTCCGCTGGCCTTGCGCTTATAACCGCAATAGCTTTTACATTTTTATAAATAGAGGAAAACCCTATATTGGTTCTTAAGGCTCTATATGCCTCTAAACTGCTATGCTTTAAACTATTAATATTCTGTGAATTAATAATCTGTTCTTTTTTCTTATCTTTAGTGATAGTTCCAAGTATTGCACAGCCTAAATAATGTTCTACTTCTTCCTCTGTGTTTAAGGTGTTATCCATAAAATCAAGTCCAAATATTATTAGCAAAGATATTACTAATCCTACTATAGGACCTAGATAAAGGTAGGTGTTCTTCTTTGAAGGTAATACCATCTTGGGTTCTTTTATCTTATCCATAACCTTTATATTGCAAGTAGGATAAATGCTTTTTGCCTCTTCAACAAACACGTCACTAAGAACCTTTAAAATTTCTGCAGCCTGCTCAGAATTACCCCATACCAGTTTTACGTCCATAAACTGAGTATCTGGTTGTGGTAATGTTTGCATTGAGTATCGAATATTGTCTGGTAGTACTTTGAACTGCAATTTACTAACAGTTTTTTCTAATACTAAGTCTGAACTTAGTATTACTTCATATGTTTTCATATATTTCTGATAACTAGCAATATCTTCTATTTTGAAGGAGTTACCCTTACTATCAATGGAATTCCCAATAATTAATCTTGTTGTTACCTGATAGTAAGGTATTTCCTTTTGAATACTGTAAAAGTAAATTGATATTATTATTGCAGGTATAGTTATAATAATTAATATTTTAATTCTTCTTCTTATAGTCTTTAATATATCCATAAGTTCAATATTGAAGGCATCTTTTTTATCCATTTAACTTCCTCCTTGGCCAAGAAAATCATTTTTGTGCTTTCGGGAATTATTCATTAAAATATTAACTATAGATACTATAAAAATATCTTATTTAATTCATCTACAGTTGTGCTAGCAACATAGTCCTTCACATTTAAAGTAGATACTCCTTCTTGTATAACTTTAGCTACATATTTTACCTCTTCTAATCTAATATAATTATGGAAGGGTAACGCAATACTTCTTCTCCCTATATCAGAACTTATAGGATAATCTTCTTCTTCATATCCAAATTCTTTTACTATATATGGTTGCACATGTATTGGCGTAAAATAAGGTCTACATCCTACCCCATTTTCTTTTAAATGTAGCATCATTCTATCTCTGTCAATCTCTTTTGCCACTTGAATTACATACACAAACCAACTCATAGTTGTAACTTTAGGGGCTATATAAGGTATTGTTATTCCATCTATAGAACTTAATTCTTTATTATACATATCAGCAACCACTTGTCTTTTATGAATGATTTCTTCTAATCTATCAACTTGAACACAACCAAGTGCTGCTTGTAATTCACTCATCCTATAATTGTAGCCTAGCCTTTCATGATGAAGCCAAAATCCTGTTATTGCTCGTCCTTGACTTCTTAAGCTTTGTGACATTAAAGCAATTTCTTCATTATTAGTTACTATAATTCCACCCTCACCAGTAGTTAACTGTTTGTTGGGATAAAAAGCAAATACTCCTGCATCGGCTAAACTTCCTGCTTTGTCCCCCTTGTAACCTGAACCAATAGCTTCACAACTATCCTCGATTAAGAATAAATTGTGTTTATCTGCTATTTCTCTTAATTTTCTCATATCCATTGGCTGTCCAAAGACATCTACTGCTAAGATAGCTTTGGTTTTTTTAGTGATCTTTCCTTCGATCTCATCAATATTCATATTAAAGGTTCTTGGGTCTATGTCTACAAATACGGGTTTTGCACCTTCCATCATAAAACAATTAGCAGATGCAACAAAGCTAAATGAAGTTGTTATTACTTCATCACCCTTACCTATCCCTAAGGACTTTACAATTAGATGAAGTCCACTAGTACCACTATTTACTGCTACCGCATATTTTACACCTATAAATGTTGCAATTTTCTTTTCAAATTCTTTAATTTTAGGACCAATACTTATGATTCCAGATTTCATTACCTCAATAACTGCATCTATTTCCCTCTGTGTAATATCTGGTTTTGCAAGTTGAACACGCATAAATCTCCCCCTTATTTTTGATAATTTAATATACATTCTAATCCACCGCTACCTCGTCCCCTCCAGTTTTCCTCTGATAGGTAGGCACAATCTCGCCAAGCTTACTAATTAATCTCTCAACATCGCCCTCCTCAATAATTCTAGCCAAGTCCTTCATTATCTCCTGTATCTCACCTAAATCATCAAATGTAGGTTTACCAACAAATATTTTTTGGTGTTTAGTATTAGTTAAACCCTCTTCACTCATTAGCAATTCTTCATAAAGTTTTTCTCCTGGTCTTAAGCCTGTAATCTCTATTTTAATATCTTCGTTTGGTTCAAAACCTGAAAGTTTTATTAAATCCCAGGCTAAATCGTATATTTTAACGGGTTTCCCCATATCTAGAACGAATATTTCTCCACCTTCTGCAAAGGCACCAGCTTGAAGCACAAGTTGTGCTGCTTCTGGAATTGTCATAAAAAATCTAGTTATATTTTTACTAGTAAGTGTGATTGGGCCACCATGAGCTATTTGATTTTTAAATAGTGGTATAACAGACCCGTTACTTCCTAATACATTTCCAAATCTAACTGCTACAAATTGTGTTTCACTTGTCTTGTCTATCGATTGAATAATCATTTCACACATTCTTTTAGTTGCACCCATTACATTGGTGGGATTTACTGCCTTATCTGTGGATATCATCACAAATCTTTCTACCTTAAACCGATGTGCACAATCTGCTACATTATAAGTACCAAACACATTATTTTTTATAGCCTCCATAGGACTTTCTTCCATTAGTGGAACATGTTTATGCGCCGCTGCATGAAAAACTACATTGGGCAAATACTTTACAAAGATACTCTCTAATCTTCCCTTATCTCTTACAGAGCCTATTAATATTTTTAAATCTAATTTAGGGTATTTATACTTAAGTTCATTTTGCAGGTCGTAAGCATTATTTTCATATATATCTAGAATAATTAACTGTTTGGGTTCAAATTTTGAAATTTCACGACACAACTCTGAGCCGATTGATCCACCGCCTCCTGTTACTAGTATCGTTTTATTGTGAAGATAACCGGATATACCCTCCATATCAAGTTCAACTGCTTTTCGTCCCAGTAAATCCTCAATATCCACCTGTCTAATTTGACTTAAGGAAACTTTTCCGTTTATTATTTCATACATGCCTGGAATGATTTCTATTTTACAATTTGTTTTTTTGCATATTTCAAAGATGCGTTTTTTATCCTCATCCTCTATAGTTGGTATAGCTATAAGTATAGTTTCTATTGCTTCTTCTTTTGCTATGGTAGGTATATCCTTTCTACTTCCAAGAACCTTTACCCCCATAATATTTTTCCCCTTTTTATATGCCTCATCATCAATTAATGCTACAGGCATATATTTACCCTGGTTGCTACTCTTCATTTCTTTTATAACCATGGCTGCAGCTGCACCAGCTCCTATTATCATTACTCTCTTTCGCTCACCTTTATTAACATTATAATTAATAATATTTTCAAATCTACCATAGATTCTAAAGGACATTCTAAAGCCAACTATGAAAATAATACTAAAGGCACAGGATATTATACTTACTCCATAGGCAAATCCATTGCCAAAAACTCTGACAAAGGCTATGGTAATTAAATTAGAAGCCAAGCAGCCGCCAATAACCAACATAAATTCATCTATGCTAGCATAACTCCAAAGGCTTTCATAAAGTTTAAAAAGATAAAAACAAGCGATGTAGATGACGGTTACAATTATTGCTATCTTTTTATAGTTGGTTGAGTAGAACCTAAAAGTTGCATAATTATACCTAAAATAGAAGGCTAATATGTATGCTAGATTTATTAATACTGCATCACTTAATATCAAAATTGGTTTTTTCCATTTTCCTAGAGCTTTCATACTATCCCCCCTTATTATCAATTGTAAATTTTTACCATATCAATAATTATATTGTTTTTACCATTTTTTGTCAATATTTAAATCAAACTTACATAAGTTTCAAATAAGGGCGTATTATCACATATAGAAGCTTCTGTACCTTCTCTTTACCTAAATCTATTTCAACAATAATTACAAATTTAGGCATCAAAAGGACACAAAAAAACTATCAAATTTATTTCTAACCTTTGATAGTTTATATAAATATATTTTAAATTATTACTCTTTTGTTTTACTTTTCACCGAAAAGTCTATTTAGTGAATTGATATATGATTTTCTATGTTTATGGCATCACCCTGTGCCGTCTTGTATTTTTATGTTCTTAATAGGCCTTTATACTGCAAACCTATATATACATATTTAGCAAGATGGTTATTATTATACCTTCTGGCATTTTAACGCCTTTTCTTGTGTCCGTAGTCCCCAAATAGTCGCCATTGGAAATTAACTCATCTATCCTAGTGAATTACATAGTTTCATCAAATATGAGTTTTTCATTTACACCCTTTACATCAATATACCTAATTTTATATTTTTAAATAAAATCAATAAAAATTCCTCTGGATTTTCACTTCCAGAGGATTAGTTTTTATAAAATTATAACTAAATTTTTTTCCTATATTAAAATATCTTTTTTCGTAAATACTATATGAGATATCACATAACAAACAATTGAGGTAACTATTAAAGTTCCTATTCCAAAGGACGTAGTTATATTTGGATTATTGTATCTCAATGCTGATTCACCAGTAAAAACTGATGCTATTGATCCGTAGGGTGTAAACAAATATTGTACTATCCTTTTAAGTGCTGGCATTTGTACTAATATAGTAAGTGCAACTACAAGAACTGTACTTAAACTTACAGAAACCATACTACTCTTTACTACGGAAGATAACATAAATCCAACTGACACACAGGTTATTATAAATAATGTCTGCATTAAAAACATTCTAAACACAAATTCTCCAGTAGAAATTATATAAGAAGATCCCGCCACTGATGTGAGAGGATGCCCTCCATAGGCACTCTTAGCTAAGTCCCATTGATAAGTCGTTCCAGTAATAATTGGGTAGTTTGCATTTCCAAAACCGAATATCAATCCCATTATTAAAAAAGATAAAAGTTCAACAACTATTATTAGCAAAGTAGCTGATAAAGCCACCGCTATAAACTTAGAAGCTAATACCTTTGCTCTTGAAACTGGCTGAGTAAGTAATATTTTCATAGTAGGTGGTGTAAATTCTCCCGAAACCATGTCTCCAGTAAACACCATAACACCCACCGCTATAAAAATAGCTCCAAGGAACATAAATAGTATTTTAATAAAGTTAAAAGCATTAAGCGTGTTTCCATCCTCAGGTTTTATATTGTTATCATATAAATATTTATCCCTTTGTAATTCTAATTTCATACTTTCTTTCCCATTGGGACCCATATCTATATTTTTATCAGCTAAATTTTTTTCAGTATTATCTATATTATTCTTTAGCTGGACTTTCCAGTCCACAGGTTTACCACCTATTTCAAGTTTAATATTGGCTAACTCTTTCTCCATATTCTCAATATTTGAATTTATATTCTTTTTACCTTCAGCTGATATATCTGTAGACTCCAAATCTTGCTTTTGCATTTTTATCGATTCTTCCATATTTCTCTGTCTAAATTCAGGGCTTGACCATTGTTTATTGCTTAGATAATCCCTATAGCTACCATAGCCTATAGCAATTGTCAGCAATATAAAAGCTACAAATATAATAATTGTCTTTTTCCTTCTCATGAGCTTCTTTATTTCATTTGATATAAGTATAAATATCATCATATTCTCATACCCCCTTCAACAAGTTCCATGTATCTTTCCTCAAGACCCATATATTTCTTATATACCTCATTTACTCGAACTTTATTCTCCGCAAGTGAAAATATTAATTCTGGAGTTGAATTTTCATCAAGTTCTACCACTAAGGACTTGTCATCTCTATGTGTTTCATGAACAAAGG
>JACMJL010000096.1 GCA_014380625.1 Clostridiaceae bacterium
GCAGTAGGAACTGTAGTATGTACTATAAATGTACCAAATACAGGTGGTGCTCAGAATTGGGTTACTGTACCTGCTACAGCTATCTTAACAGCAGGAGCACAGACTTTAACGGTTTCCTCCACTGCAACAAGTGGAAAGATAAACTGGTTTACTTTAAGTAAATAGGTAAATTTTTTTCTTTAGGGGGCTTCGAAAAAATAACTAGTCATTATGCTAGTCTATTTTCTTTAAGTTCCCTTATTGTGGCAAATTTAACTCGAAAGTCTGCTCAATCAAATCTTTTCCCCATGCCTTGTTTCCATGCTCTGCCACCTTTTTAAAACCTGCTTTCGTATACATCTTAATGGCGGTTTTTTGGTCTTCTGTAGTTTCTAAAAATACCTGATTATATCCACATTCTTTTGCATAAATCCAACCATGGAGATGAATTAAATAACCTGCGCCCCCAGGTTTTAACTCGGAACGGATTGTGACTTTTTCTCCTGTAAATAGAGGTTTTTCTGAAAGAGAAAATTTACTGCTCAACATATGCTGATCCAAAAGTCCTAGAATATTAGTATAAAACCGATTGAACCTACGAATTTCATGTATCAAAGGAGTATATATAGAATTCATAACAATATCACCTACACTTCAATGGAATAATATGTGAATTTAGTTTCTAAGATTTCACCTAAAAATGTAAAGCCTAAAATAAGTATTCCTCTAGTTTTATCTTCTAATTCAAATTATGCAGACGGAACTAGAGAACCTGTCGAATAGATTATGTTGAATTTTCAATGCAAATAATATATAATCTTTTTAATACAGAAACGCATAATTATTATGCTAATAGAAAAGGTTTTCTATTAGGACAGACGATATAAAGAAATGTAAATAAATGATACCAGGAGGAATTAATGATGAGTAAAACAAAAATATTTTTAGGTTTTATTGATAAGACTGCAGTATATATGTTCACCCTTACAAATTTAAATGGGATGACAGCGGAAGTAACAAATTTTGGTGCTACAATTATTTCAATTACAGTACCAGATAGTAAAGGTAAATTTGAAGATGTAGTTCTTGGTTGTGATAAACTAGAGAATTATTTAAGCCAAAAATCTTATTTTGGAGCTACAATAGGACGTTTTTCTAATAGAATTGAAGATTCTAAATTTGAAGTTGATGGTATAGAATATAAGCTAGCTAAAAATGATGGTGAAAACCACTTACATGGTGGTACCAAAGGATTTGATAAAGTTGTATGGCAGGCAGAATTACTAAATGAAAAGTCTAGTGAAAGCTTGGAACTTAGTTATTTAAGCAAGGATGGGGAAGAGGGTTACCCTGGGAATCTCACTGTTAAAGTTAAATATACACTCACAGAAGAAAACCAACTTAAAATAGATTATTATGCTATTTGTGATAAGGATACTGTGGTAAACCTCACTAATCATTCCTATTTTAATCTATCGGGTCAGGACTCTGGCAATATTTTAAAACATAAGGTTATGATAAATGCTAATGAATTTACAGTTAATGATAAGAATTCTATTCCTACAGGAGAGATAAGGACTGTCAAAGGCACCCCCATGGACTTTACAAAGCTAACTGAAATAGGGAAGAACATTTCAAGTAGTTATGAACAGATAACTTTTGGTAAGGGCTATGACCATAATTGGGTTCTTGATATCAGTGGTAAAAGTCCTGAAAAAGCTGCAGAAGTATATGATGAAGAGACTGGTAGGGTTATGGAGGTTTTCACAACTAAACCAGGAATACAGTTTTATTCTGGAAACTTCTTAGATGGTTCTGAAATTGGTAAAGGTGGAGTTCATTATGAAAAAAGAAGTGGATTATGTCTTGAAACTCAGTATTTTCCTAATTCTATAAAGCATAAGCATTTTCCTTCACCAATACTTAGAGCAGGAGAAGAGTACGAACATACAACAATTTATAAGTTTTCTACTAGGATATGATATAATTATTTTAAATAATTAATAAAGATTGCCTAAAGGATGAGGAGCATAAAGATGAATAATATTTTGATAATTGAGGATGAGGAAAAAGTTTCAGAAGTAATTAAAGCTTATCTTGAAAAAGAAGGTTATAAAGTATATTGTACAACTAAAGGTTGTGATGGAATTAGTTTATTCAATAAAATAGATTTCAAGCTTGTTATTTTAGATTTAATGCTTCCTGATATTGATGGTGAAGAGGTTTGTAGAATTATAAGAGAAACTTCAGATGTGTATATATTCATGCTTACTGCAAAGGTAGAATTGAGTGATAAAATTCAAGGGCTTAATATAGGCGCAGATGAATACCTTACAAAGCCATTAAGTCCAAGAGAATTGACAGCAAGGGTGAAAGCTTTGTTTAGAAGGGTCGATGCTAATAAGGTAACACTTCTTTCATATAATGAAGGAAAACTTCAGATTAATAAAGAAAAGAGAGATGTGAAAGTAAATGGGGAGAATATATTCTTGACTCCCAATGAATTTAATCTTTTATATGCCCTTGCTTCAAATGAAGGAAAGGTATTATCACGAGAACAATTGATTCAAAATATTTACGGTATTGAGTTTGATGGGTCTGATAGAACTATAGATGTAAATATTAAAAATTTAAGAAAAAAGATAGGAGATAATAGTAGACCACCTAAATATATTGTGACTGTGACTAAAGCCGGATATAAATTTGGTGGTGAGGAAAATGAATAGTATTATATTTTATAAAAAGTGTAAAACTACATAATATCTACATAAAAATATGATAATATATAGCCAGAGGAAAAATATTAGTAAATTAATATTTTTTTAAATTACCACTACCCCACCATGGGGGGGTATAAATCAAAACTTTAAGGAGTTGTATTAAATATGAAAAATACTAAAAAAATTGCTATTTTACTAAGTTCAGTTATTTTTACTTTATCACTTGCGGGGTGTAATAGATCTGAAACTGGAAATAAGGATGCTGACGGCGCCCTTAAAGCTTTTAATGCTATTGTGAAAGCAAATCCTAAAGATAAAGGCTTTCATAACGCTCTTCAACATTGGGGATATAAACTTCCTGCAAATGACAAATTTGAATGGACTAAGGATACTTCTGCAAATAAGATAGACTATGCACTAATTATGGAGGCAGATCCATTAATTAAAGCAGGCCTTGATGTTACAAAACTTGACCCAAACAAGTGGGTATATAAGCCTGCAGAGGTTGAAGCAGGAGTGCAGTTAGCCAATAGGTTAATTTTTCCCTATAATGTAAGTGATAAAAAGGAAACTTCAAATGGTTCAGAAGACGCTTTTAGAAGACTTTTAAAGCAAGATTCAAAGCTAATTAAATATGATAAAGATGAAAAACATTATATACTAATGCTTGCAGAGGGCAATGAGGTTCATTTTGCAGAAACTTTAGGATCAACTGATGAAGATATGAAATTTGTATTAAAGGCCCAGCCGTTAATAAAAGCAGGTTTAGATGTTACGAAGCTTGAAGGTACTGGCTTTAAATTAGAAGTAGCTGGGAAAGATAATATGGACAGCAAAGATGATCAATTAGTTAAGAGTTATAAGCTAAAGTAATCTTAATAAGTTATGATTATATTATACACTTCAGGGTGTATAATATAATCATATAATACCCCTCTATAGGGGGGATAGGAGAGGATTTAATGAATCAAGAAAAGGTTAAAGCATTGCAAGCATTAAAAACTTCAAAAGGACAAATTGAAGGAATTATAAAAATGATTGAAGATGGAAGGTATTGTATAGATATCTCTAATCAAATAATCGCTGCTCAATCACTTTTAAAGAAATCGAATCTGTTAATCTTAAAGCAGCATTTAAATCATTGTGTTAAAGATGCAGTTCTAAGTGATAATAGCGAAGAAAAGATTGATGAAATTATTGAGTTACTCTCAAAAATTATGGATAAATAATAAGGTTTACAAGGAGGCAATATAATTTGGAAACAAAATTATTAAAAATAGAAGGAATGACTTGCGCTGCTTGTGCAAAAGCTGTTGAAAGAATTTCGAAAAAATTACCAGGCGTGGTGGAAGCGAATGTTAATTTTGCTACTGAAAAGTTAAATATAACCTTTGATGAAACAAAGGTTAAGTTGTTAGACATACAAAATGCTGTGGAAAAAGGTGGTTATAAGGCCTTAGTTGAAACCAGTAATAAAACCTTGAAAATAGAAGGAATGACTTGTGCTGCTTGTGCAAAAAATATTGAGAGAGTTACAAAAAAAATACCAGGAGTAGTGGAAACAAGTGTAAACTTTGCCACAGAGAAATTGAACATAAGCTTCGAGCCAGCAAAGGTAAGAACTTCTGATATAAAGAAGGCAATTGAGAAGGCAGGATACAAGGCCTTAGAAGATGAGAGTAATGTTGATATTGATAGAGAAACTAAGGAAAAAGAAATAAAAGCCTTATGGAATAGATTTGTAATATCCACAATCTTTGCATTGCCCTTACTTCTAATTGCAATGGTGCCAATGATTGCAGAAAAATTAAAATATGAGCTTCCTGCTTTTATTAATCCTATGGTACATCCGAAGATTTATGCTATTTTACAATTAATTCTTGTAATACCAGTTATGATTACTGGCAAAAAGTATTTTATCGTTGGATTTAAATCATTAGTAAGGTTAAGTCCCAATATGGATTCTCTTATATCCATTGGAACCTCAGCAGCATTTTTATACAGTGTATTTGCTGTATTTCAAATAATGTTTATGGGAAATGTGGATTATGTAATGTACTTTGAATCAGCGGGGGTTATTTTGACACTAATTACTCTAGGCAAATATTTGGAATCAGTTACAAAAGGAAAAACTTCCGAGGCAATTAAAAAACTTATGGGCTTAGCACCTAAAACTGCTATTATCATAAGAGATAATATTGAAACTGAAATTCCAATTGATGAGGTAGAAGTAGGTGATATAGTAGTTGTTAAGCCTGGTGAAAAGATGCCTGTAGATGGTGAAGTAGTAGAGGGCAATACAGCTGTGGATGAATCTATGCTTACAGGTGAAAGTATGCCTGTAGAAAAAAAGGTTGGGGACAGAATTATCGGAGCTAGTATTAATAAAAATGGTTCTATTAAGTATAAGACCACTAAAGTTGGAAAAGATACAGCACTAGCACAAATAATAACCTTGGTGGAAAATGCTCAAGGTTCAAAGGCTCCCATAGCTAAAATGGCAGATATTATCTCTAGTTATTTTGTACCTGTTGTTATAGGACTTGCACTAATAGGAGCACTAGCATGGTACTTTAGTGGAGAAACAGGAGTTTTCTCACTGACAATATTTATTTCAGTGCTTGTTATAGCATGTCCATGTGCATTAGGTCTTGCAACACCAACGGCAATTATGGTAGGCACAGGTAAAGGTGCAGAGTATGGAGTTCTTATTAAGAGTGGTACAGCCTTAGAAACTGCACATAAGATAAAAACAATTGTATTTGATAAAACTGGTACCCTAACTGAAGGTAAACCAAAGGTAACGGATATAGTTACTGTAGAAGGAGTTAATGAGGAATTTTTACTTCAATTAGCTGCATCAGCAGAAAAAGGATCTGAACATCCCTTAGGTGAAGCCATTGTCAAAGGTGCGGAAGAAAGAAATTTAGAATTAAAAAAGGTAGATAATTTTAAAGCTATTCCAGGTTTCGGAATAGAAGTTACTATAGATGGGAATAAAATATTACTAGGAAATAGAAAACTTATGATAGACAGTGAAATTTCCTTAGAAAAGTTAGAAGATATTTCAAACAAGCTAGCTGAAGAAGGCAAAACTCCAATGTATATTGCTATTGAAAATAAGATAAGTGGAATCATTGCAGTTGCTGATACAGTTAAAGAGAATAGTAAAAGAGCTATAGAAAAACTTCATGCTATGGGAATAGAAGTTGCTATGATTACTGGTGATAATAAAAGGACTGCACAAGCTATTGCAAAGCAGGTTGGTATTGATAGAATACTTGCAGAAGTATTACCACAGGATAAAGCTAATGAAGTTAAAAAACTTCAAGCGGAAGGTAAAAAAGTTGCTATGGTGGGAGATGGAATTAATGATGCTCCAGCACTAGCTCAAGCAGATATTGGAATAGCCATTGGATCTGGAACTGATGTAGCAATGGAATCCGCTGACATAGTACTTATGAGAAGTGATTTAATGGATGTACCAACAGCTATTCAGTTAAGTAAAAAAACTATAACTAACATTAAACAGAATTTGTTTTGGGCTTTTGGATATAATGTTTTAGGAATACCAGTTGCAATGGGAGTATTATATTTATTTGGTGGACCACTTTTAAATCCAATAATTGCTGCGCTAGCCATGAGTTTTAGTTCCGTTTCAGTTTTAACAAATGCTTTAAGGTTAAAAGGTTTTAAACCATTAACATAAAAATAAGTATATTTGAGAGGAGAAATAGAAATGAAAAAAAAGATATTAGTAGAAGGAATGAGTTGTGGTCATTGTGTAAACCATGTTAGTGAGGCACTTAAGGAAATTGGTGCAACAGAAGTAGAGGTAAGTCTTGAAAGAAAGCTTGCAACTGCTGAATTAGCTGAGGACGTTACAGATGAAGCTATTAAGGTAGCCATTGAAGATGCAGGGTATGACGTTGTTGGAATAGAAAAAGCATAAACACATTAATAAAACTGAAATATATAAAAGACCCAAATTCTTTAGAAAATAAAGAATTTGGGTCTTTTATTAATATTTAGCCACCTATAAAGTCTTTTCTAATCTTTTCTAAATCCGCATTTTTCAAATCATCCACAACTACTATAGCTCCTATAATATTATCATTCTTCGAGATTGGATACATATCACTGGTATTAAAAGAGGTATCAATTTTAACAATACCTTTTTTGCCTTCAAAGGAGGTTATGGTTTTACTTGAATCTGAGGATAAAATTGAAAAGGTACCTTCTGGCGTATCAAATTTATCTAAATCAATGTTTAGTGTTAAATTAATGCCTTTTGTTACAACCACAATTAAAGGATCAAATTCGTAGCCTATACCATTAATAGTAGCAGTTTGTAAACTTCCTAAAACATTAGCTTTATGGATTAAACTTTCAGTAGTAGCCTTACTTAGATCAGTTCCGTAAATACTTGGAGTCTGGGGAGTTTTAGGTGTAGTTCCAGTTGCTGCGCCACCTCCACAACAATCCATGCCACTAGAAGCCGCTGGTATTGATGCATCAGGCTTTGATTTATCAACAGTTTCAATATCATCAACCACTTTTATTATACCTTGAATCATACCCATTCCGCAGCTGAAGTTTATATCTTTATCTTTTGAAGTAAATTCTATTACATTTTCACCAGGTTTCAAGGTCATCTGTTTGTTTAAAGAAGGAACACTAATTTGTCCGTTGCAGGAGTTTAATGCTTTTCCATCAATTATCCATTTCACTGGCATATTTTTTTGAACATACAGAGCATTTGGGGTATAGCCTGCACCATCAGCAGTCATTTTAATTATCTGAACACCATTCTCTATAACTGGTTTGGTAGCTGGTGCTGAGGATACTGTTTTATGCCCCATAAGGTTATTCATAATAGAGGCAGTAGTTGGCATGTTTACACCAGCTAAGGCTAAACCTCTAGTGCCCATTATAATACCTAAAACTACAACTAATATTCCACTGAATTTTAATAAAGTTTTTGTATATCCTTTGCTTATTAGTCCTGATAATGCACCAAAGGTTAACATAAGAGGTACCGTACCAAGGGAAAATATTAGCATTGATAGGGCACCCTTATAGGCACTTCCTGTTCCTAAAGCATATAATTGCATTGTTTGAAGGGGTCCACAAGGCATAAGTCCATTAAGCATACCAACTAAAAAAGGAGCCTTTGGTTTATTTTTAATTGAACAAGCAGACCAAGGAAGCTTTAAGTTAAGCTTTCTAAACACACTGAAGCCACTCATATTAAGCCCCATTACTACCATAAATAACCCTGCAAATATTTGGAGCCCAGCCTTAGCTGATATAGAAATTGGGAGTACAGAACTTAGTGCTCCCACTAGTCCTCCAAGAATAGTATAGGATACAACTCTACCAGCATTGTAAAGAATAGCAGGTTTCATAGAATCAAATTTGCTTTTACTTTCTTTATTAATACTTTGAGATAACATTATTCCACCACACATGCCTACACAATGTATTGAAGTAAGTACTCCAACAATGAATAGAACAAAATATGTAGCGCCATTTAATCTAGAGGTCATGTCAATACCGCCAGAAGCATTTCCTATTAATATAATTGCGGCAACAATTATAAATATCCCTACTATTTTATAGTTATTTGAATCAGACAAACTATAGCCAGCAGCTTTTACAGCAGTTTTAATTTTTTGAGGATTACAGAGTTCTGTATCGTATTCTATAGTTAAAGATTGACCACTGAAGCTGGCCATAACACTTTTTACTCCATCTAATTTTTTCACTGCTCTTTCTACTCGTGATTGGCAGGATGTACATGTCATGTCAAAGACTTTAATTTTTTCTTTTTTAATGCTCAACTTATTACCTCCTAAAAGCTTTTAATATAAATTATAACTTTAATTATAACTTTAATTATACAATAAAGATGTGTAGATTTTATAAAGATTTAGAACTTTATAAAATTAATAAATTTAACGTTGCTAATTGTATAGGGACGAAGGTACCTAGTTGCCATTGACTTTTATACCAATAGAATGTGACTTTTAGTATCTGATATGTCCCTGGATTTGGGAACATAATAAATAATATAAGGAGAGGTGGTTTAAATGCGTAAATTAGATAATAAAGGTAATGTTGCTATTCTATTATGTTTAGCAGTTACAGTAATTCTTGGCTTCTCAGCCTATGTAGTAGATATTGGTCTACTCTATGTAGAAAAAGCCAGATTATCAAATGCTATTGATTCAGCAGTATTAGCAGCTAGCATAGAATTACCTACAAATCCCACTAAAGCAAGAAACATTGGTAAAGAATACCTTCAAAAGAATAATGTTGATCCAAGTAAAGTTTCAATTAATATAGGTAGTGATAATAAAAGCATACAAATGGAAGGAACAAAAAATGTTAAATTTTTATTTGCACCAGTAATTGGAATAGATAACAGTGATATAAATGTAAGTACAAAAGCAATTATAGGGCCTATAAAATCAGTAAAAGGTGGCATTAGACCCTTTGCAGTTGAAAAGTTTCAATTTTCTTATGGGGATGTGGTAACACTTAAAGATGGTGCTGGAGACGGCTATCATGGAAATTATGGGCCAATTGCATTAGGAGGGCCTGGTGCAACTGTGTTCAAATCAAATGCACTTTATGGTTATAGTGGCAGCATAACAGTTGGTGATATGATAAATACTGAGACTGGTGACATGGCAGGTGCAACTAATGAAATTAAAAATTACATTAATTCTGAAATTAGTAGTTTTAGTAACTTTCAAAGAAATTCTACACGGTTATGGATCTTGCCATTAGTAGATTCATTAAACGTTAATGGAAGCAAAGATGTGTTAATAGTAGGTTTTGGAGAGTTTTATGTGGAAGGAATTACAAAAGTGGCGGGGAAAACCGAAATCCAAGGACGATTTATTAGATATGTAACAAGTGGGAAAATAGATATGACGCTAAGTGACACTGGAGTTTATGGCACAAAATTAGTAAAATAATCACTTAAAACAATTAGTAATTTATTTATTATCTATGTTAATTTTATTTAACTTGTCCATAATATTCACTTAACCTAAGAGTACTATAATTAAGACTGTAAAGAACAATAAATTAAGTGAGTTGAATGGAGGATATTATTAATGAAAAATAAAAGTTTAAAATCAATTATATCAGCAATCATGTTAACCGTTATGGTGGGAGCATTAGCTGGATGTTCAAGTTCAACAAGTACTGATAGTGAGGACACAACTACTAAGGTTGGAATAACAGGATCGATAACAGCATCAGGCTCAACTGCTCTTCAACCTTTAGCTGACGAAGCAGCAAAACTTTTTCAAGAAAAGAACACAAAAGCTACAGTAACAGTTCAAGGTGGCGGTAGTGGTACTGGTCTTAAGGATGCAGCGGCAGGAAATGTTCAAATTGGTAACTCAGATGTTTTCGCAGATGAAAAATTACCAAAAGACCAAGCAGCATTACTTGTAGATCATAAAGTATGTGTTGTAGGTTTTGCAGCAGTAGTTAATGACAAGGTAACAGTAACTAATTTAACTAAAGAACAATTAATTGATATTTTTACTGGTAAGATAAAAAATTGGAAAGAAGTAGGCGGAAGTGATATGAAGATAGTTATCTTAAATAGACCTACATCTTCTGGAACAAGAGCTACTTTCAAAAAATATGCTTTAGGTGGAAAAGATGAAGCTCAAGGAACAGCACTTACTGAAGATTCAAACGGATCAATTTCTAAAACATTAAAAGCTACTGATGGATCAATTTCTTACTTAGCATCTTCTTTCTTAAATAATGATGCAAATAAACAAGGATTAAAAATTCTTCAGTTTGGTGGAGTGGATATGACACCTGA
>JACMJL010000097.1 GCA_014380625.1 Clostridiaceae bacterium
AGTTATTTAATTGCAAAAGGTAATAAGAAAATTGCCTACTTTGGTTCTGCACCGGAATATATAAATGCATCTGCTAGTAGGTATCTTGGCTATAAATCAGCCTTAGAGACGAACGGGATTGCTTATGATGAGAAAATTGCAAAGTTTAGTGGGCTTAAGGCTAAGGATGGTTACGAAACTATGCTTGAACTAATTAATGAAGCCAAGTTTGATAGTGTTTTTTGTAGTAGTGACGAACTTGCTATGGGCGTAATTAATGCATTAAGAGAAAATAATATTAAGGTTCCAGATGAGGTTGATGTAGTAGGTTTTGATAATATTTATGTGTCTTCAATTTTTTATCCTAAGCTAACAACTATTGAGCAGCCGATGTATGATATGGGATCAGTTGGAATGAGAATGCTTATAAAAATTATTAATAAGAAAAAGCTTGAAGAAGATCATATAGTGTTAAATCATTTATTAATAGAGAGAGATTCCTGCAAGTAAAAATAAGTACCTTCTGGTACTTGTTTTTTTATACTTAAAATTCCATAAATATCTTCACATTTCTACTTCTTAAGTATTTAAAGTTACTTTTTTAACTAGTTATTACATGTTTTAGGTCAATATTCAACAAACAAGATAATAAAGTATAAGTATTTGTAATATGGTTTATCATTAAGTATATGGTAAAATATGTTATAATATACTTAAAATACTATTTGGGGGAAAAGACAAAATATGGATCATTGTGTTAAAGTTAAAAATCAAGAAACTTATGAAAAGTACTATGAAAAACTTGGGAACTGGCATTTGAATGTTCTTGATGAATGCGATATAGAAAAGATTAAGAAATTATTGATTAGTTGTAAGAATACAATAATAATCACTAATGAAGGTGAATATAAATCCTTACTTAGCTCTATAAAAAATGGAGATATAAAAAGAGCTGAGCTAGAGTTATTTTTATTTAAATTAGATTATTATCTTGCTAAAATTAGATGTCTAAAACTTGAACTAGGTTGTCATGTTGTTAGTTTTAATAAGGGTTATAAGGATACAAAGACCTTAAGAGCTGATTTCAGCCATATATATAAATATATATGTAGCAAGAAAGAGGTTCAAGGGTTATATCCATTAATTCATAAAAGATATGGATATATACTTCAAGGAACAACCTCAGATTTAATGACTTTAAAAAATATGAAACAAGCAAAATACATAAGAGTTTATATTGAACTATTATGTTTAGCTGAAGAAGTAAATAAGTTATGGGAACTAAATGTAACTACACTTAAACTTCAATCTGTTTTTTTTAATCCGGAAAATATTCTTATAAAGCTAGAAGTTATAAGCGAGAGGCTACATAAGATATCCCAATTATATATAATCTATACTAAAACTATATTAAAACTTTTAAAGAAAAATACTTGTTTTCAAGAATTAAATCCTTACGATGAAGCTACTTATGATAAAATAAATGATGTTATAAGCTATATTAGTTATTATGATAAGTTCGTAATTCAAAAAACTTTTTTAGCAAATCAAAATAATATAAAAAAAATGGCTAATAAAGTGATATAATAAAGTTTATAACTTACAAAGATGAAATGCTTGGAAGGAAGAATTAGATGAAACGATATGGAGGAATTATAATACTCCTATTTATAATGATTTTGGGAATATTTATCATCTCCTCTAAAGGTAAAGCTACTATGCCTGAAAGTATTGATGAATTTAAAATAGACAGAACTGACCCAAAGCTTTTGATAGAGCAGTTTTATAACGGAGAAAATAACTTGGATGAAAACCTATTGAGACAATTTTTTTATGGATCAACTGAAGATATGTCTATAATAAAGTTGAAAATAAAATGTTTTGATATAAATAGAATAACACTAGATAAAATAATAAAAATAGAACAGAAAGATAAGTTAGCTGTAATCTCATGCTCTTTTAACACTTTTTTTAACGGAATAGATTTGCCAAGACCAAATATGGAAGTGGTAAAACTAATAAAAGAAACTAATGGCTTCTATATAATTGGTAACTTAGATGATATAAGAGGCCTTTCAGAGGAAAGTAAACAGTGGTCTGAAAATACAGAGAGTCTTCTAAAGATTAATATGTGGAATAGCTCTATTGCAGCTGATATTCTTGATGCTCAAGCTGATTTTGATGATAATAATAAGGAACGACTACAACAGGGATCTATAAAACTTAAAGAAGCAATTAAAAATAATACTGAAAAATAAGGCGGTTAGATTTACTAACCGCCTTTAAGCTTTTATATTTAGGACTGTTTTTGACTAACTGGTGCTGGGGTGGTTTCAGTAGTAGCAGCTGGCTTTGTAACGGGTTGTTTTGGAGCTGGAGGCTTAGGAGGTTCCATCATAAAAGTTTCTATGACTTGAGTCTCTGAGCCGTGTCTTCTTTCATTACTCATTGTGATGGATTTCTTTGGACATACAACTACACATTCCCCACAAATTATACATCTAAAAGCATCTAATTCCCATTTTCCAGTGGCTCTATTAACAGTTATAGCATCAGCAGGACATCTTCTTGCACAAATGGAACAGAGTATGCAGGTCTTTTCATCAAAAACTATTCTACCTCTTGAACGATGAAAAGCTATTCTCTCTGGTGCTACTGGAAAAAGCCTTGTAGGCTTTTTAGCGAAAAAGTTTTTAGTAACTAGGTCAAACATCTTTGCCATTTTTACATCCCCCTCCTATCTTTCCGTACAGCTTATGCAAGGGTCGATAGTCAAAACAAGAACTGGAACATCTTGCAGATTACTACCTGGAAGCATTTTTAATAATGCTGGTATATTGCCAAAGGTAGGGGTTCTTATTTTTAACCTCTGTAAGTTTTTGGTTCCATTAGCACTTATATAGTATATTGCCTCACCTCTAGGTTGTTCAATTCTTGAAACAACCTCTCCTTTTGGAAAGCCCTTCACTGGAACTATTATATCTCCAGTTGGTAACTTTTCAACAGCTTGCCTTATTAAGTCTAAAGATTGATATATTTCTTTTATTCTTACTACAGTTCTAGCATAGCAATCTCCTTCTTTTTCTACAAGGGTTTCAAAGTTTAGATATTTATAAGCACTATATCCAGTTTCTCTTAAATCCATTTTTATTCCACTAGCTCTTGCTATAGGACCAAGAACACTATATTCCATAGCTTCTGCCCTAGTTAGAACACCAACACCTATAGTTCTTTGCTTAACAGTATAGTTTTGTATAAATACAGTTTCAACTTGATGCATTTCTTTATCAAGATCACTAACAGCTGATAATATTGCTTTAATATGCTCATCAGTAAAATCGTGAGTAACTCCACCAACTTTATTAGCAGAAACAATTATTCTGTTTCCAGTAGTCATTTCCATTAAATCTAATATCTTTTCTCTATATTTCCAGGTTTCCATAAATAAACTTTCAAAACCAAAAGCATCAGCCAGTAGGCCGAGCCAGAGAAAATGGCTTTGAAGCCTGCCTATTTCTGCCCAAATTACTCTTAAGTATTCTGCTCTATTAGGTATTTGTATGCCCATTATTGATTCTATTCCTCTTACATATGCCATGGAATGCATAAAGGAACATATACCGCAAACTCTTTCTACTACATAAGTCATTTGATTAAAATCTTTTAATTCCGCAAGCTTCTCAAGTCCTCTGTGAACATATCCAATTGCTGGGAGAGCTTCAATTACTTTATCATCTTCCATTACTAATTTCAATTGAAGAGGTTCAGGAAGTACAGGATGCTGAGGTCCAAAGGGTATTACAGTTCTAGCCATAAATTTTCTCCTCTCTAATCTTGTTTTTTATCCACCCAAGGTGTTTTTTTAGCATTTTTTGATAAGTATAAATTTCCTTTATAATCGATTATCAAATCTGTAAATTCAAAACCATACAAGTCTTGATATTCATTTTCAATTAAAAATGCTGCTGGAAAAATTGAAGAAATACTTTTTACTTTTCCAAAGGTTTCTGTAAAAATTCTTAAATGCTTCATTTCATAATTAAGATCAAAATGGTAAGTAAGTTCAAAAACTTCTCCTACTTGCTCGCAGGAAGCAGCTACAAATCTATAACCATTAACTTTAAGTATACCAACTTCATCAAAAATTTTATCTTTTTCTATTTCAATTAGATTATCTAGCATTACGTGGCCTCCTCTATCTATTTTTTTTCATTTCCAGTCTTTTTCTATCAAGAATTGCTGCACCCTTTGCAATACCTTCTATGATGGTTTCAGGTTTAGGGCAGCAGCCAGGAACATATACATCCACAGGTACGATCTTTTCCGCGCCGCCAATAACATTGTAACAGTCGTGAAAGATTCCACCTGAACATGCACAAGCACCAACAGCAACGACAACTTTTGGATTAGGTATTTGATTATAGATGTTTAATACTACATCCATATTTTTATAATTAATAGAGCCAGTAACTAGCATAATGTCTGCTTGCTTAGGGGTACCTATATTTAAGACGCCTAAGCGCTCTGCATCGTAAATCGGGGTTAGGCAAGCAAGAACTTCTATATCGCATCCATTGCAGCTATTAGCGTTTACATGAACTAGCCAAGGTGACCTTGACATTATTGATGACATAGAAAACACTCCTCTTTTATTAAATTTTAAGCAATTTCAAGTTGTAGAAATATATAAATAATATATTTATTACAGATAAGCCTATTACTACAGTCCATGTAAACTTTATTAACCATTTCCAAGATAATCTAGCACTAATATTGTCTACTACAATTACGAAGAAAAAGGTAAACAGAGATAATAGAGTTCCTATAACAATATTTTGCTTCCAGAAGAGAAACATTATGCCTGAAAGAAAAACATATTCATACCAATGAGAAAACTCAATTGCGGCCATAGTAGGTCCTGAGAAATCTGTAAACATACCTTTAACCAATTCTTGGTGCGCGTGGTGTGAAGCAGATAAATCAAAGGGCGATTTTTTGAACTTTATTATCATAATAAATAACATGGCAACAAATATTAAGGGTAATTTAGTTAATAGCGGTCCGGGTGTATTATTTAGTGAGGCAATGTTAAAGGAACCCGTTAGCATGTACATTCCTACCACGAAGAATATTAATACAGGTTCATAAGCAAGCATGGCTACAACTTCTCTCGAAGCTCCAATTCTACTATATGGGGAACCTGTGCTCATGGATGCTAAAATAAGTGCTACATTTGCAATGGTATAAACAAAGATTATCATAAGTAAATCCATTTCAAAGACTAACATGAATAGACTAAGAAGGATAAAGGCAAAATAAAAGACTATATAAAGATTTTGAAATTTATTTACAACTACATTTTCCTTACTCATAAGTTTTCTAAAGTCGTACCAAGGCTGAAGTAAGGGTGGGCCAACTCTGCTTTGAAGATGAGCTGAAACCCTTCTATCAACACCAGACATAATGCATCCTAAAATAGGAGCAACTATTAAAACAATTAATGTTCTTATAATGATTTCCTGAATACTCATTTTATAGTCCTCCTAAAATTACAATTAAAAGCATAGCAATAGAAATTATATAGCCAAGATTTGTTAAGGATTTTTCATTTAAGATCTCAACTAAATAATAATTTCCAATATTTGATTTAGCCGGGGTTCCGTCTGAAGTTCTAAAATAGTTTGTATCTTCTAAATTATTTTCTCCACACATATAAATATCTTTTTTCACAGTATTGTTAACAAGGAGACCTCTTACTAAGAAAATAACTACAATCAATATCCCAAGAACTATAAATATAACTTCATTATTGAAGGAACCTATTTGAGAAGTTACGTTAGCTTTTGAGATAGTTAGTGTTTGGTGCAGGTTTGGTAGTAAGGTCTCAATTTGAGGTTTAACGAAATTGTTAAATATAGGGCCTATAAAGATACTTGTTATAAGGGCTCCTATACTTAGGATCCAAAGAGGGAGATATACATCTATATTAGTAATTGGATGTTTTTGCACTTTATCCTCAGGATATGAGAGTAAAGAACCTAGCCATTTAATATAATACAAAGTGGTTAAAGCACTTCCTAAAATTAAGAATATAACCACCATAGGATTAATTGCAGCGGCTTCTATTGAAATTAGTTTTGTTACTAAAACACCAAAGGGAGGAAGTATCATGGAAATTAAACCAAAGCAAGTAATTAAGGTTAGCACAGGTGCTTTGTGAATTAGACCATGCATATCCTCAATGTCTCTACTTCCAATTGTATGTTCAATTTGACCAGTACATAAGAATAGAAGAGCTTTAGAAATTGCATGAAATATCAACAAGATTATTGCGGCTGAAATAGCCACGCTGGTTCCAAGACCTGCAGAGCATATAATTAACCCTAAATTTGCAATAGTTGAATAGGCAAGTACCCTTTTAGCATTACTTTGAGTTACTGCAATTGCTGAGGTAATCAAGAAAGTAAAACCTCCATAAATAGCTATTGCTGTTCCTAAATTTGTACCGGCATAAGCAGGGGATAATTTAATAATTAGAAAAACACCTGCCTTTACCATGGTACTAGAGTGAAGTAGTGCTGAAACCGGTGTCGGTGCGACCATTGCGCCTAGTAACCAACTTTGAAAAGGCATCTGAGCAGATTTAGCAAAACCTGCTACGCAAAGAAGGAAAACTGGAAGTAAATAAATACCTGAAAGATGGCCCTTTTCTACAATGCCAGTTAAGGTAGTTATTCCAGATTGACTTAAGAGCAGTATATTACCAAGTGAAAAACAAATTCCACCGATTAAATTTAAAAATAAAGCTCTAAAGCCACTATTATAACCTTCTTCATCCAAGTTGTAGGAGATTAATAAGAAAGATGCGATAGTTGTAATTTCCCAAAAGAAATAAACCCAAGAAAGGGAATCACTGATGACAAGACCATTCATTGCAGCAAGAAATATACAGATTATAAAATAAAATATATTTTGTCTGCTTTTCATTTTTTTATGGTGTTCATATTCAGTCATATATCCATTGGCAAAAACTACAATTAGAGTGCCGATAATGTTGATAATTAAAAGCATCACTATAGATAAGTAGTCAATATTAAAGGATATTTTCTCTGAAACATGATTTAAAACACTATTTAAAGTTGAATAAATAAATAGTACAGTTTGAACTACTGTAATTATAAACACTGGCCATCTTTTATGTTTCATTGCAACCCTAAAAATAAATACAATAATACCGATTTCAAGTAGGATAATAATAATTTCAATAATAGTTAAGGCCGCTTCGGGAATTAGTATTGTTTCAGGTCCATGGATTGCTAAAGCCACCGAAAAGGTTATACCAAAAGCACACAAGATATAGGATAGAACCCTAAAATGTTCTTTTTTGCTATTAAATAGGAACAAAAAACCTAAGATTACAGGAATAATAATTAAAGATAAGACTAAAATATTCATAGACACACCTCCTATAAAGTTTTGATAACAGTTAGTTTTAATTATAGTATTTATTAATATAAAAAACAATAAATACTATGAAAATTTAGATAGGTTAATGAAGGTATTTATATTAAATTTGTAGAATAATACTAATGAAATATTAATTAGTTTGTATTATAATGAATTAGAAATATAAATTTGATATTTTATTTTATAGTAGGTATGTAAAATGGGAGGCATTAGCATGGAGAGGAAATTATTAAACTTAGATAAAGTCATTACACTTTTAAAAAAACAATATCAATCTGATTTTGTTATTGTTTGGCGACGTGTAAAGGAAGATAATATTTTAAAAAATAAAGCAGTTATAACAATATTTAAGGATATAGTTGCTATTTCTTATGAAAAAGAGGAGAAGGCTTATAAGGTATCATATAATTTAAATAATAAATTTTGGTATAAGTATGTTTATTCCTTTGGACATGGAATAACCTTTTCGCCTTTCTTTAATGAAGAAGATATTATAGAAATGAATGGAGAAAAATATATAAATGAAGATATAATCATAAGGTGGAATCTAGTTTCACTACCAGAACTTGGAAGTTTGAACTAACTTAAGCTTTTTTTAGGCGGGATAAATATGGATGATTTCATTATCAAAAAGGTTTTAAATAATAATGTGGTAATTGCCCAAAAAAATATGGAACAATTCATATTAGTGGGAAAAGGTCTAGGCTTTGATTCTAATAAGGGAATTAAAATTGATTCTAGTAGAATAGAGAGCGTTTTCGTAAAGGAAGTTTCTGGTAAAACCGGAAATTTCGAGGAAATTCTACAAAAGGTAAATAGTGAAATTGTAGGTATTTCAGAGGAAATTATTTCTCTTTGTGAGAAGGAACTTGAGGTTAAGTTAAGTGAAGGAATTCACGTCTCTCTTCCTGACCACATTAACTTTGCCATGGTTAGGATTGAGAAAGGAGTAAAAATAGAAAACCCTTTTCTATACGAGCTAGTAGCATTATACCCTAAAGAGTACAGACTAGCTGAAAAAGCTCTACATATGATTAATAGCAATCTGGCTACTAATTTACCTAAAGATGAGATAGGCTTTATATGTATGCATATTAAGGCTGCCATTAATCAAGAAGCAGTTAGTACCGCTTTGGCCTATACAAAAAAGGTAAGAGAAATTATGGATCTTATAGCAAAACTTTTGAAAAGTGAATTTAATAAGGATTCTTTAGCCTATATGAGAACTATAACTCATTTAAATTTTATGATTGAAAGAATCAGTAATAATAAAACTGTTAAAAATTATTTGCTTGACAGCATTAAAAAAGATTTGTATAATCAATACGATATTGCAATTAAGGTTGCTATGAAAATTGAAAATTTATTTTCTGTGAAGGTTTCTGAGGATGAAATAGGGTATATTGCCCTACACATTTCAAGACTTACAGAATTCTAAGCAGTGTTACTATTAAATTAGGCACGAGCTTAAAGGTAGCTTATTTAAGTTATCTTTAGCTCGTGTTTTATTTTTTTGTAGTTATTATTTTTCAATATCAATAAATTTAATATGATGGAGGAAAAAGATGAAAAAGTTATTTGCTACTTTACAGAAGATTGGAAAGTCCTTAATGTTGCCAGTTTCAGTTTTACCAGCAGCAGGCTTGCTATTAAGATTTGGACAGCCTGATTTGTTAAATATAGCTTATATGGCCACAGCAGGAGACGTTATTTTCACCCACTTACCTATGATTTTTGCAGTAGGTGTTGCTATAGGGTTTTCAGGTGGTGAAGGGGTAGCAGCTTTAGCAGCTGTTGTGGGTCAATATATTTTAGAAGGTATCATAAAGGTAGCTAGTGCAGACGCAGCTACAGCTCTTGCAACAAAAACAGCAGCAGAACAAAATATGACTTTAACAGCCTTTATGAGTACACCTGCCTACACTGAGGTGGTTACAAAATCCACAATTAATATGGGTGTATTTGGTGGTATTATTATAGGTTTAATTGCAGGATTTATGTATAATAAATTCTTCAAAATTAAATTGCCACAGGTACTTGGATTCTTTGCAGGAAAGAGGTTTGTACCAATTATTACCTCTATAGCAGCCTTAGTATTTGCTATAATAGGTGTTAGACTTTGGGGACCAGTACAAGATGGCATTAATTCCTTAGCTCAAGCAGCAAGTGGATCTATATTAGGACCTGCCTTTTATGCGGCAGGAAAAAGATTGTTAATACCAGTTGGACTACATCATATGTATTATCCAGCATTTTTATATCAATTTGGAGAATATGTATCTAATGGTGTAACTTATTTTGGTGATTCATCAAGATATTTTCATGGAGATCCTAAAGCAGGAATATTTATGGCTTCTGAGTTTCCAATATTAATGTTTGGACTCCCAGGTGCTGCAGTAGCAATGATAGCGGCAGCAAAGAAAGAAAAAAGACAACAGATAGCCGGGATGATGATTTCTGCAGCCATGGTTGCCTTCTTAACGGGTATCACAGAACCAATAGAGTTTACTTTTATATTTGTGGCGCCAATATTATTTGTGTTTCATGTGCTAGCGGCATTTTTATCAGGAATTATAACTAGCTTGTTGCACATTAGATTAGGATATACCTTCTCAGCTTCCTTTATTGACTATTTATTAGGCTTTAAATATGCTGGACATCCATGGTTGATTTGGTTAGTAGGAGCAGGATTCTTTGCACTATACTTTGTAGTATTCTATTTTGCAATTAAACTCTTAAACCTAAAAACACCAGGAAGAGAAGATGATGAAGAGGATGATATAGCACCAATAAATATAAAAGGTAGTGAAAAAGCTACTAAAGTTTTAGAAGCAATAGGTGGTAAAAACAATATTGAGGGGTTAGATGCTTGTATTACTAGATTGAGGCTTAACTTAAAGGATGTGTCTTTAGTAAATAAGAAAACACTTAAAGCTCTTGGAGCAGCTGGAACACTAATAGCGGGTAATAGTGTTCAAGTAATTTTTGGAACAGAAGCAGAATCAATTAAAGATGACATTAAAGGAATTATTAGTGGTGTTACTCCAAATAACTCAAAAAAACCATTATTAAAAGAGGTTAATGTTGAATTAAAAAAAGGATCCTATGAAATATTTAATCCAATTGAAGGGGAAATAACTGATTTAGCAAATGTGCCAGATGAAGTTTTTTCAGAAAAAATACTTGGAGAAGGATTTGCTATAATACCTACCGGTAACAAGGTTTGTGCACCTGCCAGCGGAATTCTTACAGTATTATTTCCAACTAAACATGCAGTTGCAATAACCACTGAAGAGGGATTAGAAATTTTAGTACACATAGGAGTAGATACGGTTAATCTAAATGGTGAAGGGTTTACAGCGCATGTAAAACAAGGAGATAAGGTAAATAAAGGAGATCTTTTAATAACCTTTGATACTAATATCCTTAAAGAGAAAGCTAAAAGCCTTATATCTCCAGTAATTATTACAAATATGAACCTAGTTGAAGATATAAAAATTGATTTTGGTAATAAGAAACTAGGTGAAAAGGTAGGGGTAGTGACTACGAAATAAGACTAACTTGGAGACCTTACTAAATATTAAAGGGACTATCTCAAGATAATTAATCATAGAATTTTTATCTGATATATAATATAATCAGTTTAATAACTATATTAGTAACGTGCTTTAAAAAGCAGGATAGGTGAAAGTATGAATTTTATTGAACTTGATAACTTTTTAAGACAACCTAATGATGAAGATAAATTTTTCAACCAGTTCATTCATGATAATGGTGAGGGGTTTATTAAAAATGAAATTAAAAAGGTTTATTCTCTTAATAAGAATGATAATGACTGGGTAATAAACAGTAGTAAGATGATGAAAGAAAATGAAAGTTTTGCAATTCATCAACATAAGAGATTTGTTAGCTTCGAGGAGCATAGGCATGATTTTATTGAGTTGATATATGTATATAGTGGTGAAATAAGACAAAAGATTAATGGTAATGAAGTTAATATTAAAGCAGGTGAAATTTGTATATTAGATTTAAATGCTATGCATTCAATTGAACCAGCTGGAGAAAAGGATATTGCTATAAATATATTAATGACAGAAAGTTTCTTCAATAGTATGTTTATGAGTTCTCTTTCAGAAAATGATATTATGTCAAAATTTATTATTAAGGCTATATATCATAAGAAGGAGAGTAGTGAGTACTTACTTTTCCCGAGTAGTAACAATGAATTTATCCAAATGATAATGAAAAGGTTACTATGTGAATGTTTTGATAAAAAAGTGGCTTTTGATACTGCTGTAAATGCATATATTATACTCTTATTTACTGAGTTTCTTAGAGACTACAAAAGTATTATGGGTGATTCTAAGGTAAAGGATTTAAATATTGCTATAATAACTGAAATAAAAAACTATTTATATAAAAATTATAAAGTAGCAGATCTTAAAACCACTTCAGAATATTTTCATTTTAATGCAGATTATCTTAGTAAACTTATAAAGAATTTAACTGGTGATAATTTCACTGGGCTTTTACAAGATATTAAGTTAAAGGAAACCTGTACACTGCTGAAGAATTCTGATTTTACTATTGAAGAAATAATGAATAGAGTGGGATATAATAATATGAGTTACTTCTATAAATTTTTTAAAAAAAATTTTAATTTAACACCAGTAGAATACAGAAACCTTAATAAATAACCATAGGGACGGGGTTGTTGTCAACTTAGACTTCAAACCTTGTTTTATAGGGAAATACCAAGAGCTCTAGCAGATTTTGCTAGAGCCTTTTTAAATTACTTTACTAATTACACTAAATGTTTAAAAAGTCTTGATGTTACAGAAACTAATAGCATAATATTAAATTTAGAAAGAGTGGTTAATATGAGTAGAGATTATGCACTTATATTACTGCACAGCTATGACGGTTATCGAGGAGATCGTTGTAAGATATAGAAATATCATAAAATATACTCATTGGGCTTGGTATGCAACTTGGATAATACTATTCTTAACTTTTTTTATGACACGAAGATTTTATGTGTGGTACTTAAAATTGAATGGAAATTCCATCACGAGGACATAAGACTGCGTGAAAGCTCAATATATATATACATAAATAGTAATGCTACCAGAATGCATTGATGACTACATAACAGGAGAAATTCTGTAAGAGTTATCGATGCATTTGTCGTTTCGTTAGACCTTGAAGAATTGAAATTTAAAACTATTATAGCTAATCTGAAAGAAATATTGAAATAATATTATTTATAAAGTTCTTAAAGATGATATAATATGTATAAGTTTACATAGTTGAAATAAACATGTATTTCTGTGGAGTAAATTGTAAGAGTTCAAATTAGGAGATAAAATGGTGGAAAAATGATTATGAATTATTTAAAAGAATCACTAGAATTTTTAATAGCGTTTTTAATAATTTGGCTTTTGTATAAAGATAGTACACGGATTTTTAAAGCTTTTTTTCTACACTTAGAAAGAAAGCTTGTAATTGTACATGCATTGAAGCTGAGTATCTTATTATTAGTAGTATATAAATTTCATAGGTCTATACCTTTTAGCAAGGCTATAGAAATGTTTATTTTCATATTATTACTAATATTTTTATCATTACTTACATTAAAGCAAGTTGAATTTACAATGTTGGGTACAAGGAGCAGAAAATACAAAACTTTTAAGTATGGTAGCAAGTTTGTGGAATATATTCTATATTTATTAGCTCATCTAATGAATTTTGGGGAACTAAAGAAGTATAGAAAAGAAATAAAAGAAAAATCTAAGGAAATGATGTATGTAGCAATTTTTCCAGTTCAGAAATATATAATGATAAGTATTTCTGGAATAGAATTCACAAAACGCAAAGAAAAGTTTATAACAGATGCAGATTTAAAAGAAATAAAAGCTTGTCTTGAGCCTGGAGATATCTTATTGAAACGAAACGATTGGCAAGCTACGAACTTAGGAATATCAGGGTTTTGGACTCATACAGGACTTTTTATTGGAAGTATAGAAAAAATGGACAAGTATTTTAGTGACGATGAGGAGCTTAAAGGAAAAAGATTTTCTGAAAGGCTTAAGGAGCTGAATTTAGAAGCATACAATAACTTGTTAAATCAAAATGAATTATCAGTAATTGAGTCAATAGAAGAAGGTGTAGTAGTAAAGCCTATAAACAACATAGCAAAAGTAGATTACTTTTGCGCTGTAAGACCAAGGCTTTCAAAAGAAGAAAAAATGAAGGCTATAATGAAAGCCTATGGATTTCTTGGTAAGCCCTATGACTTTTTTATTAATATAGATTCAAATGATGCTTTTATATGCACTGCATTAATTAGAAAGTCCTTTGACAATAGCATTAAATTTGAAGTAGAAAAAAGGCTAGGTAAAAAAGTAGTACTCCCTAATAGCATTGCAAAAAAGTTTGCACAAGAAAGAAAAAGCAAAAATAGGGAATTAGATTTTGTATTATTTTATGACCTAGACCTTAATACAAGGAAAGCCCATAGAAGTACTGAAATTCAATTTGTTGAAAGCAATAAAAGAAATATAACCTATTATTTGAAGAGAGACATGATAAAGTATCTTTCTACTATTCTAGATTTAAAATTAAATTAACCTCTTGTGCTAAAAGATAAATTTCGTGAAAACTATCTTCAAGGCCCTTGAAAAAAATGGTAGCTCTAGACGTAACTAGATAGCTACTATTTTTTATTGCAGTTTTTTTGTTGATAAATAGTTAAAATACTTGTAAAGTTATATGTATAACATTGAAATATAAGGGTATTAAATGTAATAGTGCAAGAATATAATGGACTATTGAAAATACTGATTATAGAAATGGGGTTGTAATTTATGAATAAGTTGGAAGGTTATAGGGGTACAGCCGACATACTTGGTGCGTCCCGACAGGGCGCATATTCTAACAGGTGGAAACCCTGTCAAGGTAAGATTTAGCAAATCGCTTTGTATCGAGTCTTAGAGATGTTACGGTAACGTAACATTTTAAGCGTAGACAGAAAGTTAGCGAGGTAGAATTGACTGGGTGGTATCCCAGCAGTGAATGGTATTGAGCTTCGAAAATCGGTTGATGATGTGGCAGAAGCGTTCATGTACGGGGAAAGCAACATTTGTTTGTGCGTTAATGCGAGTGATTTACTAATAAAATTAAAGGAAGGTTCGTACAGACCTCAACCAGTTATAAGACAGTATATACCTAAAGCCGGAAGTGACAAAATGAGGCCACTTGGTATTCTTGTTTTAGAAGATAAAATAGTTCAAGGTGCATTAGTTATTATACTGAGGAGCATTTATGAGGAAAATTTTCTTCCATTATCGTTAATGTACTCAATGATAAAATATACCGTTAATTTTTAAATAAAACTCTTAAAAAGCTACATTATGGAACTATTATCCATCATGTGGCCGGTTTTTACACGTATGTCGGCTGTACCCCTTATACATTTGAAGAAAAAATCTACGAAAATTCCAATTCAGTTATTAAGGCCTCACAAGCTATATCAGAAGAAATAGAATATAGAAGCCTAATTATTAAATTGATTAAGGTATTAATTGAAAATGCAGGGACACAGAAAAATATTATTTTAAAAAAGAAAAATGAAAAACTAATAATTGAGGCTGAATATGAGATTACTAATGAGGAACCAACCATTGAAGAGTGTGAAGAACTTCAAAATAAATTACCCTTGTCATTAATAAAATTTGTTGAAAGAACAGTTGATACCCTTGTAATAATTGATGCTCAGAAAAATGAATTTAGTAATGACATATATGTGAAAGAAACACAACCTAAATCAATATTTAGTATGCCGCTGCTTCATCAAGGAAAATTAAACAGAATTTTATACTTTGAAAATAATCTAGCTATTGGAGCATTTACACCAGAAAAAGTTGAAATGTTAAATATGCTTTCAGCGCAAATGGTTATATCAATTGAAAATTCAGAATTATATCAAAAGGCAGTAATCGACGGGCTTACACAGATTTTTAACAGAGGATTTTTAGATAATTATTTATCCAGAGGAGTTTATGAAGCCAAGAGATATAACAAAAAACTTAGTATGTTAATGATGGATATTGATTACTTTAAAGATGTTAAGTGTTATCAGCTTGCTCAAGACAATATAAATAAATGTAAGAGTCTGAAGATAAATGACAATATCGTAAAGGCAAAAATTCAACCCGACAATAAGAACTTTGATGCTGCAGTAGATTTCCTAGATATTGTACTGAATTTTGAACCTGCTTATCAAGAAGCCTTAACGCTTAAAGAACAGTATAAAAAAGAAATTCAAAGTATTAAAGAAGAAGTAGCTAGGAAGGAAGCCCAAACTAAAGCAACAGGTGAGGTCGTACACAGGTATACGCCATAAAATTAACTCGAATAACACTTTTATTGCACAATATAATTTAAATATTAAGTAAACAGAATATAACAAGCTGAGCATTATTCTAAAATTTAAATAAAAAAACGACTAAACTGCTATATAAAACATAGCAGTTTTTTTCTATATAAAGGCAGATTTTTATATAGTATAAAGAATAAAAATCGAGTATAATAAATATAAAAAAAGCAAAACAAAAGCAAAACAACATTTTAAAAGAACAAAGTAAGTAGGGGGCAATAAGATGGTATATAAAATTTTAGTGATAAATCCAGGTTCAACATCTACAAAAATCGGTGTGTTTGATAATGAAACTTGTATATTAGAGGAGACCTTAAGACATAGCTCTGAAGAAATATCTAAGTATACAAGTATATTTGAACAGTTTCAGTTTAGAAAAGATGTTATTTTAAAGGTACTTAAAGAGAAAAATTTTGATTTAACGATTTTAAATGCAGTAGTTGGAAGAGGTGGAATGTTAAAGCCAGTAGAAGGCGGCACCTATCCTGTAAATGATCAAATGCTTGAAGATTTAAAGCTAGGAATTCAGGGACAACATGCCTCTAATTTAGGTGGAATTATTGCAAAGGAAATTGCTAGTGGTCTTAGTATACCAGCCTTTATAGTTGATCCTGTGGTTGTAGACGAACTTGAGGAAGTAGCAAGAATATCTGGGCTTCCTAGCATTGAAAGAAAGAGTAAATTTCATGCTTTAAACCAAAAGGCTGTAGCAAAAAGATTTGCAATAGAAAAGGGTAAAAATTATAGCGATTTAAACTTTATTGTAGTTCACATGGGCGGAGGAATTTCAGTAGGAGCACATAAAAAAGGACGAGTAGTAGATGTTAATAATGCAGTAGATGGAGAAGGTCCGTTTTCACCTGAAAGGGCAGGGCTAATTCCTACTGGTGATTTAGTAAAACTATGTTTTAGTGGTGAATTTACCCATGATGAGGTTAAGAAGATGCTTAATGGTAAGGGAGGATTTACTGCACATCTAAACACTAATGATGTTAGAGAGGTAGTAAAACTAATATCAGAAGGAGACAAAAAGGCGGAAATTTTACTTGATGCTATGATTTACCAGATAGCAAAAGAAATTGGTAAGTGTGCAACTGTACTTTTTGGAAAAGTAGATGCAATTATACTTACCGGCGGAATTGCCTATAATAATGAAATAGTTCAGGCTATTAAGGAAAGAGTTGCTTTTATTTCCGAGGTTATAGTTTACCCTGGTGAAGATGAACTTCTAGCACTAGCACAGGGAGCCCTTAGATGTATGAAGGGTGAAGAAGAATTAAAAGAGTATAAATAAGAGTGCTAAAAACTATGTCTGAAAAAAACAAGATAACGACTTTTTAGGACAATGTATCCAAAGCCAAAGGATGATAAAATTTAGCTATAATATATATGGTAAGGGGTTGTAGGCTATGAAAGTTATTTTATCCTTTGATTTTGGAGCTTCCAGTGGAAGAGCAATAATAAGCAAATATGATGGTAATAAAATTGAATTAGAAGAGGTGCATAGATTTCAAAACGAACCAGTATTAATAGGTGGACATTTATACTGGGATTTTTTAAGATTATTTCATGAATTAAAAATTGGAATTAAAAAGGCTAAAGCAAAATATAAGGATATCTCGAGTATAGGTATTGATACCTGGGCAGTAGATTATGGTCTTCTAGATGAAAATAATAATTTGATTTCCAATCCTATTCATTATAGGGATATAAGGACTAATAATATTATTAAAGATATAGAAAAGTCTGTATCTTTTGAAGAAATATATAAATCTACTGGAATTCAGTATATGGAATTAAACACATTGTATCAATTATACTCTGATTTAAAATATAGAAATAATCTATTAAAAGAAGCAAAATCTCTGTTATTTATACCTGACTTGTTTAACTTCTATTTAACTGGAAATAAATATAATGAATATACTAATGCATCAACTTCACAAATGTTAGATGTTAAAAGTAAAAATTGGGATTTCAAGCTGTTAGATAAACTGGGACTTCCAAGTTCACTTTTACAGAATATAATAATGCCAGGTGAAGTTTGGGGAACACTTAATAAGGATATTCAAGCAGAATTAGAGGTGGGGTCCATACCAGTAATTGCAGTAGGAAGCCACGATACAGCCTCAGCAGTTGCTGGAATACCTTTAGAAGATGAGAATAGTGTTTACTTGATTTGTGGTACTTGGTCATTACTAGGAATAGAAAGTAAAGGTCCAATAATAAATGAAGCCTCCTTGAAACAGAATTTCACCAACGAGGGTGGAGTAGAAGGAACTATAAGATTCTTAAAGAATATTAATGGATTATGGATATTACAACAACTTAAAAAAGCTTGGTGTGAGAGAGTTGAAGAAATTAGTTTTCCTGATATTATAAAAGCTGCAAAAGCAGTTAAAAATAATAATTTTATAATTGATCCTAATAATGTAGCTTTTATGGCACCATTAAACATTGTAGAAGAAATAAAAAATTATTGTGCAAAAGATGGACAGGGTACTCCTTCAGATTTGGGTGAGGTTGCAATTTCTGTTTATAATGGTCTAACTAATGAATTCAACAAAGTAATTGATAATCTTGAAGAAGTAACTGGTAAGGCTGTAGAAACAATAAACCTAGTAGGTGGAGGAATACAAGATGAGTTACTTTGTCAGTTGACTGCGGATGTAACTGGTAAGAAAGTAATTACGGGCCCATTAGAAGCATCTGTATTTGGAAATGCAATAATGCAACTTAAAGCTTTGGGTGAAATTAAATCTTTAGAGGAAGGTAGAGCAATAATTAAAAGGTCTATTGAAATGAAGGAATATATACCTAAGAAGTAATGTAGATTTTTAATAATTATTGTTATAAAGGAAGTCCTAGGCTTCCTTTTTTTCTAGGCTTATTTTATTTGTAATGATATAATTAAGCTAGAGTTCTACAAATTAGTGCTCAAGGGATAGGTGAGGGAATGATTGATTTACATGTACATTCATACGTGTCTGATGGGACAGATAGTCCTAGTGAAATAATAAAAATGGCTTTTGAGAAGAAAATTAAAGCAATTGCTTTAACTGATCATGATAGTATAGAGGGACTTCTAGAAGCAGAAAAAGCTGCTTTAAAGCTTAAGGTTAATTTTTTAAAAGGTATAGAAATAAGCGCCTCCTACAAAGATAATAAATTACTTCATATAATAGGGCTGGGAATTAATACGGAAAATGAGTATTTTTTAAAGGCCTATAACAATATGAAAAGAGCTAGGGAGGAAGGTATGGACAGAATACTTAATATTCTAGAAAAGCAGGGTATCTTAATTGATATGGAAACCTTAAGAGGATATGCTGTAGGTAAATATCTAGACAGACAAGCTATTCCAAAGTATTTTGTAGATAAAAATATAAGTCCTAGTGTGCCTAACGTGTGGCAGGAATATTTAGATCCTATACCTTATGGCAGAGGAGAACTTATAAAGGTGGAGGAAGCTTTAGATATAATAAAAAAGTCAGGTGGTATTTCAATACTTGCTCATTATCATAAGAAAATTGGATTTTACGGATATAATACACAGGAAGTTGAAGAGAATATAAAATATCTAGTGGGATTAGGCCTTCAAGGCATAGAAGAATATTACCCTTCCTATACTAGACGAGATAGTGAATACGTGCATTATATTATTAATAAATATGGACTTATTCCTTCAGGTGGAACAGATTTTCATGGAAAAAATAGACCTGAGGTAACCCTTGGAAGAGGACAAAATGATTTTTTTGTTCCTGATAGTGTGTATGAAAATATATTTAGATACTTACATAAAAAAACGAATATAAGGAAGGAAGGTCAAAACTAATGTTGGCAATAGAACGAAGAAGAAAAATAATAAGTTTACTAGAAGAAAGAAATAGTGTATTAGTACCAGAGCTAAGTAAAATTTTCAATGTAACGGAAGAAACAGTGAGAAGAGATCTGGAGAAGCTTGAAGGGGAGGGTTTTTTAAAACGAACTTACGGTGGTGCAGTTATTAATGATAGTATAAATGCAGAACTGCCATTAAAGATAAGAGAAGTTACAAATATTGAAGGTAAAAGGGCTATTGGAATTAAAGTGGCAGAATATATTAGTGATGGACATACAATTATGCTTGACTCTAGCACAACTGCTTTACAGGTAGCAGAGAGCATTAAAGATAAAAGAAAAATCACTGTAATTACTAATTCTGTAAACGTAGTCTCTGAGCTTTCTAACGCAAAGGATTGTAAGGTGATTTCCACCGGAGGAACCCTAAGAGAAAACTCGATGTCTTTTGTGGGACATCTAACAGAGGACTCCATTAAAAACTTTAATGTGGATATTGCAGTTATTTGTTGCAAGGGGTTAGATACTGAAAAGGGAATAACTGAATCTAATGATATGGAGGCAGAAGTAAAGAAAGCTATGCTTTTGGCAGCAGAAAAAACATACTTAGTGGCTGATTATACAAAATTTAACAAAGTATCCTTTATTAAAATGATGAAGATAGAAAATGTAGATATAATATTTACTGACAAGAAACTTACAGAAGAATGGGAACAATTTATAGCTAATAGAAACGTAGAATTAGTATATTGCTAGTTAATTTTCACAAAAGCATCATAGTCAATCGAAATAAAAGAAAAACCCACAAATATAGCGATTATATTTGTGGGTTTTTCTTTGTTTTGGTTGACATTGAAATTAAAGTTTGATAAAATGAAAACAAAGAAAATAAAAGAACAACAAACACAAGGAGGCAAAAATTAATGGTTGCAGAATATGAAATCAAGAAATTTATGTGTGAAATAGGTAAACGAGTATACAATAATGGGTTTGTAGCAGCAAATGACGGTAATTTTTCAGTAAGAATAAGTGATAATGAAATATTAGCCACTCCAACAGGCGTAAGTAAAGGTTACATGACTCCAGATATGATTTGTAAAGTTAATATGAAGGGTGAAACACTTCAAGCTAATGGAATTTACAAACCATCCTCAGAAATTAAAATGCATATAAGAGTTTATGAAGAAAGAGCAGACGTAAAATCAGTTGTACATGCTCACCCACCGTATGGTACAAGCTTTGCTATAGCAGGTATTCCATTAACAAAACAAATAATGCCTGAAGCAACAATATTTTTAGGCTGTATTCCAATAGCTGAATATGGACTACCTTCAACTATGCAAATTCCAGATGCAATTTCAAAATATCTTCAAAATTATGATGCATTATTACTAGAAAACCATGGTGCACTTACTTATGGTGGAGATTTATTAGCAGCATATTTTAAAATGGAATCTTTAGAATTCTATGCAAAACTGATGTATCATTCAATGATGCTTGGTGGACCAAAGGAATTAAGCAACCATCAAGTACAAGACCTATTAGACTTAAGAGAGACCTTTAAAGTTCCAGGAAAACATCCAGGTAAATTGTGTCTAAACAATGCTTGTGTGAATAAAGAAGTCTGTGATTCAAAATGTGATTGCAAAGAAAAACAACCAGAACAATCGGTACAACCAGTTCAACCAAAACCATCAAATGATATGTCTGCTTTAGTATCAGAGATCACAAAAAGAGTTCTTCAAGAACTAAACAAGTAAATCCTCGAAAGTGAGGTAAGGTAATGAAAAGATCTAAACGATTTGAAGTGTTAGAAAAAAGGCCAGTTAATCAAGACAGCTTTATGAATGAATGGCCTGAAAAAGGATTTACAGCTATGGCAAGTCCCTATGATCCTAAACCATCCTTAAAAATCGGAAATGGAATTATTGTAGAGATGGATGGAAAGAGGAGAAGCGAGTTTGATTTTATAGATTCCTTTATAGCGGATTATGCTATAAACATAAATCAGGTTGAAGAATCCATGAAATTGGACAACTTAACTATTGCTAGGATGCTAGTAGATATTCATGTAGATAGAAAAAGTATTATAAAGATATTTTCAGGTTTGTCTCCTTCTAAAATAATTAAAATTTTAGATGAACTTAATGTAGTAGAAATGATGATGGCTATGCAGAAAATTAGAGCTAGAAAAACACCAGCTAATCAAGCACATATTACTAATTTAAGGGATAATCCAGTTCAGATAGCTGCGGATGCTGCTGAAGGAGCTTTAAGAGGTTTTAGAGAAGAGGAAACTACTGTAGGTGTGGCTAGATATGCTCCCTTTAATGCTATTGCACTTTTAATAGGTTCTCAAATAGGGAAACCAGGAGTTTTAACTCAGTGTGCAGTAGAAGAAGCAACAGAATTAGAACTTGGTATGAGAGGTTTTACCACTTATGCTGAAACTATATCTGTGTATGGAACTGAAAGCGTATTTATTGATGGGGATGATACTCCTTATTCAAAAGCCTTTTTAGCTTCAGCTTATGCATCTCGTGGTCTTAAAACCAGATTTACCTCTGGTACTGGTTCGGAAGTTCTTATGGGAAATGCAGAAAATAAGTCCATGTTATACCTAGAAACTAGATGTCTTATGGTAACAAAAGGTTGTGGATCTCAAGGTATACAAAATGGAGCAGTTAGCTGTATAGGAATTACCTCCTCTGTTCCCTCTGGAATAAGAGCAATCCTTGCAGAAAACCTTATAGCTTCATTATTAGACTTAGAGGTTGCTTCAAGTAATGATCAGACCTTTACTCATTCAGATATAAGAAGAACTGCTAGAACACTAATGCAGTTCTTGCCTGGAACAGATTTTATATTTTCAGGCTACAGTGGTGTACCTAATTACGATAATATGTTTGCTGGTGCCAATTTTGATGCAGAGGACTTTGATGATTATAATGTGCTTCAAAGGGACTTAATGATAGATGGTGGATTAAGACCAGTTAAAGAAGAAGAAGTTATAAATGTTAGATATAAAGCAGCTAAGGTTATGCAAGCTCTTTTTAGAGAATTAGGGTTAAGTAAAATAACCGATGAGGAAGTTGAAGCCGCAGCTTATGCACACGGAAGTATGGATATGCCTGCCAGAAATGAATTAGAAGACTTTGAAGCTATTGAAGATCTTATGAATAGAGGACTTACTGGAATAGATATAGTAAAAGCTCTAGTGAAAACTAATTATCAAGATGTAGCAGATAGTATTTTAAGTATGCTAAAGCAGAGAATATCAGGAGATTATCTTCAGACTTCTGCAATACTAGATGAAAAATTTAATGTTAATAGCGCAGTCAACAACGCTAATGATTATCAGGGACCTGGTACTGGCTATAGGGTACAAGGTGAAAGATGGGAAGAAATTAAAAATATACCAAACATCATTAACCCTGATGATATATAAAGGTGGTGA
>JACMJL010000012.1 GCA_014380625.1 Clostridiaceae bacterium
GTTAAAGGAAGCATTGATAACATTCCACTACCAGATGATTCAATTGATATTGTGCTTGCTTCTTTGGTTTTACATGAAATAAAACCTTTATCTACTACGTTGCAGCAAATTAAACGTGTGCTGAAAGATGGCGGGCAATTTATGTGTTTGGAATATGAAAAAGACGAAAGTGCTATAGAGGGCCCTCCTATGCAAATCAGAGTTCCTTCATCGGTAATGGAACAAGAATTAGAAAATGCGGGATTAAATATAACACAAAAGATATTTTTAAGAAAAGATATATATATAATTACTGCTAAAAAGTAAGATAGGCAATGACAATTTAAACATGCAGGATTTAGTACTCATATGTAAATTGTATGAGTATTACAAAAAATATAAGTTTTTATATTAGGGTATCGCCAACATTTATGTGAATTACACCAACATGACTAAATAATAGTTTTATATCAAGTAATATTAATTTATGTTAGTGTGACCCCGATGAAAAGATTAGAAAGCCACATCATGAAAATATTGTCCATGATGTGGCTTTCATGGTTTATTTTTGGGTACAACCGATAATAATAAGATATGATCCACCACTAAGTTGAAGAGCAACCAACTCTACTGCGTTAACATAATTAACTCTATTTTATCTTTTAAGGGCTCTATTGGCATAAATTCACGCCTAAGAAACAAAGTCAATATAGTATATAAAGCAATACATTCAAAGGTACAATAAGAAAAAAGACTTTAGTTAAATCTGCTACTATAAGCCTTTCTATATCGACGATTTATGTTATTTTTTTTAGCGTACGAAATGTCATTTTTGCGTACACTTCCCCTAATAGTTTGTTGAAGTGTTATGATTTATGAAGATAATTATTACCGAATACTTGACGGACTGGCCTGGTGAATCGTCTCAAATAGTGAAGCCATTTATTTTCGACCTTTTGCTGAAAAATCACTTATTTATTTTTTTGGTAACTCTCGCAAATGGAAATTTTGAAGAAGTTTGCATTGAAACAGATTCAGAGGATACTCTGAAGGCAATACGGAACCTTTTGATAGGTACAGGCAATGTTACCAAACTTCAGGAAACGTCCAACACAGCGAACAGGCGGTTATATCGAGAAGGATATGAAATATATACTCAGGGAGATCTATCTATGATTTTATTGAACCCTAAGCCACAACCAAATTTATTTAACCAAGAAGCTTTGGATGCTTATACATTGGGTTTTGCTACAGCCTGGTCTTTTGACTATGTTGCAGAAGGTCAAAAGCTACTTTCTCCCAAAAAAAATTGGTTTTATTATTTGGCTAAGTGGTTTCGGCGGGTATAATCCAAACAAGATTGAGTGTTTTTCTTTACCAGCCAAAAAGGATACAAATTTTAAAATTAGAAACAACAAGAACCATAGCAGAAAAATTTGTTAGTACCATATTTAATGTATTACAAATATGCAAAAACTCGTAGATACTACTTGGATTATGGAATCCATTAGTGCCGTATGCCTTTAGTAACTGATTATCTAGTATAAATCTTGCTACCAACCTCTGATAAATGATATATAGTAAAAATACTAAATCTTTTAAGTATAATTGGGGCATAAAGGGAGATTTTTCTCCCTTTATTTTAAGTTTCCATTTATGAAAGTAAGTGAATTATTATTTTCGACTTTTTGCTGTTATGACGTGAAGCAAAATATAATAAATCAATTGTAAACAAACTCAAAAATGTAGAATTACCCAATGCATGTTGAACTATTACATGTACTTAAAAACTATTGATGTTTCTGATTATTTCTTTTTAACTACAGGAGATTGAATTTCGGTCAAGTAGTTTGAAGGGTCTTTTTCGCACCATGGTCCTTTGTGGTAAATGGCTCTCGTTGGACCATTCATCTCATAGCCATTAGAAGACATCCAGACACCCAATGCATGGTATGCTGAACCCATTTCTTCAAAAGCTCCCTGGTGAAAGATAATTGCCATCTCAGGTACATCTTCGAGCTCTCTAAGTTTTATTCTATCTGTCTCGACAATATTTTTGTTTACACACATTGTGACTTCCACGTCAATGTCACTGTCTTTGTATCCGACGTCATGGTATATTGCGTAGCAGGGTGCTATGCCATTTATATTGTTTTTCCCAGCAAAAGTTTGAATCTCTTCCCACAGCTTTCCTTCCTCGTTGTAGGCGGGAATGATAGCTCTCAATGAAAGTACCTTGTAAGTGGGAATATTTTTTATAATAATATCATATTTCATGTTAGAATCCTCCTTGTCAATAAATTTAATCATGTTTTCAACCTTTAAAAGCTTTTCTTTCTCATATTCGATTACTTCTGATATTTCACGCTTTCTATTCATCAAAAGGCTGAGTAGTTGCTCTGAATCCAAGTCACTTCCCATTAGTCCGTTTATTTCTATAAGGGAGAATCCCATTTCCCTCAAAATTCGAATACGGTTAACCCTTGGAATCTGGTCAACAGAATAGAATCGATATCCTGTGAAATCATCAATAGATTTCGGTTTTAAAATACCAATCTCGTCATAGTGTCTAAGCATTCTTATAGAAACCCTTGTGAATCTAGAAAAATCACCTATTTTAAACATTTTACCTCCTTGTTCGGTTTAACAATCCGGATTGTAATTTTATTCTAAACCCTCTCACAGTGTAAGAGTCAATAGATAAATGTACAGTATTTATTATTTTTGTGTATCCTATAAAATGTAGATAAATAGAAATTTCATGTTTTCTACCAATTATAAGCAAATTTTATAAATATTATATCATTTAATATTATTTATATATACCTATATGCATTTATCAATGAGGTATTTTATATGTAATCTATCACAAAATGTCTATTTAAGTACTATATGTTATCAGATTAATGATATGATTTAACTATTACTATAAATAGAGGAGAATAATGTATGCGAACTGAAAATAATGTGTAACTTTTTAGCTGTTTTTTTCACTATATAAATAGGAGGTGATGATAAGTTGGAAAGTATGAAGGAGCTTTATGAGATATATGAAAGATATATTTTTAGATATTTATATGGATTAACCTTTAACTACCATGTAGCTGAAGAACTTACTCAAGAAACATTTTTCCAAGTAATTAAATCCTTCCATAGATTTCGAGGTGACTGTCGTGTATCAACCTGGGTTTATAAAATTGCAAGGAATGTATATAGTCAGTATTGCAGAAAAAATCAGCTTATAACAATTTCAATAGATGGAGATATGTTTGATGATATTCCATATAGAGATGGTCCTAATGAAGCTCTTGAAAAGAAAGAAAAAAGTAAATTAATTAAAGAGGCTTTCATACAAATCCCTGAAAAGCAACGTGAAATTCTTTGGCTAAGAGATTGGCATGGACTTTCCTACGAAGAAATAGCGAGTATAACAAGCCACTCGGTTTCCTGGGTAAAAGTAAATATACATCGTGCAAGGTTAGCCTTTAAAAAAGTTTATTGTAAAGGAGGAATTTTAGGTGAGTAAATATCCCTGTGGATTAGTAGAAGATTTAATCCCACTATATATTGAGGATGATGTAAGTATTGAAAGTAAAGGAATAGTAGAGGAACATTTAAAGGATTGTATAAACTGCATTTCTCTTGTAAAGGAGTATTATAATTACGAGTTAAAGTTAAATGAATTTATAGATGATTTACCACAGGCTAACACCTTCAAAAAATGGATGAAAAGGTTAAAGATTTGGGGTTCAATCACTATAATAGCAATGATATTGGGTGCTATGGCTATAGGTGTATTAGGATATAAAATAGGTGAAAAACCTAAAAGTGATTTACTAACGCTAAATACAATAGTTAAAACCTTTGAAAAACGAGGATTGCCACTTAAAAAGGATACCTCAAAGTCTCCTGATAATTTTCTGCTTAGTGGAGTAAAGCCTGTTATTTATAGTATAGGTAAGAATAAAGATACACTTTTAGTTTATACTTTTAAATCCTTTGTAGAAAGAGAAGACATTGTAAATACAACTAATTTTAATAATCCATATTCTTTGCAGGAAATCGGCTATAATGCGAAAAACACCTTTTTAGTTTATATGCCCTCTCAAATATCAAATACTGAGACTGAAATGAAGAGTATCCTAGAAACAAAAGGGTTAATTTCAAATATCGTATTTAAGTACTTTAATGATGGTAAACAGATTATTTATAAAGGAGAGAGTACAAGCTGGACAGGAACCTTTACTTTGAAATATTATGAGCATTGGTGGAAAGATGAAACAGGTTTGTTAACCTATGAAAGTTACAATGATCCTTATCAAGTAATTAATTACAAAATATCTGATAAAGAATCTGTTGGGCCTATCGATTTTGAATATAAAACCACTGTAAGTGGAGGCACGATGACAGATTTGGAACTTAATAAAGAAGGCTCTTTAAATATTAGCATGGGTAGTGGTAACGGTGCCATGCCTCGTGAAAATGATGATATTAACTTTACGATTAAATGGAATGGAAAGGAAGAAAAAATTGTGTTAAAGGCACAATAATACCCGTTCATTTTACTCAAATACTTTGGCAATAAAATTAAAGAATTAATTAAAGAGGTACTTACTTTTTTTAGTAAGTATCTCTTTATTATCAGGAGTACTTTTGCCAAATTTCATAATAAGTCACCTGAATTATTAGGTGAAAAGGAAGTAAGAAAATAATTACAGTCCACATAATTTAAATACTGTACGCATGCCGTTAGGCTATTGTATGAAACCTTAAAAGCAAGAATGATATACTTAGCTTAACCCATGCCTGACTTGCCGTAATCCTTGTACTTCACTCTAATTTTATACCTCAATTTGAATTGGAAATGCTAGTATGCACATTGTTTATATATCAACAACGTTAAATATAACTATTTAAGACATTTTCATATGACTTAGCATATATAAGTGTAGAGATGCTGGAACTCCCCCATTACGCCGAAATGTACAGCGAGCATTAAATAGAGGTGAGGGTTTTCATAAATTACAAGGAGCTAAATCACGTTTTAACTTGGGTGACTTTGTGACATATACTTTTTATTTCAAATTAAACGTTTAAATACCCCATGGGGTGGGTTTTTACATGTATTAGGGTTGCTAAATACAGATGAATTCAATATTTTACTTTTAATGTATGCGATGTTGAAATAATGAAACAGTACATAAAAAGGAGGAAATATCATGAAATCTAAGATTTTAAAACAATTAATAGGTAAGAAGAATACAGATAGAACTTATATGGCTTATTCTACAGATTTAATAAGGTAAGATTACAATCAAAGATGTTCAGATAAAATCTGAACATCTTTAAATTTAAATGGAGGTTGAATATGGATACTTTTTTAAGGGATGAAGATTTATGGGCATTAAGTATCACAGTTAAAGGAAGGTGTAACTGTAGTTGTTCTTATTGTCATTTTTATTCACATAGAGACAGAAAAGAATTTTCAATAGATAGTTCTGATGAGTTATATGATAACTATTTAAAGTTGATAAATGAGATTAAAGGGAATTTACATAAGAACATACAAGTAAGATTTTCAGAGGGAGAACCCTTAGTTTTAGGTAATAAAATATTTGAATTAAGTAATAAAATGTATGAAATTACAGGAATAGAACCATATGTTTTAACCAATGGAAGACTCTTAAATAAAGATATAATCGAGAAAAGTAAAAAAAATCATATTTCAGCTTTTTTAGTATCTATAGAAAATCCATTTGATGAAGCAGATGGTGCACCAAAAACTAAAGAAGTTTTAAAGTTAATAAAGGAATTAGATTCAGAAGAGGTTAGAGTTCTTCCTGCAATTATGATAATAAAAAATAATATGTTTAAAAATTTATTAAATATAGCTGACTATGTTTACAATGAAATAGGATTATTACCTTCGTTTGCTGAATTAACATATCAGGCATATGAAAGTCCGACAGATGAAGAACTGGGTGAGTTATATACAAATATTATGATAAAACACCTATAAGAATATTCCCCATATGTTTCTCCAGAATTATATGCTAATAATCAAAGAAACTATTTGAATGAACTTGATTTAGAAAATTCACTTAATATTAGTTCTAGTAATATTGAAGAAGTTTTTAAAAAAATGTTTAAAAGATTAGGGCAAAGTTATAAGGTTAATCCTTGTGAAAATGGAAGTTGTGATTGGTATGAAGATTGTAGAATTATTAAGTGGATATGGTTTTATCCGACCAATAATGTAACTAGTGAACAAAAATTAAAGGACTATTGTAGATTTAAAAAGGTTACAAATAATGCATTATATGAGGGAATAGTAGAAGTAAAAATTGTATAGTAAAGCATTAAAAAACAGAGATTTTTTTGAAGGTATATTGTGCTACTTGTATATCTAGTTTTGGTGATGGATTAGATGATATAACCTTTGCATTGTTGCTATATTCTGTTTCTCATTCAACATTTATAACAAGTTATGTGTTTGCTACAGTACAAGCTGTTTTTTCAACAATATCAGTACCTTCAAAAAATTCCTTATCTCTATTAATAATGGATAATGAATTTTTATTAGAATCAAAGTCACTATTAAATACTAGCTTGCAACTAATACAAGTTTTTTCATATGCATTATCTTCAATTTTTATAAAAGTTGTAGGCTTATATACAATGTTATTTATAGATAGTTTAACTTTTATAATTTCAGGAATATTATTTGGAAAAATAAAATATAGTGAAGTAAATGTTCCTTACAGGAAAATTTGTGAATTTAAAAAAGATGTAATAGATGGATTTGTATTTATAAAAAATAAAACTGGTATAATGTTAATTTTAATTTTGGCTTTTGGAGGAAATGTGTTAATGTCTTCTTCTGAAGCATTACTACCCGCTTACTTTGGAACTTATTATAACAAATGTAGAAGAAAGTTCAGTAGTAAAAGCACATAAATATATATATATAGAAGAAATATAAGACTAGAATGTGAAGTGAAATAGGCAGAAAGAGTTGTATCGGACGATATGACTCTTTCTGTTTATTTTTGTACTAAAGTAATTTTTAGTATTAAAATCCTACTAAAAAGGTTACACTCTTTAATTTAATATGTTAAATATTTAAAAAAGATTTTGGTGGTTAGGAGAGCCTTTAAGTGGTGCTGCAACGATTTCCGATTTATCTATACTGAGTTAGGCATAAACGGCTTAAACAATGTATCGCCTCTATTTGTAAAAGTTCAATTCCAAGGTGTGGTAAATAATGATATTATTATTATATGTGAAGTTAAGACATAATTGTAGAAAACCGGGAAGTAAAGAACATTTAAATTTTGAAAGAGGTGTATTATGAAAAAATTAAGTCAAGCTGCATTCTATGAAATTAAAAGTTCCATTTACCGAAACGCAAGACCACTTGACTTAGCGTTGTGGCAGTATCATTTTGAAAATAGCAGGTTTTATGAGGAAAACAAGAAAGAAGTAAATGCAGCACTTGATTTACTAATAGACCAAAGACCTGAAGGGGGTGTTTGGGGTATTCCTTGGGAATGGTATAATAATGACAAATATCCTAAAGCATTTGCCATTAGCGAAAATTGGTGGAAATCTTTCAAGGTCATTGACAAGCGCTTGCAGTTAAAGAGTTTTGGACGATTATCTTTTTAGATTAAAACAGTAATAAAGGAACTATTATTCTAGGAACCACAAATTAAGAGGAGGATAAATATGAAAAAAGTTTTATTATTGTTGGCAAATGGATTTGAAACATTTGAGGCAAGTGTTTTTATTGATGTAATTGGATGGAATTACATTGATGGTGATAAATCCACACAATTATTTACTTGTGGAAGGACTAAGGAAGTAAATAGTACATTTAATCAAAAGATTATTGTAGACTACACTTTTGATGAGATAAATATTGATGAGTATGACGCCTTAGCAATTCCAGGAGGATTTACAGAATATAATTTCTACAATGACGCTTATAGCGAACAGTTTTTAGAAATTCTAAGGGAATTTGATAAAAAAGGTAAAACTATAGCTTCAGTATGTGTTGCTGCATTACCACTAGGAAAAAGTGGAGTTTTAAAAGGAAGAAAGGGAACCACCTATAATAAAAGAGATGGAATAAAGCAAAAGCAGTTAAAATATTTTGGTGTCGAAGTTATCAATCAACCAATAGTTATTGACCAGAATATAATTACATCTTGGAATCCATCGACTGCAATGGAAGTGGCATTTTTGTTATTAGAGAAGTTAACTAATAAAGAAAATGCAGATTTTATAAGGGAAATAATGGGGTTTAAATAAAGAATTAATATTTGAAAGATAGGGACCTTGAATTATAAAATGCTGTTATTATAACTCTAGAAAGCCAAAGCATATTTGTACATACAAATAAAAATAAATCTTTTCTTCATACAGTCTAACCCTAAAATAATGTAACTTACACCTCTTATATTACTACCTACCGTTATGTCTATTGAATACAATTGCTTACAAATATATACTATAAATATAGATAAAGGAGGTGGTGAGTATGAAAATTACTATTGAAAATGTTCCTGAAGGTAGCGAGCCAGAAATAATAATTAGATGTGATGAACCTGATGAGTCATTATTGCAACTTATTTATTCTATTAAATCCTCTACTAAAAAGCTTATAGGTAGTATGGATTTAGAACTGCATGTTATCAATCCTAAAGAGGTATTTTATTTTGAATCAGTAGATAATAAAGTATTTATATATTGTAAAGAGAAGGTCTTTGAGTCGAGGCTAAGGCTCTATGAGATTGAGATGGAATATAAAAATTGGAATTTTTTAAGAACCTCAAAATCAACAATTATTAATATTTCAAAAATAGAATCTGTAAGTCCAGTTTTCTATGGGAAGTTTGAAGCTTTACTTCAAAACGGAGAAAAGGTATTTATTTCAAGACAGTATGTTCCAATATTAAAAAAAAAGTTAGGATTATAAGGAGGTTTTATTATGAAAATTAGTGAATATTTAAAATGGTTTGTAAGAGATTTTTTAGTTGCTTGTGGACTCTTTATGGTGATTATTTCAATATTTTTATCGATTAATTCTACGGGACAAATTGGTACCTCACTCTTTTGGCAGATTATATTAATTGCTTTAGCATTTACATTTTATAAGTTTGCCTTAGTGAATAGTTATGAGATAGGGAAAAAAACTCAGATGGTTAGTTTTTCTGTTTGTTTTGTACTGGCAAGTTTAATGATAATATTATGGTTATGGTTTTTTTCTCCTATATTTGATATAGATAAACTAATAGCTTATACATTAGTGATTGTTATTGTAAAGGGCTTGGTTTATGCAATGATGTATTCAGATGGTCATAAACAGGCAAAACAACTCAATGAAAAGCTGAGCAGATATAAGAATGTTGAAGATGAATAAAACTATGAATTTTGAAAAGAGTCAGAAAAGGTTATTATACATGTTTAACCTTCGTTGGGTGTTAACGTAATTTTCATATCTACAAACTTAGTTATACTACGTTTCTTTGGGGATTATCTGGAGTAGCAAAATAAGCGGTTAATAACTCGTCACATTGACAGTTATTAACCGCTTTATTTTTAAAATCAACGTTAAGCATTCTTTCAAACAAATAAGTGAGATATGCAATAGGCTTTAACCCAGTTTCTTTTGCAGTTTCCATTAGTTATATATAGCCACATATAGGATTTTGACTGTGCGGCCTTACTAGGTTCATTCAATCAGATAAGTAGGATGTATTTAAAAAGTGGTATTTTATTAATCAGTAAAATGTATTGGTTTTTCAGTAATACGTTAATTTACTAATAAAAGTAAGAGGAGGAAAAAAATGAATTCGAACAAAAAAACTGCAGGATTGCAGGGTTATGGTATCTGTTTATGGCCATATTTTATTCTTTCAGCATGATCTATGTTGACTCAGTATTTTATGTACCAGGTGATGTGGTGTCTACAATAAATAATATTATGGCATCTGAGTGGATATTCCGTTTAGGCTTCGTAAGCTGTCTCCTTGGCCATATCTGCTTTTTATTCCTAGCAAATGTACTATACAAGCTGTTTAAACCAGTGGATAGTGATTTGGCTAGGCTGATGGTCATATTTATTGTTGTCGGTGTCTCTGTAGCCTTCCTCAACAGACTTAACCAGTTTGCTGCTGTCCTGATTTTGAACGGTGATGGATATCTGTCAGCCTTTGAGCCTTCTCAGTTGCAGGCATTGGCAATGCTGTTTCTCAATGTGCATAAGCATGGAGGAATAATCGCTACGATTTTCTGGGGACTCTGGCTTCTTCCACTGGGACTGCTTGTTTTGAAGTCAGATATTATTCCTAAAGTCTTGGGAGTTTTGATGATTAGCGCATGTGTCTGCTACCTGATGGATTTCTTTATATTTTTCTTTTTTTCAGGATATATAGCGGTAACCGACTCAGCACTTTCTATAGTTGAAACTGTTGCTGAAGTATCATTCATCCTGTGGCTCCTAATCAAAGGTGTAAAAGTTCAGAAACCAGTTAAAAATGAGACCAGTTGTTCTTGCATTTAATGGGAGTGAGTAATAGGGGTACCGCAACATTATTTGGATCTACAATGTTAAGCAATAAAGTTGACGGTACCCAATTTACCAAGATTTATTATTGTTTTACATAAAAATATTAAATCTAATATTACTTTGCCTCATGTTCCACAGTTATTGCTACCCCTCCTTTTTTGTGACCTTTACCTACATATTCGTGAGCTTCTACAATTTGCTCTAATTGATAGGTTCTGTCAATAACTGGTTTGATACTTCCAGTATCAATCAGCTCTTTGAGTTTAACAAGACGTTCTGATTTCAATTCTAAACGTCCATCATCTATTGATATGTATTTCCCATTTGGTGATAGTGCTTTTTTGCACTCATTTTTTAATTTTGAGGTTTTCACTTTTCCAACCGCATCAAGAATAAAGTCATAATGCTCAATTAAGTTTATAGAATCCTCTTTCGTGTAATCCATTACTTTATCTGCTCCCAAAGATTTCACCAATTCTAAATTTGTTGTACTGCATACGCCTATAGTTTCCGCCCCATAATATTTAGCCAGTTGTACTGCTATTGTTCCGGAAGTTCCTGAAGCGCCATATATAAGCACCTTTTGTCCACGCTGGATATTACCTTTTTCTATATATTGTAATGCTAAAAGTCCACCATAAACAGCTGCTGTCGCTTCTTCATAGGTTATAGTAGTTGGTTTTAATGCCAAACACCCATGAGTAGAATCTATTTCTTTCATACATTTGTACTCTGCGTAGGCGCCAAGTCCAAAACCAGTAACCCCATAAACCTGATCGCCTGTCTTAAATCGTTTTATGTCCTTGCCGACAGATTCAATTTCTCCAGCCAGCACCAAGCCTATTATAGATTTTCTCGGTTTTGTCAAACCTATAGATAGTCGCATTGGAAGCCAAAATTGAATAGGCATTTGAGAACCTCGAATGAAGATGTCACTTGCTGTTACTGCTGTAGCGTAGATTTTTATGCATACTTCATTGTGCTTAGGAGTAGGTTTTTCCACCTCTTTGAGCCGAAGAACTTCTGGCGGTCCATATTTTGTGCATACAATTGCTTTCACTTTTAATTCCTCCAGTTTTGTTAAATTTATTATACATATGTCTTACAATTAAAATAGCCTCTCTAGAGATTTTAGGATGTATGTTTTAATCCCAAAAATATTTGAAACTATAATATATATTCCATTTATTATTATATGTGCGCAAAAAAACAATTTTATGTCAATGCAAAAAAAGAAATCACTATTTATTTTAAATTATAAATAGTGATTTCATATTTTTTTATTTGAATATTAGTGTA
>JACMJL010000098.1 GCA_014380625.1 Clostridiaceae bacterium
GTGCTGTTATACTCCCTTTAGTACCATTTGAATATACATTTGATACAACCGTATTTTTGTAATCTCCCATTCCAACACTATAAACATTTAAATCAAAAGATATATTGCTTGTTTTTAGAACACCTGCTGTATTTACTGTTACAATCGCGTACGTCTTCGTTTGTCCATATACTGCAGTAATAACCGTCGAACCTGCTGACACTGCAGTCACAACACCACTATTGCTTACAGTTGCAATGGAGGTATAGGATGAACTAAATATGGACTCTGCAGTTACATTGGCAGTGTCGCCATTTGAATATGATGCGGTTACGGGCCTTGAATGCGTATTTCCAACATCTATGACATAGGCCTTCGAATCTGGTCTAATACTATTTAAAGTAACTGGTAAATTAGAGTTCACTATAGTAACACTTGCTTTCGCCGTATACTCTCCATATACCGCCTTAATCACTGTTGAACCATTACTTACCCCTGTAATAATGCCTGAAGCATCAATTGTAGCCACAGACGTGTTATCTGAAGTGTACGTTGCTATGCCTCTAATATTATTGGCTTTTCGATCTGCATAAAATGCCAGGACTTCCGTCTTATAAGTTGCCCCTGTATTAATGCTATAGCTATTTGCATCAAAATTAACACTACTCATTCTGGCTACTGTTGGGTCAACAACAGAGATGTTTACTGTCTTTGTATAGCCACCATGCGTAATTGTCACATAAGTATCTCCTAACGCCTTTGCGGTAATTGCCCCTGATGTGTTCACCGTCACAATCCCACTATTTGCGGAAGAAAATACTGCAAGACTAGTAATATCAGTTGTACTGTTATCCGAATATACAAGTGCTACATTGGAGTTATGCATATCGTTTACGTTCAAACTGTATGCATTCGAATCAAGTCTGATTCCAACAGGAGTGGGAATAGAGGGATTGGTCACACAGACAAGTGTAGTTTTTTTAATTCCCTCATAGGAGGCTGTGATTATAGCATTTCCCACACCCATACCAGTTACATCTCCAGCAGCATTAACCGTTGCTATAGAAGCGTCAGATGTAGTAAAGCTTGTATCCCAGGAAACATCCGTTTTACTTTGGTCTGTATTGATTCTTGTAACTTGTACCTTGGTGCTTTTTCCTATAACTGTATAATACATGTTTAAATCTATCTGGAGATCCTTCATGATCCTCATACCGCTTGCAACCACATTGATATCGACAGGCACTGTATTGCTCTTTCCGTCATAAGATATTGTCAGAGCTACATTTCCTGCTTTTTTCCCTGTAACTACTCCGACAGCACTCACTTCTGCTGTTGCTGGATCGGAGGATATGTAAGACGCCATTGAAGTGATGTCTTTTGAACTTCCGTCTGTGAATAATGCAGTCACTGCCACATTTGCATTGGTGCCTTCATTCATAGCATATATATTTGAATCCGTATAGATACTTTGTACGGTCATTTCGGAAACGACCGGAAAAGTAACTATATTTGACACTACGGGCTTTCCTGTTGGATCCCCCATCAGCGAACCAGATACTACATACGCTTTCAAATAGTAGCCTTCCACGTAATCAGGTAAAGAAAGGCCTACGTTAACACTTTCTGATTGGTCTGCATTTATTTGATTGTTAATGTAATTTAGCTTCTTTATGGTGTTGTTCGAATCATATAGAGCGACAATAACTGCAACCGATTCTTGGTCACTGGTATAGGTACGGTTGGTAACAGTCGTATTAAAGTTCAGATAGCTAGATCCCATTAATTGAGTTACACTATTGCCTGAAATATCTGTAAACCAAGGGTTGCTAATGGTATATTTCTTTACCACGCTGTCACTCATTATCGAATATTCTCTTGGAGAAAAGCTTAAGTTCGAGGCATTAGAAAAGACTGCCTTTGATAAGGTAACTGCCGTACTTCCAGCGTTAGATAAAACATTGAACTTCACTCTCACTATTTCTGTATTCTTCTTGGTTTGTTCACCTTTTCCCACCTGCGTACATTCATAGTGTATAACTCCAGCCTGAGTCTGGGAAAACTGATACCCTGCAAGCTGACCACTTGCGTTGTTCCATTGAATAATTCCTCCAGCAGTTTGCTGCGGTGTAACCGCCTCAAAATAGCCTGGAACAATTTCATTTACCTGTAAAACCGCCGCATCAAAATTTAGGTCTAACTGTGTTTTATATAAGTTTGATACCTCCGATGCTCTTATATAAACCTCCACTTGAGTTTTCCCCGAACAATCGATGACAATACTCTTATTATTATCAGCAAAAGCGGTGTTTGTAAACAGCATTATTGTAACTAAAACAAATACTACCATGATGACTGAACTGAACTTTTTCACCTTATGACCCCCTTTTTTTAATATCATTCTCACGAAAACATTGTTAAACAACCATGCATTCAAGACATTGATTGAATTCTAATGTAAATCATCATTATTGTACTCCTCAAAAGGGTCACAATTCTATTATCATTTTTCTTAAAACAATTCCTATTCCCCAAAAAACAATAAATAGGTGTATATTAATAATTTCGCACTATTTCAATTTTCATTACGAAATTGAGATTTTTAACGTTTTAGTCTGTTTTTAAGGTCCTAATAATTAGTTTTAAATCCGATTTCAAGTTAACTACACCACCATCAAATATGTAGCGCTACCCTAAAAAATAGCATAAATTATTAGATAGCACTCAATAAGTAAGTGTTCTCAAAATAATCTATGCATGCGGTTTTCGCGGTTTGCCTTTGAACATAACAATACTTCTACAGTAGCCTCAGCTTTTCATCTACTCTTTTATTTCTAAACAGGATTTTCCTTCCACAAGCGTAGTTTCAAAAACGATGCTCTGTGGTTTCTTATCTCTATCGTTAATATTATTTACCAACATCTCGATTGCAGCATTTGCCATATCTTGCACTGGACGGCCCATAGAAACCAGTTTTTCACTTATAGGAATATAATTAAAGCTACTAATATTATCAAAGCCTACCAGTGAAAAATCTTCAGGTATTTTGTAGCCTTTATTAATAAAGTATTCTTTCGCTCTGTAGGCAGTTATATCATCATTGAAGAATATTGCGCTTGCTTTTTGCTTCAGATTCAACAATTTATCCATTGCTTTCTCCACTTCTAGCTTTGTTGCGAGTTTACAATAGATAACATAGTCAGTGTTGAATTCAAGCCCATTGTCATATAAAGCTTTTATATAGCCGTTCAATCGTTCAAGGGGTACACTGTTGGTAAGATCTTGTCTTGCAACATGAATAATCTTCTTATGTCCAAGATCTATAAGGTAATTTACAGCCTTTCTGGCCCCTTCTACATTGTCAATAAGCACTTTATTTATGTTCAGACCGTCTAAATTATTTTCTATTACAACCAGTGGAAAATTCAATTCTTTTAATCTAATACAAATTTCACTATATCTGTTTTCGTAATCATACAATATAATTCCATCTACCGAACCACTGAGTAAAAAGTCAATGTGTTTAAGTGTAGTCGCATTATCACCCCTGCTATTGCAAAACACAAGATTATAATTATTTTCAGAGGCATACTGCTGAAGGAAATTGGACAGTTCCACGTGAAAAGTCATCCCAAAAGTATTATAAACAACTCCGATAACCCCTGTTTTTCTGTTGGCAAGGCTTCGGGCAGCATGGTTAGGAAAGTAATTAAGCTCTTTAATTGCTTCTAATACCTTTGTCCGTGTCTCTGCTTTAACTCCATATAGATTGTTAATTACTTTTGAAACGGTTGTTTTCGAAACACCAGCAAACTTCGCTATATCGTAAATATTTGGCAAATTATTTTCCCCTCCATTTTAAAATACATATTGCAATCGCTTAATTAGTACAAATTACTCTCTATTCCTGTATATCATCACCAGCTTTAATACCTTGTTCATAACGGTATTGCTTTGCTGAAACGCCTGCATATTTTTTAAATACTCTTGAGAACGTGTTGTAATTTATAAATCCTACTTTATCACTCACATCCTTAATCGAAAATTTCGAATCCATAAGTAGTTCTTTCGCCTTATTTACCCTTACTAGATTTACATATTCAACAAAGTTATATTGA
>JACMJL010000099.1 GCA_014380625.1 Clostridiaceae bacterium
GCCAAAGGTTGGTTGTATCTTATTTTTTTAAAAATTGGATTCATAGCACTTATGGTTACGCCAAAAACAGGCTCTTGTGCACCATTTTTTATGTAAGTTTTTTTCGTGCGCTCTGTACCAAGCAACTTTAGTTCGTCCATGATTTCGTTTAAATTCATTGTAATACCGCCTTTGCACTTTCTTCAAAATGATTTTGTACTATGGGATTTTGAGTACCTTTATGTTCCTGATTAAATTGTAACATATGAGTATAATTATGCAAATAAAAAGTGTCCTCATTTACTACATTGAATTTAATCTATAACATCTATTTCAAGTACCTCATTTAATAGTTCTTCATTTTGAAGCCACAATTTAGTAAGCATCATAACAGGATCATAAATTCCACTGCGGCAAACTCCATTAACCGTAAATATTCTTTCTTTAGAATTAGTATTTCTATGTGAAAGTTTTATGCTACAAGTTCTAATTTTTATATTTAACTCAAAGCCCTCAAAGGGTGTCCAATTGCAAGGCTGTACCCATACCCCATCAAATTCTGGACTGATTCCAAAAACATATTTTATAAATACCTTAAAAATAATATTAGAACTTCCCGTCTGCCAATCTAACATAGATTGACCGTCAATATTTTTTTCTTCATTATAACCATATGAATTTGGCATTACAAAAGAGGAACAAGAAACATACTCATGTGTAAAGGGAAGTGATTTATATAACTGCTCCCAGGCTTCCCTTGGACATCCCATACGAAACAAGGACATTATCCCAAAAGCGGATGCATGTATGTAGGCAGCACCATTTTCAGCCGTACCACTATGCAGTCTTGGTATTCTACCCACACCAAGGGTATTAGGGGCAAAATAAGGTTCAAAGGTTTTTAATCCATATTTTGAGTCAAGTTTTCTGTAGGCCTCTAATATTGTATCTTTGATACTCATATCTTCATCATACATCTTTGAAAGTACCCAAAAGGAATTTGAGGTTAAGCTATATCTGGATTTGTTATCTGAATCACTAAAACTTCCCACATAATAAGATCTTTTATCCCCCCAACCATGTACTATACGTCTATCCCCATCACTAGCTTCAATTATTGCATACTTTTCAAGTCCTTCTTTTAATTCTCCTTTAACTTTTTTGTATTTACTAATCAAAGCAATACTATTTTTATAATTTACTCTATTAAGCAATTCTATCATTTCGTTAAGATTCTGAAAAACCTGAAGGCTTACCATAACAGTAGCTCCTGATCCAAATTCCTTTTCTGAATCTTCACTAACGCCTAAACCGTCTAAAGCATCATTCCAATCTCCATATAGAACACGTACACATTTTGTATCCTCCTCATCGATATTTTGGATTAAATATTCCATAATTCTTATCATATGATCGAGAACGCTATCTTTAATTAAACTTTTCTTTACAATATTTTTCTTTTCATCAATAATTTCATAATATCCACACTCTTGGCATAAAAACTCAAAATCCTGTGTATGCCTCAAATAGGATATTATTGCAGAGATTACCCAAACTCCTTGGTCAATAAAAGCTCTTAAATCCATTATAGGAATTTCATTTTCGCTTTTTGGTAAAGTATACTGTCTTGGACATCTTCCACTTGGATCAATAAAATTAAGGCCCTCCAACATCTTTTCTCTTGCTACTTCTGGCTGCCAGATAAGTAAAGCTTCCGTTGCCTGAAAAACATCTCTAATTCCAATCAAAGAACCTGAGAACAACTGCACATAGCCTTTTATAAGAGAACAAAATTCCACCTGTTTTTTCAAATGTTCAAAAAAACCGTTGAAAATATTATTTCGAATCAATCCTTCTTTTTCCTTTTGTACACTACAACTCAATTGCTCACCATTTTTAAGCTCCGAAGCATTTAAATCAAGCAATATTGAATCAACCTGTTCCGTAACTAACTTATTCTTCTTATATATTTCTACCGCTTTGTTATCAGTACAATTTATGAATGACTTTAAGGATATATCACACCTACCATAATCCTTACCTCCGATTTCTAAATTTAAAATATCCCCTGCAATTCCTACTTCAGTAAAGGTACATATATGACACTTTGTTCCGAAGGTTCCATTTTTCAACGCCTTAGGTGTATGAAGACTACTCATGTTTCCACCAACATATTGATATCGTGAGGTAGTTTCCTCATGTTTAATTAAGGTACTACTTTTTCCACCTTGAAAACTTCTAAGTAAAACCATATAGTTTGATACCGTATTGGTTCTATTGATAGCTTCATTGGTTTTTACAATAAAGTTCCCTAGGTTATTATCCTCAAAGAGGTATTCAACCTCTCTAAACCATCTTTGCTCACCGTTTTCCGCAATATCATGAGCAATTAAGGGATTAAAATATGAAGAAATATATATTCGCCTTGCATCCATTGATAAATTTTCAATATTAACTGTAAAATAAATTTTTTTATCTAAGTCCACAAAGACCCTAATTACAAAACGCATATCCTTTATTTCAGTAATATAATATACACTTGTTTTTGTGAAAACAGTATATCTTTCCAACTGAACTTCGCTATTGTTCATTAATGGCGCCTGCAGTAGTGATATTACCTTATAATCACCATTATTTTCTTGAAATCCAGCAAAAAAAGCAATTTTGGGTTCTTGACCTTCCCCAACCTTCAAAAAAGTTGAAAACAAACCTTCGTTACAATACATATACCCTGAAGCATGAGCCCAAAAATTAAAGCCATCAGAACCATAGGGATATCTACTGTCCACCTCCATACTTGGTAGACTTAATATATTCCCATCTTCCATGAAAAATGTGTTTCCTGTTAATTCATTGCTACTAGCAAAGTTTTTATCCACATTTATTTTATGAAAAAAATCAGAATACTTTCTAATCTCGTCTTCTAAGTAACTCATTATAATACCACCTTATTATTTCAAACTTAAGAATATCTTCATTTTTTCTGATACTTCACTTGCTACTACTTCACTATCCATTTCCGTAAATACCCTCATTAATGGTTCTGTACCTGAAAATCTAGCAATAATCCATCCGCCATTTGTGAAATATACCTTTACTCCATCTCTGTAGCTGACTTTTTCTATTTCATAACCAAAGTCAGGTAATTTTTTTTCATCGTAGAGTAAATACATAAGCCTTTCTTTAGTTTTCAAATCAAACTTATAATCCGCTTCTTTCATGTAACAATATCCATAGGTCTCATGAATTTCTTTAAGTTTCTTAGACAAAGACATTCCAGTAACACTAATCATCTCCACTAAAACGCTAGCAGCAAAAATTCCATCTTTTCCTTTTATATGTCCTCTAATTGTTAAACCTCCGCTACTCTCCCCACCAATAAGTGAATTTTTTTCTTCCATCATTGAGCTTATATGTTTAAAGCCAACTGGAACTTCGTAGCACTCTTCTCCAAAAGCATGTGCAATTTTATCAAGCAAATGGGTGGTAGCAATATTTCTTACTGCAGATCCCTTCCATCCCTTATATTTCAATAAGTAATAATATAATAATACTAATATACTGTTTGGGTGTATAAACTCTCCACTCTCATCAATTACACCTAGTCTATCTGCATCTCCATCTGTAGCTATTCCCAAATCATAACCTTGTTCTATCACCATATTTTTAAGCCTTTGAAGTGTTTCACTATTAGGGGATGGCAATCTCCCACCAAATAAAGTATCATGTCTATCATTAATTACATCCAGATCACATCTTCCTGTAATTAATATTGCTTGAAGACAAGTCTTAGATACTCCATACATAGGATCAAGTAATATCTTTAATGATCTTTCCCTAATAACCTCCATATCCGTCATACTGATAATAGCATCTATATATTCATTAAAAGGATAAATCCTTTCTATAATTCCACTTTCAATCCCGCTAGAAAAATCCATAATTTTTACACTCTCATCTTTTACATAATTTATATATCCTTCAATAGAATCTGTGAGCCTTTCATCCGCATCTCTTCCACCCTTTGAAAAGATCTTTATTCCATTATAGTCTGATGGATTATGACTTGCTGTAATTGCTGCTCCAAATCTAACCTTTAACATTTTTACTGCAAACATGATAACTGGTGTAGGCGCCTCTTTATCTATTAAAAACACCTTAATTCCATTTCCTGCAAAAACCTCACTCATCCATCTTGCCGCTTTATCAGATAAGAATCTTCGGTCATAACCTATTACAAAACCATCTTCCTCTTCTTTTGTAGACTTCATCATATCTGCAATAGCTTGCGTTAAAACCTGTACGTTTTCTTTTGTAAAATCCTCTCCAATAATTGCTCTCCAACCACCTGTTCCAAACTTTATCATAAATAGAAACCTCCTAATATATTGCTATCAAAATTTTTATTTCCTATTTTAAATTAACATATTGAGTCAGATTACAATATGTATTATCTTTTTTTAATATGGACTATTTTTAGCAATATATTTGATACCATCACAAGTGAGGGATGACGCTTGGTTAAATAGATAATATTACAATGGAATTAAGGATTGATAAAAGTATAATGCTCTTGTTTTTCTTTTCTATAGAAAAGAGGTAGCTACTTCTTATTACTAAATTAATTAATATTGCAGTATTTTACAAAAACACTAATAAATTTATAGGAGATTATGATATAATTATCCTTAGTTGGCTTAAAAATGTATTTAATTGCGAATTAAAATTATTTTTATAATCCATAGTGGTTGTTGAGAAAGTCAAATATAATAAGGAAGGATATGAAATTATGTTTAATCTCTTTAAAAAAAGTTTTTTAATTGATTATGATGATCCTTTAACTTATCCATCTGCAGAGACAATCTGTAAAGAGATTGAAAAATATTGCGTGAGTTCAAAAGAAGAGTGCCAGTTTGTTAGTACCGAAAAGCCGGTTACATTCTATTTGGGAGGCAAATTATTTATTGCAATAGTCGGTATTGCTAGAGGTGGCTATAGCATTAGATGCAGAGAAAATTAGTAAATAGGCGTATTGGACCGAACTAAAAGCTTCCACCTTCCATAACGATTTAGTTCAATTCTTATATTACGAAATAAGGGACTGTCTCAAAATAAAATTAATTATTTTGAGACAGTCCCCACTTTTATACTCTTTTATTAATTTACACTATCCACAAAGTTTACAGATTGTGAACGATAATTCTGTATTTGAGCATCTACTTGGGCTGGTGTAAGAATTGTATCCTTTGCATGATAAACCCAGTCAACATCCTCAGTATAGGTACTTGCATTAAGTGGATTCTCACCTGCACCGGTTATGAACCACAGGTTAAAGTTAATAGTCATGTTTTTTCTAGGTCCAAAATATGGGGTATCTTGTGTAAACTGTACACCATCGATAAAGTAGGTAGACGTTCCGTCATTAGCTACAGTAACAACTAAAGTGTGCCAACCTGCATATGACCCTGAACCAAATTTAGAACTTCCATCTTTATACCATGGATCTGCTGTATAAGTGTGCCAGGAAGTTGTCCACATTCCTTGTCCTGCTCCCCATCCACCGTTTGGAAGGTATTCAAAGTCCAATTCACTGTAATTAGGATCTCTATAGCCTTCTAATGGTGAAATTGCAAAGAAGGTTTCGTTAATACCCGCTCCATCAGTTCCGGCGGTAGGTGCATCTGTGAACTTAACCCTTGCAGCATACGTTCCTCTATTATACTTCCTAGTTGAAGTATACATTTCAGCTTGACTTGTACCTGACCCTGTACCATCAGTTCTTGCAGTAAGTCTCATTAATTTATTTGAAGAATTCAAAGGATCAGCTAAGAATGAGATATTGTTTGATGAAAAATTACAACCAGCTGGTCCAGGTCCTTCTATTACATTTCTAAGGGTCCAGCCGTGTGCTCCTATATTGCCATCATAGTTACTAGTATAATTGAAATCATCAAACATCATCTTTCCTGTAGGAGGTGGTGTTGTGCTTGCATAAATCTTAACTGATGACATTTGATCATTTACAGCTGAGCCAACCCAAAGAGAACTTGCAGTATATGTCCATTTAGTCCCTGTGAAATTATCATTCTGATATACATCAACAATCCAGCCGCTTGGAACCTTCAATGAAGACATCCAATCATTAGGAAGTCCTGCCGCACTCATCTGTGCCTGTGTATAGTTTCCCTTTTGCAAGGTTACTGCAGTTCCACCATAATTTATATCTTTATAAAATACAGCGCCTTCACTGTTCTCTGCAGTCCAAACCTCTGCCTCCACATAATGGTTGTATATGTTAGCACTACTTCCATTTGAATATAGCCTTACATATCTTGAGTTTACTGCTGAAAAGGTAATTGACTTGCCTGTTGAGGTTTCTGCATATTCAGCACCAGCCCCTGTACCTAATCCAGAACTATTATTAGTATCATTATTAAAAACTGTAGTTACTCCACTGCTAAAATCTGCAGTATTAGAAACTCTTACAATTACATCATGGTATGTTCTTCCATCAAGGAAATAATGCCATAGATTTATTTTATTAATACTATAGCTTTGTCCTAAATCTAATTGTATCCACTGTAAGTTTTGCGTAGCCCCAATATAGTTATTTGAATCCTTAGCTCCATCTGTCACATAAGCTACATTTCCTGATATAGTATCACTAGATGTAATTATTTTGCCAGCTGCAACATTTTTGGAGGTATCTGCATGAACAACCTCATTAAATATTGGACTCCACGTTAACAACAGGCAGGGTAAAAGAAACCCAACTACAGGTATCCCAGGTCTAGTAAAAAACTTTGATATTCTCTTTAACAATAAAAGTCCTCCTTATAATTTATTATTTACAAAAATGTACTTAGTCTCACTCCTTTCTTAAAACTCGCGTCAATATTTATAGCTATACAAGCAAAATATCATTCAACATGTATAACTATTTACTGAAAAAGCAAATTATATTGCTCTTTCACCCTTTGACAACGGTTTCCTTATTTATAAAATAATACCATACTTAAACATGTTTTAGTATGCATTAAATTTTTAAAACATGGATTATTTTTAACTGGAATAATCTAATTCATACTTCCCCTTTCATAGAAAGAGAATCGATTATATAACACCGATTCTCTATGGCTAATATATTTAATTATTATGCGGTTCAAACTTAAAAAGTTCTTTTCCATTTTTGGTTAACCTTACGGTTACACACTCAGTAACTGGGAAGTACATAACTTTTTTAGTATCCTTGCAGTTTATAATCATAAAATAATCTTTAATAAGACCATCAACATGATATTCTATAGAAATCTGAACATCTGAGCTATTTACATGATAGGTATCATTGTTACGAGGTGACGGTCCTGCAGATATGCTCATTTCACCAACATTATTTTTTTGAAAAAGCACCTTTGGAGGCGCTATTTTTGAATCTGCTGCTGCCTTTGCATCTGCCGCTGCCTTTGCATCTGCTGCTGCTTTTGCTGCTTTTGCTGCTTTTGCCTTAGCAGCTGCTGTCTTGGCATCTGCTGCAGCCTTTGCATCTGCTACTGCTTTTGCATCTGCAATTATCTTCTCATTTGCTACTGCTTCTGCATCAGCTAATGCCTTTGCAGCAGCTGCTGCTTTCGCATCTATTGCTGCTTGCTCCGCTTCTAGTTTTTTAATATTTCCTTGTTTAGTTGTAAGATTTTTTTTTGCTTCTGCATTATTTCTCTGACTACTAAATAAAACAATGGAATAACTTGCGATGAATATAACTATCAAGGATAAACATATTAGTGTTTTTTTATATTTAAATAATTTAGATAATTTATTTAAATATAATTTATTTAATTTATATTTACAGGATTTATAGGATTTATTTAACTTATATTTATAGGATCTATATAATTTAGGTAATTTATATTTACATACTTCAAACCACTTATTCATAATTATCCCCCCGGCAATTAATTAATATACATATATTACCATTTATTATATACCAATTTATGTTAATTTTCCATAAAATTATTCTTAAATTATGAAATCACAAATGTTTAGAAAATATATATAATTATTTTGTTAGTCACTTTAGTAGGTCGCTAAAACTTTAAAGCAAAAAAAAACTCTCACCTCCAAGACTTTTACCTCTTGGGGATGAGAGTTAAAATTTCGTGGTACCATCCCTGTTTGTCAATACATTACTATATCAACTTCTTCAAGTGCAGCACATAATAGTTGTGACATATATCTCATTCTAATATTTAAAACTAAAAGTTATCCCTACACATTTTAGGGTCAGAAACGCCTTCAATCTCTTTCATAAGCCAATCCAATTGCCCATTATCTAATTTTTTTATTAAATTCTTTAGTGTATCTTCGCTAAATTGAGAAAACTCACTAAATCCACCAACTTTATGTTGTCGTCCTAATTCCCTAAGCATTATCCCAGTAACTTCTCTCTTCTCTTTAATTTTCAATATATACCCCTTTCCTAATACGTAATTTTGTTAGTCCTCATTATATTTATTATGTAAGGATATTGTATCACAATTAGTATTACAATTTTTAAGAAATCCAATCTCAGTTTGATGTTGATTGAATATACTAACAAATGTATAATAAATGCATATAGTTAACAAGCATCTTAATGGAAAATGGGGTGAAGTAAATGATTGTTATAATAACAATCGTACTCTCTTTTTTGTTTGGTTCAATCCCAACAGGATATTTGATTACAAAAAAAATATGTGGAATTGATATAAGAACAAAAGGGAGTGGAAATATAGGGTCAACAAATGTAAAAAGAATTGTAGGAACTAAAATATCTATAATTACTCAAACCATAGATGTTCTAAAAGGTGTCCTGTCTGTGGCTTTAGGAATGTATTTATCAAGAATTATTAAATTACCCGTTTCAACTAACACTTATCTTTCTATTATTGCAATAGCAACAATTTTAGGTCATGATTATACACCTTTTCTTAAATTTAAAGGAGGAAAAGGTGTAAATACAACTCTTGGTGTATTTATTTTTATTGCACCTATTCCAACATTAACAGGACTTGCGGTTTATTTTATATTAAGGTTATTTATAAATATAGTATCTATTAGATCCATTGCGATAGGGATAACAATACCTATTATGTGCTTCATTACAAAACTTCCAATTTCAATAATAATTTCTACTATAATAGCCTGTGTTCTAATGGTAATTAGGCATAAAGACAACTTAATAAGGATTATACGAAAAGAAGAAAAATAATTTTAAAACTATTATATTAATAAATTAAATATTACAACTTCAGAATGTTCTTCATGACAAATTTCAAAGATTTGTAGGTGATACCTTCTAAAGCTTTTGAAGTTTTAGCTAGCTCTTGCCTAATTTCTATTTTCTGTGGGCAATGAAGTTCACATTTTCCACATTTATTACAAAGAGAAGCATTATGCCCATGGGTTTGCATGACGTACTTCATAACAGCACCATTTTTACCTTCTATTTCTCTATCATTGTAACAAGAAAAGCAGGAGGGTATGTCAACACCACTTGGACAAGGCATACAGTAGTTGCAGCCAGTGCAGGGAATCTTTATCTTTTCGCTTAATATTTTACTTGCCTTTTCAAATAATTCAAAGTCTTTTTCTGTAAAAGCATTTGCTTCTACTTCCGAGGCTACTCTTATATTTTCATCTATCATGGCCTGAGAATTCATGCCGGATAATACCACTGTAACCTCCGGATGGTTCCAGATCCATCGGAATGCCCATTCCGCAGGTGACCGTTTCACATAGGCATTTTCCCATATGCTATACACCTCTTTAGGAAGAGCCGTAACCAGTTTTCCACCTCTTAAAGGCTCCATAACCATAACGGGTAATCCTTTAGCAGCAGCATATTGTAATCCACTTTTTCCTGCTTGATGATTTTCGTCCAAAAAATTATATTGGATCATACAAAATCCCCAATCATAAACATCCACAAGGTTTATAAATTCTTGCTTACCACCATGATATGAAAATCCTAAATTAATAATCTGACCCTTTTGCTTTTTTTCCTCTATCCATTTCAGAATCCCTAAATCCACCAGTCTGTTCCAAATGGTTACATCTTTTAGCATATGCATAAAATAGTAATCAATATGGTCCGTTTGAAGTCTCTCAAGCTCTTTATTAAAAATCCTATCTAAGTCCTCATATTTTTTTATGGACTGAGGCGGCATCTTGGTAGCAATTTTAACTCTATCACGATAACCTTTAGCAAGAACTCGTCCTAAAATTGCTTCACTATTTGGATATATAAATGCAGTATCAAAGTAATTCACTCCATTTTCTATGGCAGAAATAATTTGTTTTTCAACTTCTAATTCATCTTTTGCAAAACGCATACACCCAAAGCCAAGGATAGAAAGCTTGTCTCCATTTTTAGGATTTATCCTATAGTTCATTGTTAGCACCTGCAGCCTTTTGGCTGTTAGCCACCATAATCTCTGATACTTTAATGTTCGGATTTCTGAACCTCTTTTCACTCTTTTGTGACTTTAATTGGATAGCTTGTGTTGGACAATTATTGATACAACCTAAACAATTCTCACATTTATGCTTAAACTCCGGTTTTCCTTTTATCTCAATATTTGCAGCAGGACAGACCTCTTTACAAATCCCGCAGGAAGTACATTGATCTGTAACTGTAAAGCCTTTATCACTGCCATTCAGCATACGAATACCCCTAGAAGAATGGCTAAAGGATGAAAGCATAGCCGACATTGTATTACTGCCAATACCCTTTTTCAGTAAGTTTTGTTTCCGAGTTTTGATATCTTTCACTATGATTTCTAATTGCCCCTCAATATTCTTTTGAGGTACTAGATTCAATTGGTCTTCAATCTTAAAACCAGGTAAATAATTGTCCACCATGATAATCTCATTGGAATAGTTTGGTGTCACATTAATACTCTTCAATAACTTTTCCATCTGTTTCGTACCAGACATAGCTAGCTTTCCATAAGTCATAATGGTAAATACATAATCTGCCTGTATTTTTGCCTTTTTCAGATATTCCTCTACGGGACGTGGTACACCAACCATATAACAGGGGAATACAATTCCTATAACTTCATCTTTTATCTCATAAGTTTGACTTTTCTCTAGTTGAGGAATGGATAACAACTCTCCCCCAATTTCTTTGGCTACATATAAACTATTGCCTGTGGACGTAAAATATAATATTTTCATAATAATGCTCCTTTCATATATAAACACGGGTAAAGCCCTGTATTACCTTAATGACAGTTGTCATATGTAACTTTGTAAATTCATTCTTCTAGAAGCTAAGAATGAATTTCTTCTCTAGTTTCAGAGGGTAATAAGACATTTTAGATTTCCTTAGTCCATCAATGCCAAGGTCTTGTTCTCTATTTATTATTTCTGCATCATTAAAACATTTGTCTATTAATGTTTTTGCGATAAAACTATATATCCCATTTATATTTTTATCACCCTTTTCAACGTGAATTACTGCAAGTTTTTCATTTAAGCTTTCACCAATACTAAAGGCTGCTACTTTTCCATCAACGTATACCGCTACCCCATTAAGGTTTAATAAATTCATATTATTAACAATATTTTTTATTGCCAGTAGTTCATAAAAAAGTTTACTATCCTTTTCTTCCGTTTCCTCATACCACTTTTCAGCAGCAATAGTAACATCCTTAATTACTTTTTCATCATTTATTTCAACGACTTCATAGTTGTAAGTCCTAGTAAAAGAATTATAATGATTCTTTTTTGAATGAAGTTTTTTACCTGCAAAGGACATAAGTTTTTCAGCTTCATATAAATAATCAAAGTTATCTCTATCTTCTTTTATACAAAACTCGTTTTTTTCGTTAAGTAAAATATTAAATTCTTCTATAAAACTTTCTTCTAAATCTTTAAATAAATATTTCATATGATTTTCTTCTCGATATGCTTTTAATTCCTCTATAATTTCTCTTAAATCTTCCTTAGAGTAGCCTAAAGGCTGCATGAAATGATAGTTCCCATCAAAATCCTTCTTTTTTAGTATAAGAGCCTGTTTATATATAGTGTACTGAATGTCACAGGCATCTTTCCAAATATATAAGCTTGTAAAAGAATATTCACAACTCAAAAATTTGTATGGATAAATGTATTTTTCTATATTTTCTTTGTCTTCTAAACATAATTTTTTGAATATCATAAATCTACCATCCTTTAATACGCTATTGTCTATAATGGAGAGTATATCATAATTAATAACGAAACGCAATAGTTCCAAAACTATTGCGTTCAGTTAGCTTGAAAAAATGCTAACATTATGTTATATTTATAGAAAACAGAGAATGGGAGGTAGGAGATGGATATAATGAACAAATGCGATTTCATTGAAAATATTATAAGAAAAGTACCCTGTAAGATTGGAAGACCTGTAGATAAACTGCGTGACCTCGCTATTCTCCGAGCCGCCTTGGAACTGGTAGCTGAGCAGGGCTATGATTCAGTCACCATGGATGCTATTGCACTAAGAGCCCATGCAGGTAAAGCTACCTTATATCGCAGATGGAAATCTAAACCTTACCTTATCGCAGATGCCATAACCTTTATCTTGCCTTCTGAACAGAAGATTGAGCATGGCCGTTGCGAAGAAGATTTAAGAGATTATTTATGTGAATTACTTAGTATATATTTTGGGGTAAAGGATGAGGTTAGACAAAAGGTAATGTTGTCCGTAGCAACAGCAATTAGCAGAGATAAATCCTTGTCGCAAGCCATCCACCTGGACTCCATAACCAATCAAACAAGTATATTTATTGATGCTATAGAGTGCATCACGGATAAAAAATTAGACAATCAGAAATTGAAACTTCTGGCTGATGTTGGCCCAGCATTATTATTTTATCAGCTTATAATTACGGGGAAACCCATTGAAATGGAATATGTAGAACATATCGTTGATGATTTAATAATCCCCCTTATAACCCTGAATAAAAAATAAAAAAATAGCTATCTCTAGGACCACGGGTTCGGTTTTGGGGTGCTTTTAACAAAATAACTTGAAGTTTAACATGCTAATTAACATTATAATTAGCATGTTATTTTTTATTGTTATTACTGAATTCATTAAAATTTTTATTAAAAATAATATAGTTATTAACATAGGAATTAGCATTAATAATTCTTGTTACATAAGTTTATGGAAGTGTATATTTTATGTGTTATTTGCGATACTGCTAATAGTGCTAATTATTTTAAGCAGGATAACACATGAAGTTCATTGAACATTCAAGAGCCATTGTGCGATATTATGCTGAATATACTGATTAGAATGGCTATATACGAAATGTCCTGAATTTTTAGATAGCCATAAAAGAAAGACATTTGAAACTCACACCTTTGAAAGAATATGGTTAAATACCAACAACATGGTATATAGTCTAAATAATATCAGAAGACGTCGTAACGGAAAAAGGTATGCTGATGTAGAAGAATTAAATTTCCCAACACATATTGTAGTGAGTGGAGATTTGTTTCGGATGAAGATAATTCATTAATAAGACCATTATTAGCAAGTACTTTATTGTTAACATATGGAAAACATGTTACAATATCCTTGCAGACTGCATATATTCTAAAAATACGATACATACAGCCTTGTAAGATATGCTTAATTAAAAAGTATTAATTAACAATAAAAATATGAGATTGTGAGGGGATAAAAATGGGTGATTATGAAAAAGCGTTACATGTTATGAATGAATTGTTTGCAAAGGATTATCAATTTGCAATGGCTACAGTAAAAGGGAGTACACCATCAGTTCGATTTATTGATACCTTTTTTGAAAATGGTTTATTTTATGTAGTTACATATTCAAAGTCACAAAAAGTTCAAGAGGTGAAAGACAATAGTCAAGTTTCATTATGCAATAAGTTATATCGTTTCAGTGGAAATGCTTATAATATTGGACACCCATTATTATTAGAAAATAGTGCTATTAGAGAGAAATTAATTAAAGTTTTTGAGCCTTGGTATTTCGCACATAATAATGAGAATGATGAAAACATGTGTTATGTAAAAATTGAACTAAACGAAGGATTTTTTTATAAAGATGGAATAGGATATAAAGTGAACTTTCAATTAAAAGAAGCTGAGCAATTTCCCTTTGATTTTGATATTCTACCGGTATCATAATTTGTGAATTTCAATTGATGTCTTTTACAACAGTTAAAAATTATAAAATAAAAATAAGCAGAAGGTTTAAGTTAAACCTTCTGCTTATTCTATTGCTTTATGCTTTTCAGGATTAGTTGTCAATAACCCCGTCCCCTTGTCAATCCTTTTCATCAAGGAAC
>JACMJL010000100.1 GCA_014380625.1 Clostridiaceae bacterium
CCAAAATCCCATGCGATATTTGTGAAAAGCCATCCGCCGGCAGCATCTTTAGCTAAAATATCTATTCCAGCCTGGCCAGTTTTATCTTTTATGATTTTTGCGGTTTTTGCAAGCTCATCCCATGTTTTTGGATATTTAGGAAGACCCTTATCATCAACTAATCCTGCATCTTTAAATAGTTTAACGTTTATCATTAATCCTTCTGCATATCCATCACGTGGTAAACCATATATTTTCCCATCTTTTGAAAGCAACTTTTTAACATCTTCATTCATCATCTTATCCCAGCCAAGTTCCTTTAATTCTGGAGTAATATCTTTAACAAAGCCTGCATCAATAAGCTTTTGTGGTTCTGTATACCAAGTATCGAATAATGTAGGGGCATTTCCTGCAGTTGCCATAGATACAAAACTATCTACAGCATATTTATAATATGAAGGTACAATTGTTACTTTGTCTGTAGCTAAAATAGATGCTGCCCATTTTTTATGTTGCTCAATCTGATCAGTTAATCCATCCTGTGGCCAGATACCAAGTTTAATTGTTATCTCTTTTTTAGCTGATCCAGAATCTACGCTGGTACTGGAACTTGAACTTTTACTACTACAACCGGTGATAGAAAACATTGATATCAATAATCCTAACGCAACGAGTCTTTGAATACTTTTTTTCATATACTTTCCCCCTATAAAATAGTTTTTTATAATTAGGTTTAACGTTCAACCTATTTTTATTATAATCGTTTACATATTCCTTGTCAACATAGATATTAATGTTTTTTACGACAAAAAAAGTTAAGCACCTCTCAATAAGACCATGCTTAACTTTAATATTCTTTCTATAGTTTTTATTCTTTTATATTTTTTACACTATGTCTTTCTACCAGGGTAACTGGCAAAATCACATTATAATCTTCAATTGTTTCACCCTCGATAACACTTATGAGTGATTCAACTGCAACCCTACCCTTTTCTAGTATGTCTTGGTGAACCGTAGTCAATCTTGGTGCTGTAAGTGAACTAATATATAAATCATCAAAGCCGATGATAGAAAAGTCATCTGGTACACGCTTACCCTGTTCATTAAGTCCAGATATAATACCCGCAGCCAATATGTCCGCAGTAGCAAATATAGCAGATACATCGGTTCTAAGGCTTAATTTATGTCCTAACTTTATACCTTCTTCAATGGTAATCTCCTGTTGGTATACATTTTTATCTTCAAAAGGAATACTAGCTTCTTTAAGTGCCAAATTGTAACCTTTAAACCGTTCCTCTACAACACCATTTCTTTTAATTACGGGGGAAGCAAAAATTATGTTCCTGTGCCCTCTATCAATTAAGTACTTTGTAGCCATGTAGCCTCCCTTACAGTCCTCTAGTCCAATGTTTAATACCTGATGATTGTCAACATAACTATCGATGAGCACAAAGGGTACTGCAGCCTTCATTAACCTTTCAAAAAACTCATCTTGAAATAATCCAATCAAAATCAAACCATCTATATTCCAGTTATGAAGCAATAAAAACAAGTCATCTTCACTATATACAACACGTACCATTAAGAAGTAACCACTTTCACGAAGTTTTTCTTCGATACCATCAATTACAAGACTATTAAAGGGGTCAGCAATAAAGTTTCCACCTTTTCCTGGTACTACATGATTAATTACTCCTATTATTTTTGACGATTTATTCACTAAGGACCTAGCCGTCATATTAGGCACATAATTAACTCTCTCTATTATCATTTTTATTTTCTCTACTGTTTCATCTGCAACACGCTTATGATTTCCATGTATAACATTTGATACAGTAGTAACACTAACATTTGCTTCTTTAGCAATATCTTTTAAAGTCGTCATATTCATCCTCCAGAGCTATGGTATTATATAATGATTATACCATAGTTTAATTATTTTTATAAAAAAAATCCAGCATAAATTTCTATGCTGGATTCTTATTAATATTTATATCTAGTTTTTTTATACAGTGAATAATAGATCTTCATAAGTTGGCAAAGGCCAAATTTGTGCATCAACTAAAGTTTCAAGTTTATCAGCGTCTGCTCTTACAACATTCATCTGCTCAAACACTTCAAATCTATAGAATTCAGCTAACTCATAAGCCTTTCCCTCTAGACTTTCTGCTTTTTCTAATAGTTTTTCTAAGGAAGCCATATTATTTTTCAAAGAAGTTGCTAAACTAGAAACCTCAACTAATAATTCACCTTGCGCTGATACATCTACATTTAAACCTGTTGCATTTACAGTATTTATAGAAGTTGCAAGTTGAGTTATAAATTTAAAAACAGCTGGTAAAATCTGTGTTTTAGCTATTTTAAAGGTAGCTAGAGCTTCTATATTAATAGTTTTACTATAATTCTCAAGTGTAATTTCATAACGTGCATGAGATTCGACTCTGCTAAGCACCTTATGTTTTTCTAGTACACTAAGATTCTTTTCTGTAATTAAAGCCTTTGTAGACTCTACAGTTGTCTTAATATTTGGTAAGCCTCTCTTTTCTGCTTCAACTAACCATTCATCTGAATAACCATTACCATTAAAAATTATTCTTTTATTATTTTTAGCTATTTCAGTAATAATTGCATAGGTTTCAGCGTCCCTATCTGAAGACTTTTCAATTCTATCAGCTATTTCACTTAAAACTTCAGCAACTATTGTGTTTAAAACAAAATTAGGTCCTGCAATTGAAGCTGAAGAAGGAACCATTCTAAACTCAAACTTATTTCCAGTGAAAGCAAATGGAGAAGTTCTATTTCTATCCGTAGCATCCTTTGGAAGTGGAGGTAAGGTGTTAACTCCTATCTTCATATCTTTTGCAAATTTAGAAGTGGTTGCACCACCCTTTTCTAGTTGCTCTAAAATGTCTGTTAATTGATCTCCTAAGAATATAGATATTACAGCTGGTGGAGCTTCATTTGCACCTAATCGATGATCATTTCCAGGATTTGCAGCTGATAATCTTAATAAATCTGAATATTCATCTACAGCCTTTATAACTGCAGTAAGAAATACTAGAAATTGTTTATTATCATGTGGAGAAGTTCCTGGTTCAAGAAGATTAATTCCATCATCAGTAGCTATAGACCAATTGTTATGTTTACCAGATCCATTTATACCAGCAAAGGGTTTTTCATGTAATAAACAAACAAGATCATGTTGTAGCGCTACTTTTTTCATAATTTCCATAGTAAGTTGATTATGGTCTGTTGCAACATTTGTAGTTGTAAATATTGGAGCTAACTCATGTTGTCCAGGTGCAACTTCATTATGTTTAGTCTTAGCAGCAATTCCAAGTTTCCAAAGTTCTAAATCTAAATCCTTCATATAATCAGAAACTCTTTTCTTTAAGGTTCCAAAATAATGATCTTCAAGTTCTTGACCCTTTGAAGGTTTTGCGCCAAATAAAGTTCTTCCAGTGAGTATAAGATCTGTCCTCTTGTCATAAACATCTTTATCAATTAAAAAATACTCTTGTTCAGGCCCTACTGTTGTTATAACTCGTTTTGTAGTTGTATTACCAATAGCTTTTAAAACACGTAATGCTTCTTTTGATATTACTTCCATTGAACGAAGAAGTGGAGTTTTCTTATCAAGTGCTTCTCCGTTATATGAACAAAAGGCAGTTGGTATACATAAGGTTCCATCCTTTAAAAAAGCTGGAGAAGTACAATCCCATGCAGTATAACCTCTAGCTTCAAAAGTAGATCTTAGTCCACCAGAAGGAAATGAAGATGCATCAGGTTCACCTTTAATTAATTCTTTACCAGAAAACTCTAATACTACATTACCATCGGTAGTAGGATTAATAAATGCATCATGTTTCTCTGCTGTAATACCATTCATTGGTTGGAACCAATGTGTAAAGTGAGTAGCACCTTTTTCTATAGCCCAATCTTTCATTGCAGCTGCAACTACATCTGCAACCGCAGATTCAAGAGTTAATCCCTCTTCAATTGTTCTTTTTAATGCCTTGTAAGTAGCTTTTGGAAGACGCGCTCTCATAACTGAATCGTTAAATACATTTGACCCATAGATATCATTTAGATTACTCATTCTATTTCCCCCTTTTTATTTTGAAGTAATTAATTTATAATTACTTATATATTAACCAATTTGTTTAATAAAAATAAATACAATATAATATAATATAATACATTAATAATAAATATTCAATATTTTTCATTAAATATAATATATTTTCTTCATTTTATATTACTTTTGTATAAAACATCTTGATTTGCTATCATTTTCATTATATAATAAGAATAATCGAATTATGTAATCAATGACGAGGAGAGTAAATACAATTTAGCTTTATAGCGAGTTAGGGATAGTGAGAGCCTAATAAGGTATCTGTATGGAAAAACACCTTTGAGATGTTAACCGAAATTTAAAAAGTAGGCTTAACCGGTTGTCAACCGTTAAAATGACTAGGTATAAAGTGATTTATTCATTTAGTACTGACATTAAAAAGTAGTAGCTATTAGGTGGCACCACGGATTATTCCGTTCCTATACATGAGTATAGGAACGTTTTTTTTATTTATAGAAGGAGGTTAGATTAATGGAAAGAACTTATGTATGTGAGATTATGAACAATATAGAATCAACTATCCTAGTAAGAGGCTGGGTACACAAAATTCATGATTTAGGAAAAATAACTTTTGTTCAGCTAAGGGATAAGACGGGTATTGTTCAGCTTGTAATTCAAAAGGAATTAGAGCAAAGTTTACGTCTTGAGATGTGCATCGAGGTTATAGGAGAAAAAGCTTTAAACCAAAAGGCTACCTTAGGAGTAGAGTTATTAGTGAAAGATTTAAAGGTTTTAGGGAAAACTTATTATGACGTTCTTCCCTTTGAAATCAACAATCAAAAGGTAACTGCAACCCTAGAAACCCAGTTAGATTATAGAAGTATTAGTCTTCGAAGACCAAAAACCAGATCTGTCTTTAAAATCCAAGAAGAAATCGTTGAAGCTTTTAGAGGTTTCCTTAGAGAATTAAGATTCTCCGAAATTCATACTCCAAAAATTATATCTTCTAGTACTGAGGGTGGTTCTGAAATGTTTACTGTAAATTACTTTGAAAAGCGAACATTTTTAGCGCAGAGTCCACAGTTTTATAAACAAATGATGGTAGGAGCAGGTTTCGAAAAGGTATTTGAAATTGGAGCTGCCTACAGAGCTGAACTTCATAATACTTGGAGACATTTAAATGAATATATAAGCCTTGACGTAGAAATGGGCTTCATCAAGGATGAATTTGATCTTATGGACTTGGAAGAAGGGTTACTCAACCATGTATTTGCACATTTAAATAAAACTTGCGCAACAGAACTTGCACTATTTAACAAGATTCTTCCTGAATCCATAAAGATTCCAAGAATTCCACTAAGTGAGGTACAAGAGCTTTTATTAAAAGAATTTGGCAAGAGATCTCCAGCTGGTAACATAGATGCTGAGGGAGAAGTTATTTTATCAAAATATATAAAAGAAGTCTATAATAGCGATTTTGTGTTTCTCACTAAATATCCAATATCAAAGAGACCTATGTATACTATGCCTGATGAAGAGTTAACAGATATGACTAAAAGCTTTGACTTAATCTATAAAGGTCTAGAAATCACTACTGGTGGTCAGAGAATTCATGATTACGAGATGTTAAAAGCAAATATTATAAAGTTTAATCTAAAGCCAGAAGATTTTGGCTTCTATCTAGATAGTTTTAAATTTGGTATGCCCCCTCATGGCGGTTTTGCCATAGGACTTGAAAGATTAACCATGAAAATTTTAGATTTAGAAAATATTAGAGAAGCTACTTTACTTCCAAGAGATATGAAAAGATTAGAACCTTAGGAGGTTTTCATGTATGAAAATAACAATTGAAACTGTAAATTACATTGCAAAATTAGCTAAATTAAACTTTACTGAACAAGAGGGAGAAAAAATGGCTAAAGAATTTGAAAGCATACTTTCTCACTTTGATTCCATCGACAAGTTTGATTTAAGCGATGTTAGTCTAGATATCTATAGTGAAAATTTAAAATCTGTATTAAGAAAAGATGAAATGACAGTTTTTGAAGATAAGAAAAAACTATTTCAGAATGTAAAATCTATGAGGGATACCTCCATTCAGGTACCCAAAATTATTGAATAGGTGGTGTCAACATGAATATAGAGACTATGACTGCTCAGGAAATACGATATGGATTAATGGAAAAAAACTTCACGGCTACAGAAGTGGTAACTTCCCTTTTTGAAAGAATTCGTGAAGTTGAGCCAAAAATAGACGGATATTTAACCCTGTGTGAAGATGAAGCATTACTTCAAGCAAAAAAAATCGATGAAAAGGTAAGTCAAGGAAAACCCCTTGGAAAACTTGCTGGTATTCCAATTGCCATTAAGGATAATATCTGTACAGATGGTATAAAAACTACCTGTGCTTCTAAAATGCTTCACGACTTTATCCCTCCTTATGATGCAACGGTTGTAAAGAAGCTAAAAGAAGAGGATGCTATCATTATTGGCAAAACAAACATGGATGAGTTTGCCATGGGATCTTCTACAGAAAATTCTAGCTTTAAAAACACAAAAAATCCTTGGGACTTAGATAGAGTACCTGGTGGTTCTTCTGGTGGTTCAGCTGCAGTAGTTGGCGCTGGAATGTCTCCCATATCTTTAGGCTCTGACACTGGTGGTTCTATCCGTCAACCCGCAGCGTTTTGTGGAGTTGTCGGACTTAAACCAACCTATGGTCTGGTTTCCAGATTTGGACTTATTGCTTTTGGTTCTTCTTTAGATCAAATCGGACCCTTTGGCAAAACTGTGAAAGACACTGCTTTAACCTTAGAAGTAATCCAAGGAGAAGATAAACTAGATAGTACTTCTGTAAAACAAGCTTTTACGAAGGATTACTTAAGTACCATTGAACAGGGTATTAAAGGGATGAAAATTGCTGTTCCCACGGAGTTCTTTAAGTCAGGTTTAGATGAGGAAATTTCAACTTCCATCAAGGATAGTATAGAAAAATTTAAAGCATTAGGTGCTATTGTAGAAGAAATATCTCTTCCAATTACCGAAGAAGGTCTTTCAGCCTATTATATTATCTCCTCTGCAGAAGCTAGTTCAAACTTAGCAAGATTCGATGGAATAAGATATGGATACCGTACAGAAGATTTTGTTAATTTAGATGAGCTTATAGAGAAAACTAGAAGTGAAGCTTTTGGTGAGGAAGTAAAGAGAAGAATAATGCTAGGAACCTATGCTTTGTCTTCTGGTTATTATGATGCTTACTATAATAGAGCACAAAAACTTCGTAAAAAAATCAAAGAGGAGTTTAATGCCGTCTTTGAGAAATATGACATAATACTAAGCCCTACCTCTCCAGTACTTCCTTTTAAAATTGGGGAGAAGAGTGATGATCCAGTAGAGATGTACTTAGCAGATATATATACTATCAATATTAACTTAGCAGGAATCCCAGCACTTTCCATGCCCTGCGGTTTCAGCAAAAGCGGACTTCCAATAGGAATTCAACTTATCGGCTCTCATTATTGTGAAGAGAAGATCTTAAGAGCAGCCTATTCACTAGAGCAAGAGTTAAAATTAGCAAACAAACTACCAAAACTATAGGAAAGGAGAAAATAATATGAGTTTTGAAACTGTAATTGGTCTTGAAATACACGCTGAATTAAATACGAAATCTAAAATATTTTGTTCCTGTTCTACAGCCTTTGGTTCTAAACCAAACGCAAATACCTGTCCTATATGTCTAGGAATTCCTGGAACCTTACCAGTACTTAACGAAGAAGTAGTAAACTTAGCTATCAAAGCTGGAACTTCTTTAAACTGCGAAATAAATAAGCTTAATAAGATGGATCGTAAGAATTATTTCTATCCGGATTTACCTAAGGCTTATCAGACCTCACAATTTGATCTTCCTATATGTAAGGGAGGCCATGTAGATATTGAAGTAGATGGAAGTATGAAGCAAATACGTTTAAATAGAATTCACATTGAAGAAGATGCAGGTAAATTAATCCACGTTGAACATGAACCTGTTTCCTTAATTGACTATAACCGTGTAGGTGTACCGCTAATAGAAATTGTTACTGAACCTGATATGCGTTCTGCTGAAGAAGCGGTTAGTTTCTTAAGAGCCGTTAAGGCTGTGCTAGAATACGGTGAAATTTCAGATTGTCGTATGGAGCAAGGGTCCTTCCGTTGTGATGCTAATATATCCACCAGAAAAGTAGGCCAGGATGTTTTAAACACAAAGGTTGAAATAAAAAACATTAACTCCTTCAAAGAAGTTTTAAAAGCCTTAGAAAAAGAAGAGAAACGTCAAAGAGAACTTTATTCTTTTGGTGAAGAATATAAGATTAAACAGGAGACTCGTCGTTTTGACACTGCAAAGGGTAAAACTGTTCCAATGAGATCAAAGGAAGATGCTCATGACTATAGATACTTTCCAGAACCAGATCTTGTGCCAATCATTATTAGTGATGCTCAGATTGAAGGTATAAAAGCTACTCTTCCTGAAATGCCAACTCAAAAGAAGGAAAGATTTACTAAAGAATATGGTTTATCTGACATTGAAGTTGCTATTATTATAGGAGATAAAGCCTTATCTCAATATTATGAAGCTGTTGTAGCTCTAGGTGCAAATCCAAAGATAGCTGCAAACTGGCTTCAAGGCGACGTTTTAAAACTTCTAAGAGAAAAGGAACTAGAAGCAAATTCTATACCTGTAACTCCAAAAGCACTGTATGAACTAATTAAAATTATTTCTAATGGGAAAATCAGTATCACAGTAGGAAAAGAAGTTTTCAATGAAATGTTTAACACTGGTAAAAGTGCTGACACCATTATAAACGAAAAAGGTTTATCTCAAATCAGTGACACTGGTGAACTAGAAAAGATTATAGCAGGCATTCTAGATACTAACCCAAACTCCATCGCAGATATAAAAGCAGGTAAATTACAGGCTGCAGGATTTTTAATGGGTCAGGTTATGAAGGCTACAAAGGGTAAAGCAAACCCACAAGTTGCTAAGGAACTTTTGGACGTAAGGTTAAAAGAAAGATTAAATTAAAAAGTTTTGCTAAGAATAAGCTTGCACACATTTGTGCAAGCTTATTTCATTGCTTCTATGTGAAAGTGTTAATAATTTCCATTGATATTTATCCACTAAATTAATAAACACTACTTAAAGACAAAAAAAGAGCTGTGTTCATCACAGCCCTATATAGCTAATTAATTTATTTTAAGCGCTTTTTAATTTGTTTGCCAAGTTCTTCCTTAACCTTATTTTGTATTTCCTCGTTGCTTACACTTATCCCCTTATACTCGTTTTCTGCAACAATTCTCATTGCTTCAATATATGAGAAAGCTAAACCGGTAGTTACTATAGAGGCTGTTGAGCCACTTATTATGCCACCAGCAATAGTTCCTACTCCAGGAAACAATTTAAATAAATTAGCAACTATAGTACGCCCAAGGAAAGTTGCACCTGTCACCCCTGCTAATGAAGAAACTATAGATGTTAGCAGGGCTTTTTCAAGCTTTACGCCAAAGATTGTTGTTATATGTGCAATCATCCCCACCTGTATGGGTGCTAATATTGCTGCATCCGCAAAAGGAATAGGGGTAAACCCTACCCCAAATGACGTAGTTATATAACCCAATGACCAGCTACGAGCCTCTTCAACCTTACGTTGAATGTGAACCTTTTGGGCATTATTAAAAGATCGTTTTACCCCTTCAGGCAATATCTCATAAGTCATTTCTACTAGTTCTTTTAACCCGAATCTATCTATTCTAAAATTATCTTCTTCAAAGGGTTCCGCAACTATTCTCTGAATTCCACTTATATCACAATTTAAATTATCTATCATTTTTTCCAGTTCCTTTGATTGGGAAAAAATGCTTTGAGTCAAAACAACTATCACAGGCAATTTTCGAGACAATTCTTTAATCCAATTCACCTCATAATCCTCTATCCTATTAGACTGAGCATTGATGCAATACCAAATAATATGTATATATTCTTTAGCATTGTTTTCTTTATTTATCCTATCAATTTCATTATTTATCTCATCTCTTACCTCATGTTGTGTCTTCTCATCAAGTTCGATACCTCTTGTATCATAAATATTAATTGGTATACCTTCTTTTGATATCTTCCTTAAATGTCTTGTTACAGGTTTACCAATACCAGTTTCAGCTAATTGTTCACGAAATATATTATTGATTAAAGTGCTCTTTCCTACTCCAGTCTTGCCAATCACCATAATATTTACAGGAATCATTTTTTCTAATTCATCTTTAGTTTTGGTTAGAATATCATTTATAAAATTCATAGAAGTTATTTTCCCTTGGTACTCTCTCATTTAAATTCACATCCTTTAGTATATCTTATACTATTATACTCCTAATTTCTCAATTATATTAAGGAGTTTAGACATTGAGTTTTACAGTCATTATATTTTATTTGCTTAAACAACATTTTTTATACTTTTTACCACTTCCGCAACTACACAGATCATTTCTTCCAAGATTAGAATTAACAACTTTCAATTCCTCTAAATTTTTTTGTACTGAATAAATATATTCCATTAGAGCAAAATAGTTATCTGTACTTTTTCCAGTACCTATCTCTTTATAAATTACAATACTTTTATTTAAATATATTATTCCTTCTTCAAATTTTCGTTGTGCAATTAATGTAAGGCCGATATCTTTCATTGCATCAGCAATACTGGATTTATCTCCAATATAAGTACATATAATTAAATTCTCATTAAAATTTTCTAAGGCTAGTTGAAAACTTTTATTTTGGAAATGAACCTGACCAATATCCTTTAAACTACAACCTATGCCTAATTGATATTTGAACTGAGTTGACAATATTAATGCTTGATTAAACTTTAATAATGCTTGCTCCATTTCGCCTTTTTTAAATAGTATTTCTCCATGTTTAATTATAGAAAAAATCCCTATATTAAAATTTATTTCAGTGTTACTATATGCCTCACTAAAGTATTTTATGGAGCCATCTAAGTCACCATTAATTTCATTAAGGCTACCTAGGTAAAATAATAATTCTGATCTCTTACACCCTACTAATCTTATACTATTAATCATCATCCTTAATAGTCCTGTATATCCCAACAATATAAATTCGCTACCTTTTTCAACAATTGTATTTGAAATTTCATCATATAACTTTGCTTTCATAAGATGATAAAATATCTTCTCTTCTATGGTGGAATTTAATATCCCAGTTCTTCTATTTTTATAATATTCTGCCGCTTTTCTGTGTAAAAAATCTTTATCACCTAATTTTTTATAATAGAATTCTGATACTAATGAAGGCATTTCAAAAAAACCATTAGAATAGGTAATCAAAAATTTGTTTACTAATCCATAAAGAACATCAGAATATACCTTCTTATCTAGAATAAAATCCATAGCTTCTTTAGTAACCTTTTCATTAAAAATGCTAAACTTTAATAAAAACTCCGTTTCTAATACATTTACCTTGGAATATCCATAAACTCTATCTAATAATTTTTCATTTACTTCACCAAGACTTGTACCCTCTTCTTGTATTATATCTAATATATCCGTAAGAGATTCTTCATAGTTACATATTAGTAGTAAAGTAATTTTTATCCCTAATGGATGTCCCTCTAGTTGGTTGCATATTTTAAGTAGTTGCTGTGGATTAATATCTATATAGCTATAGTAACTATTTAAAATTGTATTTGCAAATTCAAATGAATCTTTTCCTAATCCAAATATTTCTATAGGTGTAACATTCATATATTCATAAATACTATTATCTTTAGATATTATTATTAATTTAGAATATTTTAAATGCTGGTCACAAATAGTTAAAAACCTTTCTACAGATTTTTTATCTTGGATTTTTTCATAATTATCTAAAAAAACACTTCGTTTATCCTTTTCTAACAACTCACAAAACCCTATATATTTTTCGGAGAGAGTTTTGTCTTCTACTGCTAAAATATATGAATAACCACAGGCATCAATTAACAAATCAATTGTAGCATTTTCAAAGCAATCAAACCAAATTATACTATTATCATCAAAAAAACTCTCAATACATTTTAAGGCAAATTGAGTTTTTCCTATCCCACTAATACCTACTATACCCACAATGTTAGAGATTAAAGCTTTATTTTTAAATTGTTCAAGTTCATTTTCACGTCCACAAAAAACTTTTTCCATAGTTATATTCTGCTGCCTCCTTTTATATGCTGAGCTTATAATAATTGCAAATATAAATCTGCTAACTTAATTTATTTATATCATAAGGCATCCTAAATAAAATAACAAGTCAAACATATTCAGAAAAATATTTTTTATTATACTTAGACTTATTAAGGAAAACACTAAGGACTTTCCAGTATCTACCTACATATAATATTAGCCATGGGAAACTATATAATAACAACATTTATTAAAGAGTGCCTTACAATAACTTATATTTTTTTATCAGGAGTTGAGTATTAATATGAAAAAGATAACTGTTTTTATCCTATTGATTGGTTTATTTCTTTACACACATAATTCAGCTATAGCCTCAACTTATAGCACAACTCTTACAGATAAAGACTCTAACCTTAATAATGTAACACTTAGGCAGGATCTATTGTGCCTCATGTTAGCGTATCCAGAATATATCCTCAATATAGAGGGGAATGACCAAGAAGGTATATACCTTTTAATGAAATCTGGAAGAAAGTTGCTTTATGATGATAAAAGAAATAAAAGTTCAGATCAAAAGTTAGCCAATCCAGATCTTCAAGATACTTTAGAGCAAGTTTACCCCCTTTCAACTGTAAGAAACATTTTAGATAAAGATTTTGATCCTGGACGTTGTAGAGTCTATGGATTGCTAACAGAGGTCTATGGAACATCAAAACAATCTGTAGAATCTAAACTTATAAATGTTAATGCAGGTAATAACCACTATCAGTTTAATGGTAATAACAAAGCAGCCGATAGTCTACATGCTGTGATGTCTGAATTGTTACCTCTGGCCCAAGGAAACTCAACAATTAGAAATTGTATATTCCCTTGTAGTGGTACTTTTAATTACCGTATAATCGCAGGTACAAATCAATTAAGTCCTCATTCTTTTGGAATTGCCATTGATCTAGCTGTCAATAAAGGAGACTATTGGAAATGGTCCAGCAGAGAAACAGCAGAAAAAAGATTGAGCACTTATCCTAGCGAAATTGTAGAGGCATTTGAGAAGAATAACTTTATATGGGGAGGTAAGTGGGGTCATTTTGATATTATGCATTTTGAGTATCGACCAGAAATTGTTTTAAAGGCTCGATATTTTAAAGAGAAGCAAAATTCTGAAGAACTTTGGTACGAAGGTGCACCGATACAAGAAGTTTCTGTAAAAAATCTAATAGAAAAAATTAATCTAGCATTAAGAAAATAGGAGTATTGGATGATGAAATGGGTAAAACATTCTATAATTAAAAGAAATATATTAGTTCTGCTATTTTTATTAATTGTAATAGGTGATTCTTGTAAAACATTAGCTGCAACTAATATAACAGATGAAGAGATAACTAATTCTATACAACAAATCTTTGAAAACAGAAATAAAGCTATACTTAGCAGTGATTTGGAATTACTACAGTCCATTTATGATACAGATACAAAGTATGGAACTTGGGCATATGACTATGAAGTAAGGAAAATGAAGTACCTTCATAATTGGGCAGAGAAACAAGGTGTTAAGTTTATTGATATAAAACCTGAACTTGTTATAAAAAGAATTAAGGAGAGCAATGATAAATTTTCAATTAATTTATTGTGTTCAACAGAATATAAATATATATATGAAGATCTTCCCGCAGTAGAAAATAATTCAAGAATTGGAACTTATCATACCTTACAGATTGTTAATAAGGACGGAGTTTGGATAATAACTAAAGAATGGTATAAAGACCCTTTTGGAGATTCTTTAAACCTAGATAATATAAAAGCAGATTCTATAAAAAATTATATAACATCTCAGGCTTCCCGAGACTTTTCTACTTTAAACGAAAAGAGGATTAATGCAGTTAAATATGCAGATGAGTTTTGTGGCGCTGCAAGTGAAGCACAATATGGCTATAAATATAATAAAAAATATAGAGATTATAATCCACAGGGCGGAGATTGTGCAAATTTTGCTTCCCAGGTTCTTTTTGAAGGTGGCAAATTCAAAAAAAATTCTGCTTGGAATTATGATAGGGATGGTGCTACTAGCACCTGGCTAAATGCAGATGGTTTTAAAAGGTATATGACTAACAGTGGTAGGGCCTCTGTAATTGCTCATGGAAGTTACGAACAAATATATAAATTAAGTTTTAAACTCTTGCCTGGTGATTTTATAGCCTACGAAAAGAATGCTGATATTAATCATATTTCTGTTGTAACTGGTGCAGATTCTAAAGGATATTCTTTAGTAAGTTGTCATAATTCAGATAGAAATAAAGTACCCTGGGATCTAGGCTGGAGCAATAAAAGTATAAAATTTTGGTTAGTCCGAGTACATTACTAGGTGGTTGATAATTATCAACCACCTTTTAAATGAAATTAAGCTTTTACATTCCTAAGTTCACTAATGAACTTTTCTAAATCTTTAAAACTTGTAACAATACTTTCCATCCTTGTGTTTTGCTCGTTAATTCCACCTAAAATCCCTTCAACTGAAGTAGCTGTTTCTTGTGCTGTAGAAGCTAAATCTGTAATATTACTTAACATCTCTGAAGAGGTTCTTTCAATTTTCAAAGTCATAGTATCTACTTCTGAAGCTTTAGAAACCATTTCTTTTGAATTAGAATTTATGCTATCAAAAGCTTTGCTTACTTTATTCACAGATTCATTACTAGTAGCTGCTGAAACCTGAAGAACATTAATTTCTGTAGATACCTCCCCTATTTTGTTTTTTATATCGCCTAAAATACTAGAAATTTGGAGATTAGAATTTTGTGATTGCTCAGCTAATTTTCTCACTTCATCAGCAACTACGGAGAAACCTCTACCTTGTTCTCCAGCTCTAGCAGCCTCAATAGCTGCATTTAAAGCCAGTAGGTTAATCTGGCTACTTATAGCTGTTACATTTACTAGTATACTCTCAATATTATTTGCTTGAAAATTAAGACTATTAGTTAATAAAACTGCACCTTCAACACTAGAAGCTACCTTCTCCATTTCTTCTGAAAGATAGTCAATATTTTCCCCGCAATCCGCTGCCATAGAAAGTGTATTTTCTGATAAGGAACGCATTGCACTTGATCTTTTTGATACACTTTTTATATATTTAGTTTCTCTATCTATTTCTTTATTAACTCCATGGATTAATTCAGTTTGAGATTCAACATTTGCACTTATCTCTTTAAAGCCCAAAGCTAACTCCCCAGAAATTTTCCCAGAAGCACTTACATTATCTTTTAATTCCTTACTAAAGTTCACCAAACTATTAATTGAAAGTTGGAGTTTTACTAAAACTTTTTCCATAACTTCTTTAGAGGCTTGGCTTTCATCTTTTTTCACTTCTACTTCTTTGCGCATTCTTTCTGTAGCGCTGATTTGGATGCAAAATAAAATTGCCATAACAATAAATGCAGTAATTACAATTGCTAACCCTAATAGGTCATTAAAAGTACTAAACATTTTTCCATTAGTTGAAAAATAGCCATAGGTTAAAGAACTAATTATTAAAATTGTTGAAAGTATTATAGTTTCATAAAATTGATATAAGGATATTATAATCATTACTATAAATCCAATTAAAAACCCATTTAGATCATGAAATAAAAATACAAATAAAAAATGAGTAATACATAGTCCAACTGTAGCTAAATATTTAAGCTGGTTTTCCACAATTCTTTTCCATACAAGAAAACTTAATAAAATACTTATACCAACTAATAAAGGTGAAATAATAATTAATGCTTTTTTATCAACTCCCGATATAGCAGAAAATCCAATGTAAATTATTGAAATTATCCACATTATTTCTGCCATAATTTTGTTTTTTTTTCTTAACACTTCTAAATTATTCAAAGCTATTCTCCTTTTGTTTTTTTATTTGATTTGTTCCCCAAGTATTTTGCTAAATTCTTTAGGTTTTTTTAAATCCTTCAATTTATAAACAGCACCACTTTTATCCTTAATAATTATACTTCCACTATTTATTAACCTACCAAATACTCCTTGCCTTAGTTGAAAACCTTCAATTCTATTTAAAAGTGCTATCTGGGACTTGCTTTTGAAAATTCCTCGTTTTATGATTAATCTTAAATTTGTAATAGCAAATTCGCTAGTTTTTTGAGCCATATATCGTTGAACCAATAATAATATTCCTAATAAAAACATAACTATTGCAGCTATCCCAGTATTTCTATTATCATTAGTAAAAATAATTATAAAGGGTAAGACTATGCACACTATAGCATCTAAAAATGTTTTCCAGTGGAGATTAGTAATAAATAATACTTTTTCTTTCTCAACTTCTTTTATCTTTTTATTTTTCATTTTAACTTACCTCGCTTTTCTTATTATGTTGATATATTAAGACTACTATAAATTATTCTACGCCTATATAGCATTTTCCTTTTTAATTATATACAATTATGTGGTGTGAGAACATACTCCCTCTACATTCTTATTTATACGTTTACACTCTTTTGATTTGAATACCATTGTGATAAGATATAATTTATATAGTCTATATTAATTATATCATTTTCGAAAGGAGTTATATATGGTTACTCTTCTGCTTATAGATGACGAGTATTTAGTACGAAGGGGAATATGTGAGACCATTGACTGGCCCATGTATGGTATAGAAATAATTGGAACTTCCCCTGATGGTGTACAAGGTCTAGAAATGGCAATTAAACATAATCCAGATATAATAATCACCGATATTAGAATGCCAATTATGGATGGTCTTGAATTTATGAGTAAGGTAAAGGAAAATGGTCTTAATCCTAAAATCATTGTTCTAAGTGGCTTTGATGATTTTGAATATGCTAGAACTGCTATGCATTATGGAGCTATTGCATATCTTTTAAAACCTGTGGATAATGACCAACTCTTAGAGACTGTTAAAAAAATTGCTGATGGAATAATTAACGAAAAAGGTTCACAACAATATTTCAAAAAGCTTAAAGAGGAATTATCCTCCATTAAAAGACAATTTTTAATAGATTTACTGACTGGATATTTAAATGACAAAGAGGACATAAGAGAGAAAATTCTTTTTTTAGATATACCAATTGAACTAGACAACAATTATGTATTAACTGTAAAAATCGATGAATTTTCTTTTGTTTCAAAACAATTATCTCTAGATGTATTATCAAATTTTAAAGCTGCTATTAAAACTCATATCTCAGATCTTCTTCTAATTAACTCTATCTTCAAAGGCATTGTATTTAGCAAAACTGAAGATGAATATGTGATTATACTCCATCTAAATGAAACACTTTTAAACGCAGTAGATATTATTAAAAGCTTTTGTATAGAAATAACAGAGAGATTAAAAAATAAATATAATTATCCCATTTCAATTGGAATCGGAAATTGTTATCATGATATTTTATCTATTAATAAATCCTATAATGATGCAATTACTGCTTCTAAATATAAAATTTTACCGGGGAACAGCAGTGTAAACTTTATAAAAGAAATTGATTCAATGGGTTATAGAAGAGAGATAAGAGATGCCATTAAATTTATAAAATTAAATTATTCTAAGGATATTAGTATTGAAATTACAGCTAAAGCCATTTATATCAGCCCTTCTTACCTAATGCATCTTTTCAAACATGAATTAGGTAAAACCTTTAATGAATGTCTTACAGATTACAGGATATTCGTGGCTAAAGAGTTATTAAAAAACCCTAAATTAAAGATTTATGAAATTAGTAAGAATGTAGGCTATGGAGATGTGAAATATTTTAGCCAAATCTTCAAAAAAATAACCGGCATTACCCCCACAGACTACATAAAATATGAATTATAGCGCTAGGGGGCGATTTCTATGTTTATTGTAGTTTTAAGAAAATTAAATATTCGTTCCAGGCTAGTTATCTCTCTAGTTGCAGGTATAATCTTGTTTAGTACAATATTACTTTACTCCTCTAAGTTATTTTCTCAGTTCTTAATTGAAAAGTATTTATATAATTATCTAGAGGTTACTCAAGATGAGGTTGGAATTGGTGTTGAGCTCATGCTTGATGACATTAATGCTCTTGCCATTAGACTTGAAATTAACGATAATATATATAATCTTTTGAATGACAAAAATATAAACTATGAAGAAAAGAAAAAATTGCTAAAAAAATTATTAGATGAGTCTGCCATTGATACAAGGAGTATAGGTGAAATTGCCATAGTAACTGATGACAGCCAAACCTTTAATTATATTTTTGATGATAATACCTTTCAAAAACCTGATAATCTTTTTCTAAACACAATAAGTAAAAATAAGGATTTAGTAACTTGGGGCCCAGTAGTTAAAGATATGAATAATAATTCTTATTTACAATTTGGCAAGAAGTATAGGAACTTTTTTACCAGTGATAAGCTTGGGACCTTGATTATATATATAAAAGAAAGTGCTTTATTTGATATCTATAATCAAAAGACCCCTTATTTTGGATATTCTTTTATAATTTCTGCAGAAGATCAAATAATTTCTCATGGAGACAAATCTAAAGTAGGCAATATTATTCTTGACCACACGTATTTTGATACCAGTAAACCCTTTGAACATTATTCAACAAAGTTTGATGGTCAAACCTCAATTATTGCTATTAGTAAGTTCAACAATAAATTGAATAGATTAAACTGTAATTGGAACTTTGTAAGTATTATTTCTCAAAATACACTTTTTGAAATAATGAAGAAAATTGACTATTATGTATTAGCAATTGGCTTTTTAATGTCCATTGTTGCCATTGTATTATCACTAAAGATCTCCTCTGGAATAGTAGGGCCTATAAGATCCTTAAAATATAAGCTAAAAGATTTTGGCAGAAATAATATTATTGATATCTCACTATTAAATAAATCAGGAGATGAGATATGGGACCTTGAAAAATCCTACAATGAAATGATTACTAGAATAAGTAACCTTATTCAGGCTAACAGTGAGGAAAAAGAAAAGCAAAGAGAACTAGAATTAATTGCTCTGCAGGCTCAGATAAATCCACATTTTTTATATAATACCTTAGATGCTATAGGTTGGATTGCAAAATTAAAAAAACAAAAGGATATTGAGACCCTAGTATTAGCTTTATCTAAATTTTTCAGAATTAGCCTTCATAAGGGGGATAAATTTATTACTGTCCAGGAGGAAATTGAGTTAGTTGAAAGTTTTGTAACTATAGAGTTGATAAGGTTCCCAGAAAAATTCGATATAGAGTTCAACATAGATCAAAGTATTCTTTATAGCAAAATATTAAAAATTACTCTACAACCCTTTGTAGAAAATGCCATTAAACACGGCTTAATCACTAAAAATAAAGGCCATATTAAAATCAATGGGTATAAAAAGGAAAATGATCTAATTCTCCAAGTTATTGATGACGGAGTTGGTTTTGACACAAATAAATTGTTTTCTCAAGCGGAAAAGGATAAAAACTATAGCGGATATGGTATAAGAAATGTTGATGAACGAATAAAACTAGAGTATGGTGAAAAATATGGTGTAAAAATACTAAGTTCTAAAAATCAAGGAACTATGGTGGAAATAAAACTAAAGGCTTATACATTATAACTATAGTATAAGCCTTTAGTTTGATTAATTATTTCACTTTTATTTTATCTAAGAACTTTGTTTGGAAATCACTTGATGCTTTATCAAGTAATGCCTTAGGATCTGAATTTTTATCAGTTATTACATTTTGAATGCAAGTATCAAAGAGTGCATACATATCTTGAGCATTGTATGGTTCTTCTGCTTTAATTGATTTAAAAGCTCCCTCATAATAAGGCTTAAAGAGATCATAATTTACATTCATATATTTCTTATTAAGTGTAGTCTCTGCATCTACACGATCTTTATTTGTATAAATAGGTAAACCCTGTAAACCTGCTGGTACATTTTTAGCAACCTTGTCCTTAAGACCTTGTTCTGTACCGGCCATTGTGTCTGCATCAGATTTTGGTGAATAACCCATAACCTCAAATAACTTGAAGGCTGCGTCAATCTGATCTTTTGTTGCATTAGGTGCTAAAAAGAATGCATTACCTCCAGTTAATGAATATTGCCCTTTGGGTCCATTTGGAAATGGAGCCATTGCTATGGCATCTTTACTCATTTTATAATCATTAACCGGATTATTAAGTGCATCTGGTGCCCCTAAAACCATTCCGACTTCATCAGTAGCAAAATTCTTTATCCAATCTCCCCAACTTAGCAGTGCACTAGGCAATAATACATCATATTTCCATTTTAGCTCCTTAACATATTGAAGAGCTGCAACTGCCTCTGGGCTATTCATCCCACTTACCATTTTCCCATTTTCTTGTTTCTCAAATTCAGCGCCAAAAGCCCAGGCTATCGCTGTAAAATGCCATCCACCAACATGATCTTTTGTAGGTATAAACATTCCAGCTTTTCCTGTTTTTTGTTTAATAGTTCTAGCAGTTAATGCTAAGTCCTCAAAGGTTTTTGGATACTTAGGAAGTCCCATATCATCAATTAGCCCAGCTTGTTTAAATAAATTCATATTAATATATAAACCCAATGAATATCCATCTATTGGAACAGCATACCATTTGTCATCTTTCATAACAATTTTCGCTACGTTTGGATCAACAGATTTATCATAATTATACTTTTCCATATATTCAGTGATATCTGAAGAGTAACCATTTGCTATAATCTTACCTGATTCTGTAAACCAGGCCTTATAAATCGTAGGTAATTGCCCACTTTCAGCTTTTGGTAAAAATGTTTCTGGAGAATAGTCATAATAGTCACCCTTAAGGGTTATATAAGGGTACTTTTCTTTCATTTTTTTCCTATATGCTGACCAGGTTGCTTGTCCAGGTGCATCATTATCAGCTGCCCATATTCCCACATCTAAGGTTACAGATTTTGGTGTTCCTACCATAAGATCATCAACATTAGAACTTACAGAAGCCTTACTTTCACATCCACTTAATAATGTTACAAAAATTGCAGAACAAATAAATAAACTAATATTTTTCTTCTTTTTCATAAAAATCCCCCGGTTAAATTATTTTATTTCAAGTTGGTATTTGATATACTAATATTACCATTTATTCCAAATATGTAAACATTTTAAATTTATGAGGTGTTTTATGTTCAAAAAACTTAAATATAAAATTGAAAAGATTGTTATATCAATATTTATTTTAGGTTGTCTAATTACTGGTATTATTTCTTATTTAGCTATTAAAACTATCATATATTATAACTTTATTGATCTTTCGTTACGAAATTCAACTCAAAATATTGATAATGCAGCAGCCTATGAGAAACTTATTGAAGAATCTGCTAAGATCGTATCTACAAACCCTTTAATTATTGAGGCATTAAAACATCCTAGTTCTGATGAAAAAACTACTGAGAAAATTAAAGCATCCTTAAATAGTATAAGAATGATGAGCCAAAACATTATGGGGGTAATGCTTTTTGATTCTCAAAGTAATCCTTATATATCTGAAAATATTTCTGCACCACCCAGTATTGAGGATCTAACGAAAACCCCTCCAATTAATAACTTTTTACATTCTTCAAAAACATCCTTTTGGTTTTTAAGAGATAAAAATATTGCAGGATACTATTCTCAATCCTCTTATAGAGAAAAGTATGGTATGTTATCTTTCTTTACCAAGCTTTTTGATCCAAATAAAAATTTAATTGGCTATTTAATCATTGATACAAATCCAAATAGCATTGTTGACTTAATTTCAAGTACAAAGGCTTTCTCAAAGAACACTAAGGTGTATCTTTCCTCTAAGGAAACCGGAATTCTACCTTCTAGATATTTTGATACTAATAACTCTAAACTAATCAGTGAGTTAAACAAATATAATAATTATAAAAACACACATATTATTTCTTCTGATAAAAACTTTCTTATTATCTATAACTCTATAAATAATAGTGAGGAAGCCTTGATTTTTATTGTCCCTATTACACCTTTATATATGGAATTTAATCATGTGCTGGTTGATCTAATAAGTATTGTTGCCTTACTTATTGTAATTTCAATTATTTTCTCTATTTTATTAACTAATAGCATAATAAAACCTTTAAATTCTCTCTTTGAAAAAATGAAAGAGAACTTAATATAAGGAATCTTCAAGAAAGCTTTACAGTATAAACTTTTCCTATCCACTGGTGTTTTGAGAATTCCCTACATCTGACTATTACCTCTTTATCATAAACCTCAACAAATAACCCTTGATTTAATTGATAATTACAATGTTTATCATCCTCAGCCATAATATAATATATAGCCCCTGTATTAAACATGGAAAAGCCCTTTTTATACATTGTTTTCGGATGTTCTAAAGAATAGTGTGAGTGCCCAGAAAAAAAAACAACCTGAGGATGAGCTTTTAGAATTGAAAATACTTTTTTATACCTACCCACTTGACCCCAAGTATTACTTCCATAAACTGTATTAGGAAATGGTTGATGCAAAAATACAAATATTGGTTTGTTAGTTTCTTCCTTCTCCTTCAATTTATTATTTAACCATTTAAGTTGTCCTTCATAACACTTTGAATCTGTACCATTGTCAGGGGATAAAACTATAAAATGATATCCCTTTACCCATTTATCATAATAGACCCCAGGCATACCAGTTTCTTTAACAAAACGGTCTTCAGACTCCTTATCTGTTGACTCTTCTCCTTTATACTCATGATTTCCCATAGACACAATTATTTCTGCATTTTTTGACTTTTCTGATTTTAATATTTCCATACAAGTTTCATACTGTTTTTCTTTTCCTTGGTTAGTTATATCACCTACCAAGGCGATGGCATCATAGTTAGAGTACAGCTCCTCACACTGTCTTAAGGTTTCTTTATATTTTAATTCAGACCCAGATCCGCCAATATGAATATCGCTAATTACTGAAAATATGATTTTAGGTGTACTTACTGAGGCAGTTTTTACCTTTAAGGAAGGTAGACATATAAAGTTGAGAATTATATATAGACATAAAAATAACAATATTTTTTTAAAACCCCAATTTCCCATAATTCTTTCTCCTATAGTTCTATAATCTTTTTATAATATCGTTATTTATATTGCTCTATTTCCTCAACTATCATACTTTATTTTTTGATAAAACTAATTATGTGTTTTGCATACTTATTCATTCGTAAAACTCAATTATAATATGTTTTGCTTCAAACAACTACCCATATCATCCCCACAGTTGCAAATACTTATCCATACTACTGAAACTTATTTTAAAAGACTATTGATTATTGTATTAATATACAATATAATGTATACATATTAATAATATTTTTTATTAATTCAGGGGGTAATAAGAATGTCAAACACACAATTATTTCAATCAAAAAAAGAATTAGTAGGTTTTATCTCAGAATATCTGATAAAACACGATAATACTATTGCTATTATTAGAAAAGATGTAAGAAAAGATGTAATTAAATCCTTACTGGTAAATGAAGATTTTAATAATTTTAAAGATCTTTCTGACTCAGAAGAAAATGTACTTTTTTTAATTAAAAGTGGAGATAAAGAGGAAAAAAATTTAAGCCTTAAAATTTGTGATGCACATAATCAAAAGACTAAAGCTTTTAAAATGATAGATATAGATAATATATTACTTACAGATGGGTTAATTACAGATGATGAAGCTCATAGCATCACCTACTATAAGGAAATTACTAAAATGAAATTACAAGAATTAGCATATTGTTAAATAAACCCTCCTCATAAGCAATTTGACTAAAAGATGTAATTACCCTATAATTTTAATAAAGAAAATATGTATTACATTTTTTGTGGGAGGTAAACTAAATGGCAAACGAACAACTATTTCACTCTAAGAAAGAATTAGTGAGTTTTATATCAGAATATCTCATCAATCATAATAATACTATTGTAATTATTAATAGGGATATAAGAAAGGACCTTGTTAAGACATTACTTTTCACTGAAGACTTCGATAAGTATCAAGATATCTCTGATTTAAAGGAAAATGTTCTATTTCTCATTAAAACTGGTCACAAGCAGGACAGAACCTTAAGTCTTAAAGTATGTGATGCTTATAATCAAGATACTAAAATTTTCAAAATGGTGGATATCCAAAATATAATTATTATTGATGGGTTAATTACTGAGAAAGAATTAAAGACAATTACTTACTACAAAGAAATTAGTATAATGAAGTTAATAGAAAGCATATAAAGAATATTTAAAAGGGACTCTCTTAAAATAACTTATTTTAAGAGAGTCCCTTCTTCAGTTAAAATATATAATTAAACAGTACCTTTTATGCAGGATTTTTTACAAAGGAATAGATTTCCTTAAGAATTTTATCTTCACAGATTTCAGGATAGATTTCATTTAACTTAAGTATTCTTTTATACATCACCATTCTATGCTCTAAATCCAATTTTTCAACTTTAATCAAACAAGTCTCAATTTCTAACTCTGCAGTTTTTCTATCAATTTCCATAATCTTTTCTGATAATTCTTTCTTTATATCTTCAATTTCCTTAGCTTTTATTAAGTAATCTCTTGTAACTTTCTTTAATTTCTTTGAGTATTCTACTTCAAAGTAACCTATTCTAGTATTTGCCTCGAGTAATTTATTACCTATTTTCGTTTTATAGTTATCCAGTTCAACTTTCACTTCTACTTTTACAGCTTCCACATATTTAAGTTTAACAAATTGAAATATAGCTATAGTTGCAACAAATATTGTTAGTACTATTAATGAACATATTATAGCATTATACAGAAAAATATTGATTTTAAAATAGTTATTAATAAAATAAAAAATTCCACTTACAAGCATAATTAAAATTAATATTAATATTATTTCTAACAGGTTAAGTGGCTTTATTTTGCTTTTGTTTAACATACTTCTTCTCCTTGCGTTCCAAATTATCATTAAGGCCTCCAAAAGAAGATACCTTAATTAATTATACCATGATTTTTAATAGTAAGGTTAAAAGACGAAAAAAAATAGAAGTTAGGTTTCATTTGCTCAACCTGAGCTTTCCTAACTTCTATCTTTTAAAATTGTTTCTTCCAATAGCTTTTCTCCTTAAACCGAATTCCCGCTCATAAAGGATAAGCTTTTGACTAATGTTAAATTAAAATCAAATAACTTAATTTTACGGGTAAACCTATTTCTAAACTTTATTTCAAGTAAAGTTTATATTAAATAATTGATTATATGGCTTCTCGCCGATCTCAATGGAGATCATGTTGCAATTACCAGAAAATGGGTTTACTAACTTTTTTTTGATTTTGAGAAATTATAAATTTTTGTTATAAATTTCTCTACTAGCAAAGAGTAAAGACTCGCTTTTTTAGTATTCTCACCCCACTAATCATGTATACTAACATTTATTATTTCTTTAGGGGCCATACCTTTTAGTTTAAGAATTTGCGTATAATATGATAAGAAATTTTTTCTTATGTTTATATTAATATAATACTATACTTAATTAGATTTGTCAATAGTAATTATTATATAGTAGTATGACAAATTGTTTCATAATTCTCTAAATTCATATTTTTAAAAAAATCCTGTAGGTACTAGCCCTACAGAATTTAAATTTTATTAGATTTTTTCAAATTCAGATTTTAAAACTCCACATAAAGGACAGACCCAACCTGCTGGTATTACCTCAAACCTAGTTCCTTGTGCAATTCCACCCTCAGAATCTCCTATTGCTGGGTCATACACGTAACCACAAACTGTGCAAACATAACTATCCATATTAATCACTCCTTAAAAATATTTTATAACTTTAAATATTCATATTATTCTATAATATCATATTTTCAATCCCAAATCATCAATAAGTTACAAATGTTTTATGATTAAATAGATTTATAGAAGTAATTTATCTATACTTATATTTGATTTCTTTTTTAAATCTACAAACCCTTGGTCATCTAACAATAATGGTCTTTCTAGGTCATTTATATCTATCTGAATTATTTTAGCTACATTATTATTGTTTAAAAGCACGTTCTCACTGATATAAAAGTTAATCAAATGCTCAAGAAACACCTTACTATATTCATAATCTAACTGGCCAAAACTCTGCTGTTGAATTAACTGAAGACCCTTAAAAGGTCCTTTAGCGATACTATGTAGTCTTGTAGAATTAAACTCATCGAAAGTATCAGCTATAGCAATTATTCTAGCAAAAGCACTAATCTTATCATCTTTTAATCCTCTAGGATAACCTGAACCATCTAATCTTTCATGATGACTAAGTACTCCTTCAGCAATTGAACTTTTTAAATTTGGAATTGACTTCAATATATTATAACTTAATAGAGGATGACTCCTCATTTCCTTTGAAATATTTCCATTCAATTCTCCCGCTTGATTCAAAATATTTTTATCAATTTTTGTTTTTCCAAAATCATGTAAGACTGCTGCACAGATTAAATCTCTAATTTCTTCATCATCTAAATTTAACCATTTGCCTAGAATTGAACTTAATGCAGCCACATTTACTGAATGCCTATAAATTGCATCCTCGCCACTTCCCTGAAGTACAATATCCTTAATTATAGTTCTTGCAGAGTTCAATTCCCCTTGAATTTTTTTAGCAAACTGTTGAATCTCTTCAATATCAGCAATACCTTTTATAGAAATACTTTCGAATATACTCTCCACATTAAATGATAGTGCTTTAAATGTTTGTTCTATTTCCTCTACAGTTTTTTCTTTTACTAATCCTATAAAATCAATTTCCCCATCTTCTTCAGTAAAAACCTCTATGTTATCGTAAATATACTTACTCTTTAATCTATTAATTATAGTTTCAGTTACTACTACTCCTCGATTAATCAATACAGTTTGCTCTGAGTAAACTTTTTCTGCAATGATCATACCTATTTTTAATTCATTAACCGGCAAAGCCTTCTTGTTTTTTTTCAAGCTATCCATATTTTCCACTCTCCTTTATTGAAATTTTATAATTAAATCTTCAATTCTATATTTAATCTAAATATAAAGCTAAACCTGATTTTAATCAAGGTATTTCTACATTTAAAGCTAAAAACAACTCTCTTTTTTAGAAAGTTAACACCATTTTTCTACTCAAATCTCATACAACTCAAAGATAAATTACCCAATACAAAATTTCGTTGTAACAGTGTGGCTTTTCTTTTCTCATCCCCTGCTCCCATGGCTAAAAACAAGGTTACAAGGTGTTCTGGCCTTGGAACTGCTCTCTTAGAATTTGGCGCAAGCTCCTCATATCTAAATAATTGTTTTAAATCCCACCCCTTAACTTTATCATTAATCCAATCATCAAATTCAACTGCCCAATCTTCTGTTTTACTAGTATCTTCTCTGACTTCTGAAAGATTATGGACTATTCCACCACTCCCGATGATAAGAATATCCTCTTTTTTTAAACTAGAAAGAGCCTTTCCAATCTTGTATTGTTCTTCTGGTGGTAGAAAGGGATTAAGAGAAAGTGTTATTACCGGAATATCTATTTCAGGAAATATGAGCTTTAGTATTGTCCAAGCTCCATGATCAATACCTCTCGTCTTATCGAGACTACTATCAATTCCATTTTCTTCAAATATTTTTTTTATTCTCTCAGCAATATTTCTATCCCCTTTAGCAGCATATTGTATATAATACATTTCTTCAGGAAATTCATAGAAATCATAAATCATCTCATAATGTCCAGAAACGGCTCCTATTCTTTGCTTTTGTCCCTCATAATGAGCAGAAAATACTACAATTGCCTTTGGCTTTGGTATTTCACTTCCTAACCTTTTCAAAAAATCAGTAAACTCATTCTCTTCAATTACAATTGATGGCGCACCATGGGCTATGAATAATGAAGGAATCATAATTTCTACCTCCCTAAATTTTATCTTCAATTACGATTTTACCATACATTACTAAAACTTCAAATATCTCATTTCTTATTATAAACTTTGAAAGTAAATTATAAATATTTTATAATTGTTCCTGTGCTGGGCTTAAGGTATAATGAAATTAAATTATTTTTTCGAGGTGAAACAATGAGAATAGCAGTAATTGACGGTCAAGGTGGTGGACTTGGAAAGACTATAGTTTCAAGTTTAAAAATTCAACTTAAGGAAATAGCTTTTATTTATGCTCTTGGTTGTAATTCTTATGCTTCCAGAAATATGTTTAAAGCGGGAGCTACTGAAGCAATTTTTGGTGAAAAGAATATAATTGATTTTTTAAATTCTAAAGATTATGATTGCATTATAGGACCAATTGGAATAATTTTACCTGGGGGAATAAAAGGTGAGATAACTCCGGTCATAGCTGAGGCTATATTTAATTTAGAATGTCCAAAATACCTTATTCCCCTTAAAATGCATGGAATCTATATTCCTGGTACTAAAGAAATGAGCATCCAGGAATTAATTGAAAATATTATTGAAGAAATAAAAAAAACAATTTTATTAGAATAGCTAATCGAAATAACCATAGCATAGTTATGCTATGTAATGGTTGTCACAATGAAGTATAGAGCAAAATAGACCATAAGCTGTCTTATTATTTTTTTGAAGATGCCTAAAGTAACTAGTGAAGCAATATTCTATTCTATGATAAAAGACAGTCCTAAAGCGGCTGTCTTAATTTTTATTTTACATTTTCAGCTATATAATAGATTAA